>NZ_PEMX01000029.1:0-75302 GCF_002759075.1 Pseudomonas sp. 382
CAACCCAAGCTCTGGTAATCCTGGCAAGAAAGCTCGCGCGGGTGGCATTCGCCCTGATGAAAAATCAGGACGAATACGTCACCAAAGGCGGGAAACTGGCTTGCTGAAAACCATAGAATCTCCCACAGGTACGGCGCAGGTTTCAGAATTTGCACAATCCCTGTGGGAGCGGGCGTGCCCGCGAAGAGGCCGGAACGGAATACTCAGAGCTCGCTGACGAAGGTACCGGTGCCATCCAGGATGTTTTTCAGGGTCAGCGCCACTTCCTCAAGGTCGGTCCCCGCCGAAGTCAGCACGATCTCCAGCGCCTCATCCCCTTTCAGCGCATCACGATCCCCGGCCGCCACTTCGATCAGCAGGCGTTGTGCACTGAAGGTCACTTTCAGCCCATCCAGTGTCGACGGCTCGTCATCCAGGGTCAGGTCGACGGTGTCTTCGTCCGGGTAACGGGTCAGCAGAAACATCTGCCCCTTGTCGCTGTGGCAGCACAGGGTCGCCATGTTGTCTTCCTCGTCATCGCAAGGGGTGGCGAACAGCACGGAGGTTTGAATTTGCATGACGGCGACTCGGGTCAAGGGAATTGAAAGGGAATTCTGACAGCCTTGCACACATCCATAAACGTAAAGTTGCCAGCCCTTGACCGAAATTGTCGCAGCCTCGCAAGCGGCAATGACCGCTCAGTCGTTAAGCTTCGGCGAGCCCTGGACGTGCCTGCCACGTTCAACGTCTGGTTTTTACCGTCCGGCTTGCCATGGGTTGGCTATCGTTGATCCGTAACATGGCGGACGTGCGCGACGCTTCAACCATTACAAAGCCCAAGCGGAGTACCACAGATGGCGTTCTTCACCGCAGCCAGCAAAGCCGACTTCCAGCATCAACTGCAAGCGGCCCTGGCGCAGCACATCAGCGAACAGTCCCTGCCACAAGTGGCGCTGTTCGCCGAGCAGTTCTTCGGCATCATCTCTCTGGACGAACTCACCCAGCGCCGGCTTTCGGATCTGGCCGGCTGTACCCTGTCGGCGTGGCGCATCATCGAGCGCTTCGACCCCGAATACCCGCAAGTGCGGGTGTACAACCCCGATTACGAGCGCAATGGTTGGCAGTCGACCCACACCGTGGTCGAAGTGCTGCATCACGACTTGCCGTTCCTGGTCGACTCGGTGCGCACCGAGCTCAACCGCCGCGGCTACAGCATCCACACCCTGCAGACCACGGTGCTGAGCGTGCGCCGGGGCGCCAAGGGCGAACTGCTTGAACTGCTGCCCAAGGGCACCCAGGGCGAGGGCGTGCGCCACGAGTCGCTGATGTACCTGGAGATCGACCGCTGCGCCAATGCCGCCGAGCTGACGGTGCTGGCCCGCGAGATCGAGCAGGTGCTGGCCGAAGTGCGTGTGGCGGTGGCTGATTTCGAACCGATGAAAGCCAAGCTGCGTGAAGTCGTCGCCGAAGTGGAGAACACCGCCTATGGCCCGGCCCAGCACGAAAAGGGCGAGGTCAAGGCTTTCCTCGAATGGCTGCTGGATAACCACTTCACCTTCCTCGGCTACGAAGAATTCACCGTCCAGGCCGACATCAACGGTGGCCAGATGGACTACGACGAACAGTCGTTCCTCGGCCTGCCGCGCCGCCTGCGGGTGGGCCTGACGGCGGAAGAACTGCGCATCGAAGACTACGCCGTGGCCTACCTCAACGAGCCGCTGCTGCTGTCGTTCGCCAAGGCCGCGCTGCCCAGCCGCGTGCATCGCCCGGCCTACCCGGACTACGTGTCGATCCGCCAGCTCGATGCCGACGGCAAGGTCATCAAGGAGCACCGCTTCATGGGCCTGTACACGTCGTCGGTGTACGGCGAGAGCGTGCATGCCATCCCTTACATTCGCGTGAAGGTCGCCGAAGTCGAACGCCGTTCCGGCTTCGACCCGAAAGCGCATCTGGGCAAGGAACTGGCCCAGGTGCTCGAAGTGCTGCCACGCGACGACCTGTTCCAGACCCCGATCGACGAGTTGTTCAACACCGTCATGTCGATCGTGCAGATCCAGGAACGCAACAAGATCCGTGTGTTCCTGCGCAAGGACCCCTACGGGCGCTTCTGCTATTGCCTGGCCTACGTGCCGCGCGAGATCTACTCCACCGAAGTGCGGCAGAAGATCCAGCAGGTGCTGATGGAGCGCCTGAAGGCCAGCGATTGCGAGTTCTGGACCTTCTTCTCCGAATCGGTGTTGGCGCGCGTGCAGCTTATTCTGCGGGTCGACCCGAAGAACCGCATCGACATCGACCCGCAGCAACTGGAAAACGAAGTGATCCAGGCCTGCCGCTCGTGGCATGACGACTACTCGGCGCTGGTCATCGAGAACTTCGGCGAAGCCCAGGGCACCAACATCCTGGCTGACTTCCCCAAAGGCTTCCCGGCTGGCTACCGCGAGCGTTTCCCGGCGCATTCGGCGGTGGTCGACCTGCAGCACGTGGTGGCGCTGTCCGAGCACAAGCCGCTGGCGATGAGTTTTTACCAGCCGCTGACCCGCCTGGGCGACCGCCTGCTGCATTGCAAGCTGTACCATGCCGATACCCCGCTGGCGCTGTCGGACGTGCTGCCGATCCTGGAAAACCTTGGCCTGCGCGTACTCGGCGAGTTCCCATACCGCCTGCGCCACACCAGCGGGCGCGAGTTCTGGATCCACGACTTCGCCTTTACCTATAGCGAAGGCCTGGACCTGGACATCCAGCAGCTCAACGACATCCTGCAGGATGCCTTCATCCACATCGTCAAGGGCGACGCCGAGAACGATGCCTTCAACCGTCTGGTGCTCACCGCCGGCCTGCCATGGCGTGACGTGGCGTTGCTGCGTGCCTATGCCCGTTACCTGAAGCAGATCCGCCTGGGCTTCGACCTTGGCTACATCGCCAGCACCCTGAACAACCACACCGAGATCGCCCGCGAGCTGACCCGGTTGTTCAAGACTCGCTTCTACCTGGCGCGCAAGCTCACCAGCGAAGACCTGGACGACAAGCAGCAACGCCTGGAGCAGGCGATCCTCACCGCCCTGGACGATGTCCAGGTGCTCAACGAGGACCGCATCCTGCGCCGGTACCTGGACCTGATCAAGGCCACCCTGCGCACCAACTTCTACCAGCCGGATGGCAACGGCCAGAACAAGTCGTACTTCAGCTTCAAGTTCAACCCCAAGCTGATTCCCGAGCTGCCCAAGCCTGTGCCGAAGTTCGAGATCTTCGTCTATTCGCCACGGGTCGAGGGCGTGCACCTGCGCTTTGGCAATGTCGCCCGCGGCGGTCTGCGCTGGTCGGACCGCGAGGAAGACTTCCGCACCGAAGTGCTGGGCCTGGTCAAAGCCCAGCAGGTGAAGAACTCGGTGATCGTGCCGGTCGGCGCCAAGGGTGGCTTCCTGCCGCGCCGGCTGCCGCTGGGCGGTAGCCGTGACGAAATCGCCGCCGAGGGCGTGGCGTGCTATCGCATCTTCATCTGCGGCCTGCTCGACATCACCGACAACCTCAAGGACGGTGGCGTGGTGCCGCCGGCCAACGTGGTGCGTCACGACGACGACGACCCGTACCTGGTGGTGGCAGCCGACAAGGGCACCGCGACCTTCTCCGACATCGCCAACGGCATCGCCATCGATTACGGCTTCTGGCTCGGCGACGCGTTCGCCTCGGGTGGCTCGGCCGGTTATGACCACAAGAAGATGGGTATCACGGCCCGTGGCGCCTGGGTCGGTGTGCAGCGCCACTTCCGCGAGCGCGGCATCAATGTGCAGCAGGACCCGATCACCGTGATCGGCATCGGCGACATGGCCGGCGACGTGTTCGGCAACGGCCTGCTGATGTCCGACAAGTTGCAACTGGTGGCGGCGTTCAACCACCTGCACATCTTCATCGACCCGAACCCGGACCCGGCCACCAGCTTCGTCGAGCGCAAGCGCCTGTTCGACCTGCCGCGCTCAGCCTGGAGCGACTACGACACCAGTATCATGTCCGAAGGCGGCGGGATCTTCCCACGCAGCGCCAAAAGCATCGCCATCAGCCCGCAGATGAAGGAACGCTTTGCCATCGAAGCCGACCGCCTGACCCCGACAGAACTGCTGCACGCGCTGCTCAAGGCACCGGTCGACCTTCTGTGGAACGGCGGTATCGGTACTTACGTCAAGGCCAGCACTGAAAGCCACGCCGATGTCGGCGACAAGGCCAACGATGCCCTGCGGGTCAACGGCAACGAACTGCGCTGCAAGGTGGTAGGCGAGGGCGGCAACCTCGGCATGACCCAGCTCGGTCGTGTCGAATTTGGCCTGCATGGCGGCGCCACCAACACCGATTTCATTGACAACGCCGGTGGCGTGGACTGCTCCGACCACGAGGTCAATATCAAGATCCTGCTCAATGAAGTGGTGCAGGGTGGCGATATGACCGAGAAGCAGCGCAACCAGTTGCTCGGCAGCATGACCGACGAAGTGGCTGGCCTGGTGCTGGGCAACAACTACAAGCAGACCCAGGCCCTGTCGCTGGCAGCCCGCCGCGCCCGCGAGCGGATCGCCGAATACAAGCGCCTGATGGCCGACCTCGAAAGCCGTGGCAAGCTGGACCGAGCGATCGAGTTCCTGCCGTCCGAGGAACAGCTGGCCGAGCGCCTGGCGGCTGGCCAGGGCCTGACCCGCGCCGAGCTGTCGGTGCTGATCTCGTACAGCAAGATCGACCTCAAGGAGCAGCTGCTCAAGTCGCAGGTGCCGGACGATGACTACCTGACCCGCGACATGGAAACCGCCTTCCCGCCGTCGCTGGTCAGCAAGTTCGCCGACGCCATGCGCCGTCACCGCCTGAAGCGCGAAATCGTCAGCACCCAGATCGCCAACGACCTGGTCAACAACATGGGTATCACTTTCGTACAGCGCCTGAAGGAGTCGACCGGCATGAGCCCGGCCAACGTCGCCGGGGCCTATGTGATCGTGCGTGACATCTTCCACCTGCCGCACTGGTTCCGCCAGATCGAGGCGCTGGACTATCAGGTGCCGGCGGAGATCCAGCTGACCTTGATGGACGAGCTGATGCGCCTGGGCCGCCGCGCCACCCGCTGGTTCCTGCGCAGCCGCCGCAATGAGCAGGATGCCGGGCGTGACAGCGCGCACTTCGGGCCGAAGATCGCCCAGTTGGGGCTCAAGCTCGACGAGCTGCTGGAAGGCCCGACCCGCGAGCGCTGGATGGTGCGTTACCAGAGCTTCGTCGACGCCGGCGTGCCAGAATTGCTGGCGCGCATGGTTGCCGGTACCACCCACCTGTACACCCTGCTGCCGATCATCGAGGCCTCGGATGTAACGGGCCATGACCCGGCGCAGGTAGCCAAGGCGTTCTTCGCCGTGGGCAGCGCGCTGGACCTGACCTGGTACCTGCAGGAAATCAGCAACCTGCCGGTGGAGAACAATTGGCAGGCCCTGGCCCGCGAGGCGTTCCGTGACGACATCGACCTGCAGCAGCGGGCGATCACCATCTCGGTCTTGCAGATGGCCGATGCGCCGCAAGACATGGACGCCCGGGTGGCGCTGTGGGCCGAGCAGCACCGGGTGATGGTCGAGCGTTGGCGCGCCATGCTCGACGACCTGCGCAACGCCACCGGCACCGACTATGCGATGTACGCGGTGGCTAACCGCGAGCTGGTCGACCTGGCGCTGAGCGGGCAGGCGGCGGTGGTGCCGTCCTGAGTCAGGTAGTGAGGTAAAAGAAAGCCCCGGCAGCGATGCCGGGGCTTTCTTGTATTCCTGTGCCGGCCCTTTCGCGGGTAAACCCGCTCCCACAGGTACTGCACAAGTCTCAGGATTGGTGAGTTTCCTGTGGGAGCGGGTTTACCCGCGAAGAGGCCAGTGCAGGCTTACTTGAACCTGCGCTCCACGCCTTTCTCCACCAGGATCTTCGCCGAAATCTCTTCCACCGAAAAATGCGTCGAATTAATGTTGGGAATGTTCTCCCGGCGGAACAGGTTCTCCACCTCGCGCACCTCGAATTCGCACTGGGCAAAGCTGGAATAGCGGCTGTTTGGCTTGCGCTCGTGGCGGATGGCGGTCAGACGGTCGGGGTCGATGGTCAGGCCGAACAGCTTGCTGTGGTGCTTCTTCAGCACCGCCGGCAATTGCAGGCGCTCCATGTCGTCCTCGGTCAGCGGGTAGTTGGCGGCGCGAATACCGAACTGCATGGCCATGTACAGGCAGGTGGGCGTCTTGCCGCAGCGCGATACGCCGACCAGGATCAGGTCGGCCTTGTCGTAGTAGTGGGTGCGCGCGCCGTCGTCGTTGTCCAGGGCGAAATTCACCGCCTCGATGCGTTCCATGTAGTTGGAGTTGCCACCAATCGAGTGCGATTTGCCGACGGAATACGACGAATGGGCCGTCAGTTCCTGCTCAAGCGGGGATAAAAACGAAGAAAAGATGTCGATCATGAAGCCGTTCGACGTCGCCAGGATCTCGCGGATGTCCTGATTGACGATGGTGTCGAAGATGATCGGCCGCATGCCATCGCGCTCTGCGGCGGCATTGATCTGCTGCACCATGGTCCGTGCTTTTTCCGGGCTATCGATGTATGGACGAGTGAATTTATTGAACGGAATGCTTTCGAATTGAGCGAGCAGGCTCTGGCCCAGGGTTTCGGCGGTGATGCCGGTGCCATCGGAGATGAAGAACGCGGTTCGTTTCATTTGCGATCTGGGCCTTAAGCTGATGACGTTTCTTGGATATGATAAGTTCGGTTTGCCGAATGCGGCTGTCAGCAATTCTGCCATATTTTGCGAACCTATATTCCAGGTACAGGCCACAAGCGTCCGGCCCAGTCAACGAAGGCAGGCGGGCGCCCTTGAGCTTTTCCAATACAGTTAGTGGAGAGATCACCTTGGTAGAGTACGTAGTTTCCCTCGATAAGCTCGGCGTCCACGATGTGGAGCATGTGGGGGGCAAGAACGCATCCCTGGGCGAGATGATCAGTAACCTCGCTGGTGCCGGTGTGTCGGTGCCGGGCGGCTTTGCCACTACGGCTCAGGCGTACCGTGACTTTCTCGAACAGAGTGGCCTGAACAACAAGATCCATGCGGCACTCGATGCGCTCGACGTGGATGACGTCAATGCCCTGGCCAAGACCGGCGCGCAGATCCGCCAGTGGGTGATGGAGGCCGATTTCCCGGCCCGCCTGGATGCGGAAATCCGCACCGCCTTCGCCGAAATGTCCCAGGGCAACGACAACATGGCCGTGGCCGTGCGTTCCTCGGCCACCGCCGAAGACCTGCCGGACGCCTCGTTCGCCGGCCAGCAGGAAACCTTCCTCAACATCCGTGGCGTCGACAACGTGATCCGCGCGGCCAAGGAAGTGTTTGCCTCGCTGTTCAACGACCGCGCCATCGCCTACCGCGTGCACCAGGGCTTCGACCACAAGCTGGTAGCCCTGTCCGCCGGCGTGCAGCGCATGGTCCGTTCAGAAACCGGCACCGCCGGCGTGATGTTCACCCTCGACACCGAGTCGGGCTTCCGTGACGTGGTGTTTATCACCGGTGCCTACGGCCTGGGTGAAACCGTGGTGCAGGGCGCGGTCAACCCTGACGAATTCTACGTGCACAAACAAACCCTGCAGGCTGGTCGCCCGGCCATCCTGCGCCGCAACCTGGGCAGCAAGGCGATCAAGATGGTCTATGGCGACGAAGCCAAGGCCGGCCGCTCGGTCAAAACCATCGAGGTCGATCGTGCCGATCGTGCCCGCTTCTGCCTGAGCGACGACGAAGTCAACGAACTGGCCAAGCAGGCGATGATCATCGAGCAGCACTACCAGCGCCCGATGGACATCGAGTGGGCCAAGGACGGTGATGACGGCAAGCTGTACATCGTTCAGGCCCGCCCTGAGACCGTGAAGAGCCGCGCCAGCGCCAATGTCATGGAGCGTTACCTGCTCAAAGAGAAAGGCACCGTGCTGGTCGAAGGCCGCGCCATCGGCCAGCGCATTGGCGCCGGCAAGGTCCGCGTGATCAACGACGTGTCCGAGATGGACAAGGTACAGCCCGGCGACGTGCTGGTTTCCGACATGACCGACCCGGACTGGGAACCGGTGATGAAGCGCGCCAGTGCCATCGTCACCAACCGTGGCGGGCGCACCTGCCACGCGGCGATCATCGCCCGTGAGCTGGGCATCCCGGCCGTGGTCGGTTGCGGCAATGCCACCCAGGTACTAAAAGACGGCCAGGGCGTGACCGTATCCTGCGCCGAAGGCGACACCGGTTTCATCTTCGAGGGTGAACTGGGCTTCGACGTCAAGCAGAACTCGGTGGACGCCATGCCGGAGCTGCCGTTCAAGATCATGATGAACGTCGGCAACCCGGACCGTGCCTTCGACTTCGCCCAGCTGCCCAACGCCGGTGTGGGCCTGGCGCGTCTGGAATTCATCATCAACCGCATGATCGGTGTGCACCCCAAGGCGCTGCTGAACTACGCCGGTCTGCCAGCCGACCTGAAAGAAAGCGTCGACAAGCGCATCGCCGGCTACAACGACCCGGTCGGTTTCTATGTCGAGAAGCTGGTCGAGGGCATCAGCACCCTGGCGGCAGCCTTCTACCCGAAAAAGGTCATCGTGCGCCTGTCGGACTTCAAGTCCAACGAGTACGCCAACCTGATCGGCGGCAAGCTGTATGAGCCGGAAGAAGAAAACCCGATGCTGGGCTTCCGCGGCGCCTCGCGCTACATCAGCGAGTCGTTCCGCGACTGCTTCGAGCTCGAGTGCCGTGCGCTGAAGCGCGTGCGCAACGAAATGGGCCTGACCAACGTCGAGATCATGGTGCCGTTCGTGCGCACCCTGGGCGAAGCCAGCCAGGTCGTCGACCTGCTTGCCGAAAACGGCCTGGCCCGTGGCGACAACGGCCTGCGCGTGATCATGATGTGCGAGTTGCCGTCCAACGCCATCCTCGCCGAAGAGTTCCTCGAATACTTCGACGGCTTCTCCATCGGCTCCAACGACCTGACCCAGCTGACCCTGGGCCTGGACCGTGACTCGGGCATCATCGCCCACCTGTTCGACGAGCGAAATCCTGCGGTGAAGAAGCTGCTGGCCAACGCCATCCAGGCATGCAACAAGGCCGGCAAGTACATCGGCATCTGTGGCCAAGGCCCGTCGGACCACCCGGACCTGGCCAAGTGGCTGATGGAGCAGGGCATCGAAAGCGTGTCGCTGAACCCGGACTCGGTCCTGGAGACCTGGTTCTTCCTGGCCGAAGGCCAGGGCGCGGCCTGATGCGGTAAATTGCGGGGGCGCGTCTGGCGCGCTTCCGCCTGGTTTTTTCCAGGGCGAGCTCCAGTGATGGATCCCGCCCTTTTTTGTGCACCAAGCAACCTTATGCAAAGCAGCAGCAACCTTTTTCCCGTGGCCTTGCTCAGTGCTGAGCGCCGCGGCGACCTCAGCGAAGACGTGTACCGGATCAAGACCGGCAACGGCCCGGACCCCAGCGTCGAGCTGGCCGTGACCCGCCTGGGGCTGGCCGATCAAGTCCGGCCCCAAGGTGTGCCGGTGATTCTGCTGCATGGCAGTTTCTCCAACCGGCGCTTCTGGTACTCGCCCAAGGGCATCGGCCTTGGGGCCTATCTGGCGCGGGCCGGGTTCGACGTATGGATCCCGGAAATGCGCGGCCACGGGCTGTCGCCGCGTAACCGCAACTGGAAGCACAACAGCGTGGCCGATTATGCCCGCGACGATCTGCCACTGATCGGTGCATTCGTGCGTGAGCAGTCTGGCCAGGCGCCGCACTGGGTCGGCCACTCCCTGGGTGGCACTACCTTGGTGGCAGCCTTGGGTGGCGGCTTCATAAAGGCTGAGCAGGTGGCCAGCGTGGCGCTTTTCGGAACCCAGGTCAGCCGGGTCTATTGGCCGCTCAAGGTGCCTCCGCTGACCTGGGGGGCAAAACTGCTGCTCAAGCGTTGGGGGCAGATTTCCGGGCCGCGCTTCAAGCGTGGTCCGGAGGACGAGCCGATCGGCCTGGCGCTGGAGAGCATGCGCTGGCATGGCCTGTTCGGGCGCTTTGGCGACAAGCAGAACGACTGGTGGGCGGGGCTGGCCGAAGTGGATGTGCCGTTGCTGGCGGTGGCTGGCGCGGGGGACTTCCAGGACCCGGTGTGGGCCTGCCGCAAGCTGTTCGATCAGCTGGGCGGGGAGCGCAAGCAGTTCTTGCGTCTGGGCCGTGAAGAGGGGTTCGAGGCCTTTGGTCATGTCGACATGCTGGTGAGCAAGGCGGCACAGGTGCAGGTATGGCCGTTGGTTGAACGCTGGTTGCGTGATCCGCTGCTGCCGGTGCATGAGTCGACGGTGGCTGCCGAGCCTGTGCCTGTTGGCTGAATCAACTTCATTTGTGCCGGCCTCTGCGCGGGTAAACCCGCTGCCACAGGATCACCACATTCCTCAGGCCCGTGGTATTCCTGTGGCAGCGGGTTTACCCGCGAAGAGGCCGGTACAGGCAAAACTTGACTGCTCAGTCCCGGATGACTGCGACGGCTTCTACGGTGTAGCCTTGGCCGATACCCGCCTTCGTTGTGACTGACAGGAGCTTCCCATGCAGCATTACGTAACGCCCGACCTGTGTGACGCCTACCCGGACCTGGTTCAGGTGCTCGAACCCATGTTCAGCAACTTCGGTGGCCGCGACTCCTTCGGTGGCCAGATCGTTACCATCAAGTGCTTCGAAGACAACTCGCTGGTCAAGGAGCAGGTCGAGCTCGATGGCAAGGGCAAGGTCCTGGTGGTCGACGGGGGTGGCTCGCTGCGCCGTGCGCTGCTGGGTGACATGCTCGCCGAAAAGGCCGCCAAGAACGGCTGGGAAGGCCTGGTTATCTACGGTTGCGTGCGTGACGTCGATGTACTGATCCAGACCGACGTCGGTGTACAGGCGCTGGCCAGCCACCCGATGAAAACCGACAAACGCGGCATCGGCGACCTTAACGTGGCCGTGACCTTCGCCGGTGTCACCTTCCGCCCGGGCGAGTACCTGTATGCCGACAACAATGGCGTGATCATCTCGCCAAGCCCGCTGAAGATGCCGGAGTGACGCGTAGTACGCGCTGATGGAGCTTTGATGTTCGAGGAAGACAACGCGCAGTGGGGGTTGGTGCATGCCCTGGTGCTCGATGGTAAAGGTGGCGCGCGTTCGATTGCCCGGACCGAGCTGGACGGCCTGCAGCTGCAACCACAGCAAAGCCTGTGGTTGCATTGGGATCGCAGTCATCCGCAAACCCGCACCTGGTTGTTGCAGGACAGTGGCCTGAGCGAGTTCGCCTGCGACCTGCTGCTGGAAGAAAACACCCGGCCACGGCTGTTGCCGCAGGCCGGTGAGCAGATGTTGCTGTTCCTGCGCGGGGTCAACCTCAACCCGGGTGCCGAGCCCGAGGACATGGTGTCGGTGCGCATTCATGCCCAGGCGCAGCGGGTCATTTCGCTGCGTTTGCGGCCGCTGCGTGCCAGCGATGAAATCCTTCAGCAGCTTGAAGAGGGCAGGGGGCCGAAATCGGCGTCCGAGCTGTTGCTGTTGATGGGTGAGTTACTGACCGAGAAGGTACAGAGCCTGGTCAGCGACCTCTCGGAACTGGTCGATGTGGAGGAAGAGAAGGTTGAATCTGACGAACGGTATACACCGGAGCACGGCAGCCTGCAGCAGATTCGCCGCCGCGCGGCGGGCTTGCGTCGCTTTCTGGCACCTCAGCGTGAGATCTACGCCCAGCTGTCGCGCAGCAAATGGAGCTGGTTCTGCGATGCCGATGCCGATTACTGGAACGAGCTGAACAACAGCCTGATCCGCTACCTCGAAGAGCTGGAGCTGACCCGCGAGCGGGCAGCGCTGGTGCTGGAAAGCGAAGACCGCCGGCGCAGCGAACGGATGAACCGGACCATGTACCGCTTCGGTATCATCACCTGCATCTTCCTGCCCATGAGCTTCGTCACCGGGTTGCTCGGCATCAATGTCGGCGGCATTCCGGGGGCGAGCAACCCTTATGGCTTCCTGCTGGCCTGCATCGTCGTGCTCGGCCTGGCAGTGGGGCAGTGGTGGTTGTTCCGGCGGTTGCGCTGGGTATGAACATGCCGAGTCGTCATGAAGCATTCGTTCCACTGCGATGTGTGACCCATCGCCCGGCCACCTCGTCTCTGAGTGACACTGCGCGAGGTGCCCATGCACGATCCGTTTGAAGAATCACTGCGTGACCTGCTCAAGGCGTCGCCCTCCGGTGAGGAGCGAGACGATGCCGCGTGCCTGGGTCGCGTGCTGAAAACCGCCAACCGCCAGGTCGGTGCCGGTGATCTGTTCAGCCTGCTTGGCCGCTGGAGCCAGGCGCTGCTGATCGCCGTGAACAATGGCTCGGCGCACGTTGCGCCGGTGCGTCGACACTCTACCCGCAACGCTGCCGGTGGCAGCAAAGCAGATAAGGCCGATTGAATATGGAACTCGATCTCTGGACCCAGAGCCTGGTCACTGCCATGACCGCCCTATGGACCAAGGTAGCGAACTTCATCCCCAACCTGTTCGGCGCGCTGGTCGTGGTGCTGCTCGGTTTCGTGGTGGCCAAGCTGCTCGACACACTGCTTTCCAAGCTCCTGGCCAAGTTCGGCCTGGACCGTCTCATGGCCGGTACCGGGCTGACCAAGATGCTTGGCCGGGTTGGCATCCAGGTGCCGATCTCGACGTTGATCGGCAAGATCGTCTACTGGTTCGTGTTGCTCATCTTCCTTGTCTCGGCCGCTGAGTCGTTGGGCCTGGAGCGGGTTTCGGCGACCCTGGACATGCTCGCCCTTTACCTGCCCAAGGTGTTCGGCGCAGCCCTGGTGCTGCTGGCAGGCGTGCTGCTGGCGCAGGTGGCCAACGGCCTGGTGCGCGGTGCGGCCGAAGGTATCGGCCTGGAATATTCCGCCGGCCTTGGGCGCATCACCCAGGGCCTGGTGATCATCATCAGCATCTCGGTGGCCATCAGCCAGCTGGAGGTCAAGACCGACCTGCTCAACCACGTGATCGTCATCGGGCTGATTACCGTTGGTCTGGCCGTTGCGCTTGCCATGGGCCTTGGCAGCCGCGAAATCGCCGGGCAGATCCTGGCCGGCATTTATGTTCGCGAACTGTACCAGGTCGGCCAGCAGGTGCGGATTGGAGAGGTTGAAGGAATGATCGAAGAGATCGGCACAGTCAAGACGACGCTGTTGACCGATGAGGGCGAGCTGGTGTCGCTGTCCAATCGCGAGCTCCTCGAGCAGCGAGTCAATAGCCGCTAACCGTACAAAAGCTGTTAATGTATGCCGCCGCGAAATCAGCCCCAGGGGTTGAGCGGCGACATTGACCTGACTGTCGGCCAGATCCGTTTTGAATAAAGTTCATTCGCCGCCCATGCGTTATGACCCCCGCGAACTCACCGACGAGGAGTTGGTGGCGCGTTCGCATGAAGAGCTGTATCACGTAACCCGCGCCTATGAGGAGCTCATGCGGCGCTACCAGCGGACCCTGTTCAACGTCTGTGCGCGTTATCTGGGGAACGACCGCGATGCTGATGATGTCTGTCAGGAAGTGATGCTGAAGGTGCTCTACGGTCTGAAGAACTTCGAGGGCAAGTCCAAGTTCAAGACCTGGCTCTACAGCATTACCTACAACGAATGCATTACCCAGTACCGCAAGGAGCGTCGTAAACGCCGGTTGATGGATGCCTTGAGCCTGGACCCTGTTGAAGAGGCGTCCGAAGAGAAGGCTCCGAAACCGGAAGAAAAAGGCGGTCTGGACAAGTGGCTGGTGCATGTGAACCCGATTGATCGGGAAATTCTGGTGCTGCGTTTTGTCGCGGAGCTGGAATTTCAGGAAATCGCCGATATCATGCACATGGGCCTGAGCGCAACGAAAATGCGCTACAAGCGCGCGCTAGACAAGCTTCGTGAGAAATTTGCAGGGCTTGATGAAACTTAGCCCTCTGCAAATATCTCTAACGGATCGGCGAGTTCTGCTAGACTTGCCGTCGAGTTGTCCCCCGGATGTTGGTGGGACTGCTTAACTATCACCAGATGGGGATTTAACGGATGAAATTGAAAAACACCTTGGGCTTGGCCATTGGCTCGCTCGTCGCAGCTACTTCGTTCGGCGTTCTGGCTCAAGGCCAAGGCGCGGTCGAAGTCGAAGGCAACGTGACCAAGCAGTACTACGACAGCGAGCGTAACTTCAAGAACGACGGCACCAACCCTGGTGTTCGTCTGGGTTACTTCCTGACTGACGACGTATCCCTGGACCTGGGCTACAACGAGACTCACAACGCTCGTGGCGAAGTCTTCAACAAAGACATCAAAGGTTCCAAGGCCAAGCTGGACGCTACCTACCACTTCGGTACCGTTGGCGATGCTCTGCGTCCGTACGTTTCCGCCGGTTTCGCTCACGAGAGCCTGGGCCAGGCCACTCGTAGCGGCCGCGACCACTCCACCTTCGCCAACGTTGGCGCTGGCGCCAAGTGGTACATCACCGACATGTTCTTCGCCCGTGCTGGCGTTGAAGCCATGTACAACATCGACGACGGCAACACCGAGTGGGGCCCAACCGTTGGTGTTGGTCTGAACTTCGGTGGTAGCGGTGGTAAAGTGGCTGCTGCTCCGGCTCCAGTTGCTGAAGTCTGCTCCGACTCCGACAACGATGGCGTTTGCGACAACGTCGACAAGTGCCCAGACACCCCAGCCAACGTTACCGTTGACGCTGATGGCTGCCCGGCTGTTGCCGAAGTCGTTCGCGTTGAGCTGGATGTCAAGTTCGACTTCGACAAGTCGGTCGTCAAGCCAAACAGCTACGGCGACATCAAGAACCTGGCTGACTTCATGAAGCAGTACCCACAGACCACCACCGTGGTTGAAGGTCACACTGACTCCGTCGGCCCAGACGCCTACAACCAGAAGCTGTCCGAGCGTCGTGCCAATGCTGTCAAGCAGGTTCTGACCCAGCAGTACGGTGTTGAATCCAGCCGCGTTCAGTCGGTTGGCTACGGCGAAACCCGTCCGGTTGCTGACAACGCCACCGAAGAAGGCCGCGCTATCAACCGTCGCGTTGAAGCTCAGGTAGAAGCCCAGGCCAAGTAATTGGTTTGAAGCTTCAATGAAAAACCCGGCCTCGGCCGGGTTTTTCTTTGTCTGTCATTTATGCAACCACCGTATCCCCGGCAAGGCACGTTCAACCCTTTAGCAGGGCGAACAGCAGCACCACATTCAACAACAGGGACAGCAGGGCCAAGGTGCGCCATACCTTCAACGGCTCACGCTCCAGCAGCGGGCGAGGGCGGCTGGGCAGTTCCTGGCGGTCGCCGCGTTCGAGCAACAGTAACCATTGCTCGGCGGTCTCGAAGCGATGCGCCGGGTCCGCCGCCACGGCCTGCAGCAAATTGTGCTGCAACCATTCGGGCAGGTCGGGGCGATAACGGGAGGGATTTACGGCCTGAGCAAAGCGTGGGCGCTGGAAGGCCTCGATCTCCCCATAAGGATAATGCCCGGTCA
Organism: Pseudomonas sp. 382; assembly: GCF_002759075.1. Classification (NCBI taxonomy): domain Bacteria; kingdom Pseudomonadati; phylum Pseudomonadota; class Gammaproteobacteria; order Pseudomonadales; family Pseudomonadaceae; genus Pseudomonas; species Pseudomonas sp. 382. The sequence goes on from NZ_PEMX01000029.1 coordinate 15,499, forward strand.
GCAAGCGATAGAGCGTGACGCCGGCGGCGTACAGGTCCTGGCGCGGGCTCGGGGGCTGGCCTTGGTAGGCTTCCGGGGCGATATACGACGGTGTGCCGGCCAATTCGTGCAACGGTTCCTGGGACAACCCCGGGCAATACGCCAGGCCGAAGTCCAGCAAGCGTACCTGGCCGTCATCGCCCAGGTGCAGGTTTTGCGGTTTGATGTCGCGATGCAGCAGGTTTCGTCGGTGCAGCACGCCGATGGCCTGGAGCAGCTGACGGGCGATTTCCAGCCATTGTGCGAGCGCTAACGGGCCATGTGCTTCGAGGTGCGTGGCGAGTGTCTTGCCGCTGTGTTCGCGCATCACGTAATACAAGTGCTGGCGCCGGCCGGCAGCATGCAGTTCGGGGAAATGGCGGCCGGCGACCCGCCGCAGGAACCATTCTTCCAGTAGCAGGCCCTGGGCGGCGCCGGGTTCCTGTTCGCGCTCGCCGGGCAGTGTTTTCAGCAGCCAGGGTTGACCCTGGGTATCACGTACCCGGTAAAGCAGCGACTGGCGACTGTGCGCCAGGCACGTTTCGACCTGCCAGCCATCGAGCGCCTGGCCCTCGCGCAGTGGGCCAGGCAATGGCCATTGCTGCAGTTCCACCAGGGTGTCGCCGAGATTGGCCGTGCCCAGTTGCTCGACCCGCACCAGCAAGGCGCTGGCGTTGTCCTGGCTGCCGTTGTGATGGGCGCTGGCAACCAGGGTCTCGGCGGCCGATTGCAGGTCGGGTTGCTCGCGCAGGATGGCCTTAATGTGCTGGTCGCCAAGGCTGGCCCAGACGCCGTCGCTGAGCAGCAGGTAGCACTCGCCAGCTTGCAGTTCGCCCTCCAGGTAGTCGACCAGCAGGTGCTGGTCCAGGCCTAGTGCACGCTTGAGCACATGCTGCATGCCGGGCTGGTCCCAGACGTGGTCTTCACTCAGGCATTGCAGGCGCCCGGCGTGCCAGCGATAGGCCCGGCAATCGCCCACGTGGGCCAGGGTGAAACGGCGCCCGCGCAGCACCAGGGCGCTCAGTGTGGTCAGCAGCGGCTGGCTGCCTTGGGCACGCAACCAGCGATTTTGTGCCAACAGCAGGCGGTCGAGGGCCTGGGCCACGCCCCAGGTAGCGGGCGTCGCGTAGTAATCCATGGCCAGCGCCTGCAGGCTGGCGCGAGCGGCGAGGCCACCGTCGGCGCATTGACTGACGCCATCGGCAAGGGCGAACAGGTAGCCCTTGCTGGCGGCCAGCTCCGCCGCCGGCGTGACCAGGCGCAGGGCATCCTGGTTCTCCATGCGTGGCCCGGTGGCGCTGGCCTGGGCGAAGCTGAGCTGCAGGCTCATGGTCTTCCTCAGACCCGCGCAGCGGTAACCGCTGCCGAGCCCCAGGTGGTACGCCAGCGTTGCTTGACCCCGTACAGGCCGAACCAGGCGAGCACGCCGAGGCTGGCGAACATCCACAGGCCCAGCTGATAGTCGCCGCTGTGCTGCTTGATGGCGCCGAGCCCTGCTGCCAGCAGGAAGCCGCCGATGCCACCGGCCATGCCGATCAGCCCGGTCATCACGCCGATCTCCTGGCGGAAGCGTTGCGGTACCAGCTGGAACACCGCGCCATTGCCAGCGCCGAGGCCGAGCATGGCGCTGACGAACAGCGCCAGGGCGGCTGCGGCACTGGGAAGGTTGAAGCCAACTGCCGCGATGCAGATGGCAGCCACGCTGTACATGCCGAGCAGGGTGCGGATGCCGCCGAAGCGGTCGGCCAGGGCGCCACCCAGCGGGCGCATCAGGCTGCCGGCGAACACGCAGGCGGCGGTGTAGTAGCCGGCGGTGACCGGGCTCAGGGCGTACTGGTCGCTGAAGTAGCCGGGCAGGGCGCTGGCCAGGCCGATAAAGCCGCCGAAGGTGACGCTGTAGAAGAACATGAACCACCAGCTGTCACGGTCGCCCAGGGCACTGAGGTAATCGGCTGCTGCCTTTGGCTTGGGCCGCTGCGGGGCATTGCGCGCCAGCAGGGCGAACACTGCCAAGGTCAGCAACAGCGGGAGCACGGCAAAGCCGAACACGTTGTTCCAGCCAAACCCGGCAGCCAGCACCGGGGCCAGCAGGGCGGCGAACACCGTACCGGAGTTGCCTGCGCCAGCGATGCCCATGGCCTTGCCCTGGTGCTGTGGCGGGTACCACTGCGAGGCGAGCGGCAGCGACACGGCGAACGAGGCGCCGGCTACACCGAGGAACACACCCAGCAGCAGGGCTTGCTCATAGGTGTGCACGCCCAGGTACCAGGCTCCGGTCAGGGCGACGATGACAATCGTCTGGCCGATCAGGCCAGCGGTCTTTGGCGACAGGCGATCGACCAGCACGCCCATGACGAAGCGCAGCACTGCACCGGCAAGGATCGGCGTAGCCACCATCAGGCCGCGCTGCTGGGCGCTCAGTTGCAGGTCGGCAGCAATCTGCACCGCCAGCGGGCCAAGCAGGTACCAGACCATGAAGCTCAAGTCGAAATATAGGAACGCGGCGAACAGCGTGGGCACATGCCCGGATTTCCAGAAGCTGGTACTCATCGAACACCTCACTCGGCAATGCAGCGGAAACGAAAAAGACGCCGCTGCCCGGTCCACTGGCGTGGAGCGAAGAGCGACGTCTTTGTCGGGGGGGTATGAGGCAACCGCCGTTGGCTACCGGTGAACTAGGTTCAGCAAAAGCTGGGCCAACTTTTTGATCTGGCAGCCCTGGCGATGCTGCCGGGCTAGCCGAGCATCTCATGCATGGCGATGATCTGCTCGGCCACCTGGATGAGCTTCTGCTGCCGGCTCATGGCCTGCCGGCGCATCAAGGTGTAGGCCTGTTCTTCGTTGCAGTCCTTCATCTTCATCAGCAGCCCCTTGGCCTGCTCGATGCGCTTGCGCTCTGCCAGTTGCTGGTCGCGGGCCAGCAACTGAGCCTTGAGTGCCTGGTCGCTCTCGAAGCGCGCCATGGCGACGTCAAGAATGGGCTGCAGCCGCGCCGCCTGGATGCCTTCGACGATATAGGCGCTGACCCCGGCCTGGATCGCCTGGCGCATCACCGTCGGGTCGTGCTCGTCGGTGAACAGCACGATGGGCCGTGGCTGGTCGCGGCTGACCAGCACCACCTGCTCCATCACGTCACGGTCAGGTGAGTCGGTATCGATCAGTATGACGTCCGGGCGCACCGTTTCGACGCAGGCGGGCAGGTCGATGGTCAGGTCTGGCGCTTCGATCACCTCGAATCCGGCTTCGCGCAGTGCGGCCTTGAGGCGGCCAAGCTGCTTCTGGGTGTCGTCGATCAGCAAGATGCGCAGCATGGTCATGGCCCTCACAGACCGACTCGGGCATCGGGCGCCTGGCCCAGTGCGTGCAGGCGGAAGCTGCGGGCGTAGGCATAGGGGTCGGTACCATCCCAGCGCGTGCCGTCGATGAGCAGGCTGCTGCGCATGGCTGAGTCGGGGCTGCTCACGCCGAGTGCGTCAGCGGCTTCGCGGTACAGCTGCAATTGCTGCACCTGGCGAGCCACGCCGAGATAGTCGGGGTCATCGCGCAACAGGCCCCAGCGGCGGAACTGGGTCATGAACCACATGCCATCGGACAGGTAAGGCAGGTTGGCGCGGCCTTGATCGAACAGGCGCAGGGCGTGCCGGTCGTGCCAGGTGTTGCCCAGGCCGTCCTGATAGTTGCCCAGCAGGCGCGGCTCGATGTTTTCGAGCGGTGTGTCGAGGTAGGCGCTGCCGCTGAGCAGTTGCGCGGTGCTGCGCACGTTCTCCGGGCTCTGTTCGATGAACCGGCTGGCAGCGAGTACCGCCTTGACCAGTGCGCGGGCGCTGTTGGGGCAGTGCTCGACGAAAGCGCGGGTGCAGGCCAGTACCTTCTCCGGGTGGTCGGGCCAGATCGACTGGCTGGTGGCCAGGGTGAAGCCCTGGCCCTGGCTGACGGCGGCAGCAGCCCAGGGCTCGCCGACGCAAAAGCCGTCGATGCGCCCGGCCTGGATGTGCGCCGTCATCTGGGCCGGTGGCACCACCACGCTGGTGACGTCGTGCAGCGGGTGGATGCCCTGGCTGGCCAGCCAGTAATACAGCCACATGGCGTGGGTGCCGGTGGGGAAGGTCTGGGCGAAGGTCAGCCGTGCGCGCTGCTGGTGCACCCGCTGCGCCAGTGCCTCAGGGCTGGTCACGCCCTGCTGCTGCAAGGCGGGTGACAGGTTGATGGCCTGGGCGTTCTGGTTCAGCCCCATGAGCACCGCCATGTTGCTGGCCGGTACACCGCCGATCCCCAGGTGCACGGCATAGACCAGGCCGTACAGGCAATGGGCGGCATCCAGCTCGCCATTGGCCAGCTTGTCGCGCAGGCCGGCCCAGGACCCCTGACGTACCAGGTTGAGGGTCAGGCCGTGTTGCTGGGCAAAGCCCTGGGTGGCGGCGACCACCACCGAGGCGCAATCGGTCAGGGCCATGTAGCCGATGTTGAGGCTGGTTTTTTCCGGCGCGTCGCTGCCGTTTACCCAGGCTAGAGGTGCGGTATTCACAAAGGTCCTCGCCTGTACTGAATAGACTGTAGGCAAACGAAGAAGCAACCCATGTGCCAAGCCCCTGTCATGCCGGGCGCGCGCTGGCTATAATCGCTGCCTCACTTACCCCGAGCCTTGCCCGCCCATGTATACCCTGGCCCGCCAGCTGCTGTTCAAGCTTTCCCCGGAAACCTCCCATGACCTCTCCCTGGACCTGATCGGCGCCGGTGGCCGACTTGGGCTCAATGGTGTGCTGTGCAAGCAGCCGGCGGCCCTGCCGGTGACCGTGATGGGCTTGAACTTCGCCAACCCGGTGGGGCTGGCGGCGGGCCTGGACAAGAACGGCGCGGCCATCGACGGCTTTGCCCAGCTGGGCTTCGGCTTCGTCGAGATCGGCACCGTGACCCCGCGTCCGCAGCCGGGCAACCCCAAACCGCGGTTGTTCCGCCTGCCGCAGGCAACGGCGATCATCAATCGCATGGGTTTCAACAACCTGGGCGTCGATCACCTGCTCGAGCGCGTGCGGGCTTCGCGTTACGACGGCGTGTTGGGCATCAATATCGGCAAGAACTTCGATACCCCGGTCGAGCGTGCGGTCGACGATTACCTGATCTGCCTGAACAAGGTCTATACCGAAGCCAGCTACATCACCGTCAACGTCAGCTCGCCGAATACTCCCGGCCTGCGCAGCCTGCAGTTCGGCGACTCGCTCAAGCAACTGCTCGATGCCCTGGCCGAGCGCCGTGAGCAGCTGGCCGCCGAGCACGGCAAGCGCGTGCCGTTGGCGATCAAGATCGCCCCGGACATGAGCGACGAGGAAACCGCGCTGGTCGCCAGCGCGCTGATGGAATCGGGCATGGATGCGGTAATTGCCACCAATACCACCCTGGGGCGCGAAGGGGTCGAGGGGCTGGAGCATGGTGGCGAGGCCGGTGGCCTGTCGGGTGCGCCAGTGCTGGAGAAGAGCACGCACATCGTCAAGGTACTGGCGGGCGAGTTGGGCGGCAAACTGCCGATCATCGCCGCCGGAGGCATCACCGAAGGCCGTCATGCGGCCGAGAAGATCGCTGCAGGGGCGAGCCTGGTGCAGATCTACTCGGGCTTCATCTATAAAGGGCCAGCGCTGATTCGTGAAGCGGTAGATGCCATTGCTGCAATGCCACGTTGACCTGACCGGGCCTCTTCGCGGTTGATCCCGCGAAGAATGCAGCGCTGATGTAAGATCGAGCCTGATAAAAAAGGGCCCCTTAAAGGGGCCCCTGGGCCGAAGCCCGCCGCCCGGATAGGGCGCGCATGGGTAACTCGAATTCAGTGTCCTCGTTCAGCCAACGGCGTGATTTTCGTTGAGTCTATGGATGCCAGCGGTGCCAGTCATTCCGTCCCAGTTATCACCGCGACCTTCGCGCCAGCCGTTGATCCAGGCTTGGCGAACTGAAGGAAGTGTAAAGGGGCAAAGTTCGCGGGATTTGCCGGTGACCCCGTATTGGTAGCCACGTGAATATGCTCTTTCCAACGGATCACGCTTAAGTCTTCTCATAGGGTGTTGCCCTCACTTGTTGACTGTAATGTCCCGTCGGCCTCTCCGAGGCCGGGCAGAGTCTTTCTGCCGGTTTTGCGCTCGCTGCCGGCGTGGCGAGCTGAAGGTGCCGCCTCATTGCGAAGCGGCCTGAGACCAGTTCTAACGAATGCAGGTCACGGTGGGAATGATCAATTTGTCATAAGCACGTAACCTTTCCGAGGGTGAGGGGATAAGTAAATAAATGCGACTCAACCTTGTTTGGCGTTGAGCCCGCTATTATCAGGGTTTGCCGAACCTTGGCGTCATTTCGCCAGCGTTGCGACGGGATGACAGAAATATTTGGTAATGCGACGAAGGGTCACACGGCCACGACGTCGACGGAAATTATTGGTACTGCCTGATGATCTAAGCTGTTTTTGCCACTTGGCGAGCGGCAGATCGATCAGGCGGCCCGGCCCCTCGGTTGCGATGACGCAGCGGGGAAGGCCACTCGGACGCTTGCTGGAAGGGCGTTCGGGCAAACATCGGCAAGGCGATGCGTCGCCTCGTCACTTACATAGCCCAAGGCGCTGGAATACTCATGTCGGACCGTTTCGAACTCTATCTCACTTGCCCCAAAGGCCTGGAAGGCCTGCTTGCCGAAGAGGCCCGAGGCCTCGGCCTGGATGATGTGCGTGAGCACACCTCGGCCATTCGCGGCGCCGCCGACATGGAAACCGCCTACCGCCTGTGCCTGTGGTCACGCCTGGCCAACCGCGTGCTGCTGGTGCTCAAGCGCTTCCCGATGAAGAATGCCGACGACCTCTATGATGGTGTGCACGCCGTCGACTGGGCCGACCACTTGGCTGCCGACGGCACCCTGGCCGTGGAATTCAGCGGCCATGGCTCGGGCATCGACAACACTCACTTCGGTGCGCTCAAGGTCAAGGACGCGATCGTCGACAAGCTGCGCAACCGTGAGGGCCTGCGCCCATCGGTGGAAAAGGTCGACCCGGATATCCGCGTGCACCTGCGCCTGGACCGTGGCGAGGCGATCCTCTCGCTCGACCTGTCCGGCCACAGCCTGCACCAGCGTGGCTATCGCCTGCAGCAAGGCGCCGCGCCGCTGAAGGAAAACCTGGCCGCTGCGGTGCTGATCCGCGCCGGCTGGCCGCGCATTGCTGCCCAAGGCGGCGCCCTTGCCGACCCGATGTGCGGTGTCGGCACCTTCCTGGTGGAGGCGGCGATGATCGCTGCCGACATTGCCCCCAACCTCAAGCGTGAGCGCTGGGGCTTCAGCGCCTGGCTCGGCCATGTGCCGGCCACATGGCGCAAGGTTCACGAAGAGGGCCTGGCCCGTGCGCAAGCCGGCCTGGCCAAGCCGCCACTGTGGATTCGCGGTTACGAAGCCGACCCGCGGCTGATCCAGCCGGGGCGCAACAACGTCGAGCGTGCCGGCCTGGGCGACTGGGTGAAGATCTACCAAGGCGAAGTCAGCACCTTCGAGCCACGCCCGGACCAGAACCAGAAAGGCCTGGTCATCAGCAACCCCCCGTACGGCGAGCGCCTGGGTGACGAAGCCAGCCTGTTGTACCTCTACCAGAACTTTGGCGAGCGCCTGCGCCAGGCCTGCATGGGCTGGGAAGCGGCGGTGTTCACCGGCGCGCCGGAGCTGGGCAAGCGCATGGGCATCCGCAGCCACAAGCAATATGCCTTCTGGAACGGCGCCTTGCCGTGCAAGCTGCTGTTGTTCAAGGTTCAGCCTGATCAGTTCGTCACCGGCGAGCGCCGCGAGGCCCAGGCCGACAATGGCGAGGCCCGCCGCCCAGCGGCGGTTGCCAGCGAGCCGGCACGCCTCTCGGAAGGCGCAAAGATGTTCGCCAACCGCCTGCAAAAGAACCTCAAGCAGCTGGGCAAGTGGGCCCGCCGCGAGCAGGTCGACTGCTACCGCCTGTACGATGCCGACATGCCCGAGTATGCCCTGGCAGTCGACCTCTATCAGGATTGGGTTCACGTGCAGGAATACGCAGCCCCGCGCTCGATCGACCCGGACAAGGCCCAGGCACGCCTGCTCGACGCACTGGCGGCGATCCCCCAGGCACTGAACATCGACCCGCAGCGAGTGGTGCTCAAGCGCCGCGAGCGCCAGAGCGGCACGCGCCAGTACGAGCGTCAGGCCACCGAAGGCCGCTTCCAGGAGGTGAACGAGGGCGGCGTCAAGCTGCTGGTCAACCTTACCGACTACCTCGACACCGGGCTGTTCCTCGACCACCGTCCGATGCGCATGCGCATCCAGCGCGAGGCGGCTGGCAAACGCTTCCTCAACCTGTTCTGCTATACCGCCACAGCGACCGTGCACGCGGCCAAGGGCGGGGCGCGCAGCACCACCAGCGTCGACCTGTCGAAAACCTACCTGGACTGGGCACGGCGCAACCTGGCGTTGAACGGTTTCTCCGAGCGTAACCGCCTGGAGCAGGGTGACGTGATGGCCTGGCTGGAAGCCAACCGCGACAGCTACGACCTGATCTTCATCGACCCGCCGACCTTCTCCAACTCCAAACGCATGGAAGGGGTATTCGACGTCCAGCGCGACCATGTGCAATTGCTCGATCTGGCCATGGCCCGCCTGGCACCCGGCGGCGTGTTGTATTTCTCCAACAACTTCCGCAAGTTCCAGCTCGATGAGCATGTCAGCACGCGCTACGCCGTGGAGGAAATCAGCGCCCAGACCCTGGACCCGGACTTCGCTCGCAACAACCGGATCCACCGCGCCTGGCGCCTGCAGCTGCGTTAATTCGACGAGGCGCATTGCGCGCCTAATGGCCAATAGCTATAACTCAGCACAGGGCCAGAAGTTTCGCAGGACGCTGACGTGATGAGATCTCTCTATGTCGAAGTGGGGCGTGCGTGCGAAGGTGCTGGGCCTGTGCCGCGAGGCAATGGCTGCCTGGGCGGTGGCGCTGGTCGCGTTGGTGGCCGGCGTACTGCTGTCGGCTGGCCTCGCGCTGGCCGCGCAGGCGTTCTACAAGCAGCAGTTGCGCCAGCGCTTCGAACTGTTGGCCAGCGAGCGTTATAGCCGTATAGCCGAGCGTTTCGACGACCAGGAGCGACGCCTGAATGGCTTGCGGCGCTTCTTCACCTATGCCAATGAAATCACCCCGAGCGAGTTCGATGGCTATGCCCGGCCCTTGTTGCAGCGGACCCAGGCGTATTCCTGGGCGCCGCGGGTCGAGGGCGGGCAGCGGCGCGAGTTCGAGCGCCAGGCCAGTGCCTGGCTGGGGCAGGATTACCTGATCCGCGAGGTGGATGGCGCTGGCCACTGGTACCCTTCGCCACGCCGAGCCTATTACTATCCGGTGCTTTATACCCAGGCCGAGTGTATGCAGGGGCAGCCCTACGGGCTCGACCTGCGCAGCCAGCCGGCCCGTGAGCAGGCCTTGGCACGCGCCATGCTACCGGGCAGCATGGCGGTTTCCGAGCCGCTGGACATGCTCAGCGTCGCCCCGGACCTTAGCCGTGGGCTGTTGATGGTCGCACCAGTATTCCGTGATGCATCGCCGGATGACCCGCCGGCGGGATATGTCATGGCCTTGCTGAATGTGCGCCAGTTGGTCACCGAAGGCCTACCCATCGCTGAAGATGACAATCTGGTGATGCGCATCATCGACCCGAGCGGGCGGGACGGCCACGAAGTGTTGTTCGATTCACAGAATCCGGTGGCGGCACTGGCCATGGTCAGCACGCAACTGCTGCGTCTTGCCGACCATCATTTCCAGCTCGACATGCGCCCGAGCCAGGCATTCCTGCGGGCCAACCAGTCCACTGCCGCCTTGGCCGTGGGGCTGCTGGGCGGCTTGTTGAGCCTGCTGCTGAGTGTGTTGCTGTACAACCTGTTCAGCCAGCGCCAGCGTGCCTTGACCCTGGTCGAGCAACGTACGGCGGAACTGCGGGTCAGCGAGCAATCGTTGCGTGAGACCCACAACCAGTTGCGCAGCGTACTGGATGCCGCGACCCAGGTGGCCATCATCGCGACCGGCCTCAAAGGCGAGGTCAGCACCTTCAACGCCGGTGCCGAACGCATGCTGGGTTATTCGGCCAGCGAGGCGATCGGGCACCTGCACCTGGAGGACCTGGTGATGCCGGAAGAGCTCAGCCAGCGTGCCCATGCTTTGAGCCTGCGCTATGGGCGGCACATCGCCGGAGGCCAGGCAATGTTCGCCGAGACCATCCAGGAGAGCGGCGGCGAACCTGGCGAGTGGACCCTGGTGCGCAAGGATGGCGGTCATTTGCTGGCCAACATGCTGGTGACTGCCGTGCTCGACGAGCAGGGGCTCTGGGTCGGCTACCTGGCGATCTGTATCGATGTCACCGAGCGGCGCCGGGTGCACGAGGCCCTGGCCCTGCGAGATCGTTTGCTGGAGAAACTCAGCGCGGAAGTGCCGGGCGGGATCTACCAGTACCGGCTGGACGCCGATGGCCACTCGTGCTTCCCCTATGCCAGCCAGGGGCTGTTCGACATCTACGAGGTCGACCTGCAACTGCTGCGCGAGGATGCTTCGGTGGTATTCGAGCGCATTCATCCCGATGACCTGGAGCGCGTGCGCCGTTCGGTGCGCTATTCCGCTGAACACCTGTCGCCGTGGCGCGAAGAGTACCGGGTATGCCTGCCGCGGGCCGGATTGCGTTGGGTGCGCGGTGAGGCGACGCCCGAGGTCGGCGAGAACGGTTGCACGCTATGGCATGGCTATCTCACCGATATTTCCGACCTCAAAGGGGTGGAAGAAGAGTTACGGGCGCTGTCGGTCACCGATTCGCTGACCGGTATTCATAATCGCCGCTATTTTCAGGAACGACTCAAGGTCGAACTGGATCGTGCCCAGCGTGATAAGCAGGACCTGGCCGTGATCATGCTCGACATAGACCATTTCAAGCGGATCAACGATCAGTACGGGCATGCCGTGGGTGACCATGTACTGCGCAGCCTGTGCCAACGCATTGGCCAGCGCTTGCGCCGCACCGATGTGTTCTGCCGGTTGGGGGGGGAGGAGTTCATGGTGCTGTGCCCTGGAAGCGATGTCGAACAGGCGCGGACGCTGGCCACGGAGCTGTGGCAAGGCGTGCGCAGTGTGCCAGTTGAAGGAGTGGGCAAGGTCACTGCAAGCTTTGGCGTGGCCGGGTGGCGGCAGGGGGAGGGGGCTGATGCCTTGTTGCTGCGGGCAGATGCCGGGGTGTATGCGGCCAAGCAGGCAGGACGGGACAGAGTAGAGGCAGAGTCGGCTTGAGATTGCTTTTTTGCCTGTCCCGGCCTCTTCGCGGGTAAACCCACAGGAATAGCACAAGGCATGAGCCCTGTGGGTGCCTGTTGGAGCGGGTTTCCCCGCGAGGTGGCCAGTGCAGGTTATCGAAGCATCAAGGTGCTGCAGCCGTCGCGCTGTTGTTCAGCTTCGGCTGGCGGTAGAGATCCAGCAGCACTTGGTCGAGCACCTGCGAGGCGCCCCATGGCTTCGGATCGTTGAGGATCGCCGCCACCGCCCAGGTATTGCCGTTGCTGTCGCGGCTGAAGCCGGCGATCGCCCGTACGGTATTCAGGGTGCCGGTCTTGATGTGCCCTTCGCCGGTCAAAGCGGTGCGCTTCAGGCGTTTGCGCATGGTGCCGTCCATACCCACCAGTGGCATCGAGCTCATGAACTCGGCGGCATACGGGCTGTTCCACGCCGCTTGCAGCAGTGCCGCCATTTCGCGGGTGCTGACCCGTTCGGCGCGCGACAGGCCGGAGCCGTTCTCCATCACCAGGTGCGGTGCGGTGATGCCTTTCTTGGCCAGCCACTGGCGCACCACGCGCTGCGCGGCACGGGCGTCATCGCCGTCGGCATCGGTGCGGAACTGCGCGCCGATGCTAAGGAACAGCTGCTGGGCCATGGTGTTGTTGCTGTACTTGTTGATGTCGCGGATCACCTCAACCAGGTCGGGCGAGAAGGCCCGGGCCAGCAGGCGAGCGCTCTTGGGCACGTTTTCGATGCGGTCACGGCCCTGGATGCTGCCACCCAGCTCGTTCCAGATGGCCCGCACGGCCCCGGCAGCGTAGGTCGGGTGGTCCAGCAGCGACAGGTAGGTCTGCGAATTGCAGCCATCGCCCAGCTGGCCGGTGACGGTCACGCTGATGCCGTCGGGTTGCTGTACCGGGTTGTAGCGCACGTCGCCGCTGCACTGCTTGGAGGCCACGGCCTTGACCTGGTTGTCGATGTGGATGCTGGCGATCGGTGGCTCGACGGCAACGGTGACCTTGCCGCCGTCGTTGCGGGCAACGAAGCGCAGGGCCTTGAGGTTGATCATCAGCGAATCCGGCTTGACCAGGAACGGCTTGTTGACGTCGCCACCGTCATCGTCGAACTGCGGCAGGTTGGGTTGCACGAAGTGGCTGCGGTCCAGCACCAGGTCGCCGGTAACGGTGCGTACGCCATTGGCGCGCAGGTCACGCATCAGCAGCCAGAGCTTTTCCATGTTCAGCTTGGGGTCGCCGCCGCCCTTGAGGTACAGGTTGCCATTGAGCACCCCGTTGCTCAGGCTGCCGTCGGTGTAGAACTCGGTTTTCCACTGGAAAGTGGGACCGAGCAGTTCAAGGGCGGCATAGGTGGTGACCAGCTTCATGGTCGAGGCCGGGTTGACCGATACATCGGCGTTGAACACGGTCGCCGAGCCAGGACCGTTAAGCGGCAGCATGACCAGCGACAGTGCGCTGTCCTGCAGCTTGTTGGCCTTCAGTGCTTGCTGGACTTTCGGCGGCAGGGAGGTATTGACGGCAGCTGCCTGGCTGGGCAATGCCAGTGGCAGCAGCAGGCCAGCGAGAACGAGGGGGCGGAGCTTTTTGATCATATGGATTAAATACCCTGCGGACGAGGGAAAAAGACAATGGGGCTGTACGAGATGATTACCCCAGGACGAAATATAGAGCGCATTATGCCCCAAGCGCAGCGCTGATGCGCCACGTTCGACGGAAAAGCGCCTTTGTAGCGTGGAAACTGGTAAAGTGCCGCGCGTTAATACTCAAGAGGATTGTTTCATGGCTACCAACCGTTCCCGTCGTCTGCGCAAGAAGCTGTGCGTTGATGAATTCCAGGAGCTGGGTTTCGAACTGAACCTGGGTTTCAAGGAAGACCTGTCCGACGAAGCCATCGATGCCTTCCTCGACGCCTTCCTGGCTGAAGCCATGGATGCCAACGGCCTCGATTACGTTGGCGGTGATGACTTCGGTCTGGTGTGCTCGGCCAAGCGTGGCTCGGTCAGCGAAGAGCAGCGTGCCACTGTCGAAGCCTGGCTCAAAGGCCGCAGCGAACTGACCAACATCGAAGTCAGCCCGCTGCTGGACGCCTGGTATCCGGAAAAGCCGATCAACCCGGCTTCCTGACCTGTGCATGAGCGGCGCCTCGCTCGGGCGCCGCTCAGTCAAGCCTTGGCCAGTTCCCTGGCCAGCGCTTTCTCCACCCGGCGCATATGCCGGGCCAGTACCTGCCGCTGCAGTCTGATGCACCCAGCAGATAACGCTTCTTCCTCCAGGGCCTCGCAGGCCGTCATCATGCGCCTTGCTTCCAGCAGCCGTGCCGCGCTGAGGATCTTGTGCGCCTGCTCGCGAATCTGGTTGGCCTGATGCTGGGGATCAAGGCTCATGAGCAGTGCCAGGTCTTCCTGCAGGCTTGTGTGCACGGCAGTGAGAAAGCGCGTACGGCTTCTGGCGTTGTTGCCGACGATGCCGGCCAGGCCCGCCAGGTTGAACAATGGCTCGATGGCTTGGTGGGGGCTGGGCACGATCTTGGCCAGGTATTGGCTGAGCGTACGCAGACTGATGGGCTTGAGCAGGCAATCGTCCATGCCGGCGCTGAGGCACTTTTGCCTGACTTCGGGTTGGGCGTTTGCGGTGTAGCCCAGGATGACGCAGCGCGGTCGCCCGTTCTGGCGCTCTTCGCTGCGCACGGCAGTGGCCAGTTGGTAGCCGCTCAGGTGTGGCATGTTGCAATCGAGCACCAGCACGTCGAACGGCGTATGGCGCCATTTTTCCAGGCCTTCGCGGCCGTCGCTGGCGCTGGCATGGCTTAGCCCCAGGTAACCCAGTTGCTGTGCCATCAGCAAGAGGTTGGCTGGGTGATCATCGACCACCAGCACTTTCAGGTCACGGTCGGGTATGTCCACCTCCTCGGCCTCCCGCCCCTGAGGCGCCGGGGCGTCGACGCGCTCAAGCGGCAACAGCAGGCGAACTTGTGTGCCAAAGTCCGGGAGGCTCTTGATGCTCAGGTTGCCACCCATCATCTCGCACAGGCTGTGGCAGATAGCCAGGCCGAGCCCAGTGCCGGCGCGGGCACCCTGGCTATGCGGGTTGGCCTGGACGAACGGGTTGAACAGTCGCTGGAGGTCTTCGCCCTCGATGCCGATGCCACTGTCGCGCACCTCCAGTTCCAGCGTCGGGTGCGTGCACGGGCCTTCGTCGCGCAAACCGAGTGTGATGCTGATCTGGCCCTGCTCGGTGAACTTGATGGCGTTGCTGACGAGGTTGGACAGGATCTGCTTGAAGCGCAGCGGGTCGAGCAAGGCATGGCCACGGGCTTCAGGGCTGATGTTGATGTCCAGGGCCAGGCCTTTCTGGCGCGCTTGCCCGTGGAAGACGCGGCCGACCGACTCGACAAGCGCTGCCGGATCGACGGCCTCTGGATTGAGTGACAGGTGGCCAGACTCGATACGCACGATATCCAGGATATCGCCGATCAGGCCAAGCAAATCCCTCGCCGATTGGTGGGCGACTTCCAGCGAAGTGGCGTCCACTTGCCCTTGCAGTGCGCGCTGCAACGCCAGTTCGAGCATGCCGATGACCGCGCTCATCGGCGTGCGGATCTCGTGGCTGATGGTGGCCAGGAAGGTACTCTTGGCACGGTTGGCGTCGTCGGCCAGGCGCTTGGCTTCGCGCAGCTCCTGAACCAGTTTGCGCCGATCGCTGATGTCGACCCAGCCGCCAATGATCCCTTGTACTTCACCCAGCGAATCACGGTAAGGCAGGATCCAGTGGTAAAGGGTCATTTCGCGATCCTTGAGGCGCACAGGACGGTCAATGATCAGCGGCACGCCGGCAGCCATCACCTGTTGGTAGTCGGCCTGAATCTGGCGGGTGTTCTCGGCATCGGCGAACAGGCTCTCTTCCAGGCGTTTGCCAATCACTGCTTCCAGGCTGGACTGGACGGCTTCAAGGTAGCTGGCGTTGCAGCTTTGCAAGCGGCCCTCGCGGTCGCGCACGTACATGGGGTGCGGGGTGCCGTTGAGCAGTGCACCCATGAACTCCAGCTGGTCGCTCAGCGCACGTTCGGCGCGTTGGCGCTGCTTGATCTGGCCGCGCAGGCGAGCGTTCCACAGCAGCGCCAGCAACAGCAGCACGCCTGTCCCCAGCAGCACTTGCAGGATCAGGCGTCGCAAGCTTTGCCAGCTGGCATCTTCATGCACGTCGTAGCCGCGCCAGCGATTGTTGATCACCCCCAGTTCTTCCGGCGAGATGCTCAGCAGGGCTTTGTCGAGCATGCTGGCAAGGGCTTTGTCCTGTTCGCGGGTCGCCATCGCGAAGTTGGCCGGCTCGCTGCCCACCGTGCTGCGTATGACCAGGTTGGTATTGACGGCAAGGGCGTGGTTGGCGTCAATCAATGGTGTGATCACGGCATCGACGGCACCACTGTTTAGCAGCGCTACCGAATAATAGGGGCTTTCGGTCTCGATCCAGCCGATCTGTGGGAAGTGGCTCGCCAGCAGGTCGTCCATGTTGCTGTAGCGGGAGATGGCGATACGACGCTGGCTCAGCTGCTCCAGCGAACTGAACCGCTCGTCATGGGCACGGGTGACCAGCACGTGGGGGCTTTCGAGGTACGGCCGGCTCAAACGCAGGCTTTTGTCGTTGATGCCGTCGCTGGCAAGGGCGGCAATCATGTCTACACGCCCGTCTTCAAGCCGTGCGAGCATGTCGGCAATGCCATTGGCCCGCTGGACCTGAAAGCGCAGGCCGGTTCGCAGGCGTATCAGGTCCAGCAGGTCGGCCGTTATTCCGCGAAAATGGCCGTTGCCATCGAAATAGGAAAGGGGAGCTGCCGTTTCGTCAATCGCGACCTGCATGACCGGATGGCTGCGCAGCCACTGCTCCTCGTCTGCCGTCAACTGCAGCTGGCGATTGCTCAGCAGCAGGTCGCTGCCAGCGCTCCAGCGCTTGAGAATACTGGCCCGCAGTGAGCTGGACTGGCGGTCGAGGGTTGCATCGACCAGCTCTTTGAGCTGCACATCCTCGGTGCGCATGGCGAAACTGAAACCGAAGTTCTCGTGTTGGCCGAAACTGGCCAAGCGCAACCGTGGCAGGTGCCCGCGGTTGAGCTGGTAATGGGTCGAAATGGTATCGCCGACGAACACATCCGCCTGGCCAAAGGCCACGGCGTTGAGGGCCTGGGTGGATGAGCCGAAAACCAGCACCTCGGCATTGGGGTAGGTAGCCTGGACTTCCTCCTGCGGCAGGTAGTGGTAGAGCATGCCCAGGCGCATGCCAGGCAGGCCGCCATTGAGGGCACGCATTTCATCTTCCCGGGTGACCAGCACGGGTTGATCAACCGCATAAGGGTGCGAAAGTGTCACGCCTTCGGTTGTCGCTTCGTAACCATTGGCGCTGCCGAGCAGGTCGATTTCGCCACGTTTGAGCGCCTGCAGCGCTGCCTGCCTGTGCGGGTAGCGCATGACCTTGACCGGCAGGTTCAGTGCCCTGCCGATCAGGCTTGCATATTCGGCCGTGAGGCCCTGGTAGATCTGCCCGCCACTGGTGATGTCGAAGGGTGGGTAGTCGGGCGCCGAGGTGCCCAGGGTCAGGCTATGGCGACCCATCAGCCACTTCTTTTGCTGTTCAGTCAGTGGCGGATTGAGCGGTATCGCCGAAGAGCGGGCCAGCAGGGTATAGGTCTCGACATCCTGGGATGAAGCCTGCGCCAGGTCGCAGGCGAAGGCCAGGACGAACCCCAGGCAAGTGATCAGATGCAGCATCGAAAACCTCAGACCAGCGCGTTACGTTTAGCCATTTCAATCAGGTCGACCAAGGTGTCGACCTGCAATTTCTGCATGAGCCGCTTTTTGTAGGTACTGACGGTCTTGTTGCTGATGAACATGCCCTTGGCGATCTCCTGGTTACTGCGGCCTTGGGCGAAAAGTTGCAGGACCATCAGTTCTCGGTCGTTAACGAGTCGGAAAAGTTGCAGGTCTGCGTCAGCTGTTGCGTGGTCATTGTGTATCGCCTGGCTGGGAAAATAGTTATAGCCAGCCAGTACGGCCTTGATTGCACTGAGCAGTTCGCTCAGGTCTTCCTGTTTGCATACATAACCTGCGGCGCCGGAGTGCATGCAGCGCATCGCGAACAATGCCGGTGTCTGTGCGGTGAGTATCAGGATTTTCAGCGGCAGGGCCATGCCCTGGAAGCGCGAAAGCACCTCAAGACCGTCGAGTTTGGGAATGCTGATATCCAGGATCACCAGTTCTGGCTGGGTTTCACGAATCATCTGTATGGCATCTACGCCATTGTCCGATTCACCCACGACTTTGTAGTTCTGGTTTTCCAGCAACATACGGACAGCAAGGCGGATGACTGGATGGTCATCGACGATAAATACGCTATTCATGTTCAAGTTCCCTGCAGCGAATGGCGGAGGCAGGGTGGCACCTTACCCCAGTTGCAAGTCGACGGGGGCGAGTGGATAGGTAATTCGATATATATGGGAAACGGCTTACAGCGGAAAACAAATTGAGCCACGAAGTGTAAGAATTTACTTCGTCATCAAAGGCGTTTTGGGTGCGTTTTGTTCTTTTGTGTATACGTTGTTTATAAGGCGGTAGGGTTTGTAGGACGTTTCTTAGATAAGGGCGTCGCTCGGTATGTGCTGAGCGACGCCTTGCCCTTAGCTCAGGCTCGAGTGCCCGGTCATTTCCCGAGCCATGTCACTTGCATAACTGTCGGTCATGCCTGCGATGAAGTCGATCATACGCAGGAACGCCTGGTGCAAAGAGTCGTGCGGGTTGGGGGCGTTGTTGCCGATCAGGTCCAGCACGCGGCGGCTCTTGAATGACGGCGTGCGGCCGCCATGCTGTTCCAGGGCGGCAGCGCAGAACGTGTTGAGGAGGATTTCCAGCGTGGTGTATGCGCCAATTTCATGCAGCGTCTTGCGCTTGTCCTGGAAAATCTTGTTTCGCGCCATAGCCTTGGCCTGCAGTACGCAACGCTTGGCCGGGCCGTGCATGTGCTCGACCAGGTCACCGCTCAGGCGACCGCTCAACAGTGCTTGCTGCTGCTCGACAAAGGCGTGGGCAGCGGCATTGGTCAGGTGCTCGATGGCTTTGCCTCGCAGTATGGCCAGTTTGCGTCGGCGGGAGTCGGCAGGGCCAAGCTGTCGATAGGTCTCCGGCAGGTCATCGCCGACCAGGTCGAGCAGCAGCGCCTCGACTTCGGCGTAGTGCAGCAGCTCCATCTCCAGGCCGTCTTCCAGGTCAATCAGGGCGTAGCAGATGTCATCTGCCGCTTCCATCAGGTACACCAGCGGATGGCGCGCCCAGCGCTGTTCTTCAAGCTGCGGCAGGCCGAGCTTGCGGGCAATCTGTTCAAGCAGTGGCAGTTCGCTCTGGTAGCAGCCGAACTTGTGCTTCTTGTACCCCAGGGCATCGGCATGCCGGGCAGTCCAAGGGTACTTGAGGTAAGTGCCAAGGGTGGCGTAGGTGAGCCGGGTGCCGCCATCGAACTGGTGGTACTCGAGCTGGGTGAGCACACGAAAGCCTTGCGCGTTGCCTTCGAAATTGAGGAAGTCGGCGCGTTCGTCGTCGCTCATGTCGTCCAGCCAGCCACGCCCGGCGGCCTGCTGGAACCAGTGGCGAATGGCGTCTTCACCGGAGTGGCCGAACGGTGGATTGCCAATGTCGTGAGCCAGGCAGGCCGACTGCACGATCATGCCCAGGTCGCTGGGCTCGCACCACTCGGGCAGGCTGCTGCGCAGTGTTTCACCGACACGCATGCCCAGTGAGCGGCCTACGCAGCTTACCTCCAGGGAATGGGTCAGGCGCGTGTGGATATGGTCGTTGCTGGTGACGGGATGGACCTGGGTCTTGCGCCCGAGGCGGCGAAAGGCTCCTGAGAAGATGATCCGGTCATGGTCTTTGTGAAACGGGCTGCGGCCCAGTTCTTCGGCGCTATAGAGCGCTTTGCCAAGGCGCTCGCGGGTGAGCAGGGTGTGCCAGTCCAAGGCGCGGTCTCCTGTCGATCGAGAGGGATAGCTTCCAGCGTCGCGAGCAGGCGTGCAAGAGGAAGATCGTGACCGGCCCTGGGCAGGGGGCCGGTCATGACGTTCAAGGGCGACGGTTGCCTTGCAGGTACAGGCGCACCAGCGGCAACAAGCTGGTTCCCAGCCGGACCAGGCGGCCCAGGTTACCGCTGCGTACCCCTTTGCCGGTGAGAAAGCCCAGTGCCACGACGGCCCCGATGCCCCACAACGGCGCGTGCTTGATACCCAACCCGTCATGCAGCGAGCTGCCCATGCCGCGCAGGCGCTGCAAGGGTTGCAGCAGCTGGCCGGACTCATGGCGGATCTCCTGGCGGTGCATTTCCATGCGCAGGCGTAGCAGCGCCTTGCGCAGCTCCCGTGGATTACGGGTATTCGGAAGTTCTGGCAGGCTCATGGCAACAGGCGCTCCCGGTCCTTGGCCAGTTCGTCGAGGGTCGCACCGAACGGTGACGACTCATCGAACACAGCCGCTTTGAGGCGCAGGCCGCAATACAGCGCAGCCGCGCCATAGAACACGCACAGGCCAATGATGCCAGCCAGCCGATAGCTGTCCCACAGCAGCACCAGCAGCAAGCCGGACAAGGCCGTCAGCAGCAGCAGTGCGAACACCAGTGCCAGGCCGGCGAACAGCAGCAGGCTCAGGGTGCGTGCTTTCTGCTCCTGCAGTTCGATGCCGAACAGTTCGATGTGGCTGTGCAGCAACCCCAGCAGTGCCGCGCCCAGGCGCTTGCCGGAAGCGCTGGTGCCAATGCTGTCATTGTCCATGGGGACTCCTCAGCGCCGATTGGCCAGCAGGCCGATCAGCAGGCCGACGCCTGCGGCAATACCAATGGCCTGCCAGGGTTTCTCCTGGACGTACTGTTCGGCGCTACCGAGCGCTGCCTGGCCGCGCTCGCGCACTGAATCCTGAGTCAGCTGCAAGGTTTCACGGGCTTGGGTCAGACGCTCGTGGATCTGCTCGCGCAGTTCATCGGCCTGGTCGCCGGCGAGGTTGGCAGTATCGGCCAGCAAGCGCTCGGTATCGCGAACCAAGGCTTGGAAGTCAGCCATCAATATCTCTTGTGCAGTCTTTGCCGATTTGCTGGCCATGGGGCTCTCCCTATTGTAGGTGTGCAGGTCTGTAGGTCATTCGAGTGACCGGGTGTATGGAAGGTTCACTAGCGGCGCTGGTATGGGCCTTGCTACTGAAACTTGCCACAACGCGGGGCGTAGCCCGCAGCGGTGCGCCGAACCAGGGCGTCGACCCTGGCGGATACCGATAAACCTTAACCCAATCCACGACAAACCCAAGAAAAAACCACGCAGGCCGCGCCCGGTTCGGTAAAACAGGGCAAACGCTGGCACCGATTCGGTGCAGGGATGCAGGTTCTTGAACTGTCCTGGTGCTTTTTCAGCAGGTCTGCCTCTTTCATGGAAAACATGCACAGCGCAATGGACTCCTTGGTCCACGGCTCCAACACCCTGTTCATCCTGATGGGCGCCATTCTGGTGCTCGCCATGCACGCCGGCTTCGCCTTTCTCGAAGTGGGCACCGTGCGCCACAAGAACCAGGTCAACGCGCTGTCGAAGATCCTCAGCGATTTCGCCATTTCCGCGTTGGTGTATTTCTTCATCGGCTACTGGATCGCCTATGGCGTGAATTTCCTGCAACCGGCGTCGCAACTGGCCACCGACCACGGCTATGCGCTGGTCAAATGCTTTTTCCTGCTGACCTTCGCAGCCGCGATTCCGGCGATCATCTCGGGGGGGATCGCCGAACGTGCGCGCTTCGCGCCGCAGCTATGCGCCACCGCGTTGATCGTTGCGTTCATCTACCCCTTTTTCGAAGGCGTGGTGTGGAACGGCAATTTCGGCGTGCAGGCCTGGCTGCAGGCCAGCTTTGGTGCGCCGTTCCATGATTTTGCCGGCTCGGTGGTCGTGCATGCCATGGGCGGCTGGCTGGCGCTGGCCGCGGTGCTGTTGCTGGGCGCCCGGCGGGGGCGCTACCGCGACGGCCGGCTGGTGGCCTTCGCACCCTCGAGCATTCCATTCCTGGCATTGGGCTCATGGATCCTGATCATCGGCTGGTTCGGCTTCAACGTGATGAGCGCCCAGACCTTGCAAGGTGTCAGTGGCCTGGTAGCGATCAATTCGCTGATGGCCATGGTCGGCGGCACCTTGGCAGCCTTGCTGGCCGGGCGCAACGACCCGGGCTTCCTGCACAACGGGCCGTTGGCAGGGCTGGTGGCGATCTGTGCCGGCTCTGACCTGATGCACCCCGTTGGCGCTTTGGCTACCGGGCTGGTGGCGGGGGTACTGTTTGTCTGGAGCTTCACCGCTGCGCAGAATCGCTGGAAGGTCGACGATGTGCTCGGTGTCTGGCCGCTGCACGGGCTTTGCGGCCTGTGGGGCGGCATCGCCTGCGGCGTGTTTGGCCAGGCGGCTCTGGGTGGCATGGGTGGGGTCAGCCTGGTCAGCCAGCTGCTGGGCAGCCTGGCAGGCGTCCTGCTCGCACTGATCGGTGGTTTCGCCGTGTACGGCCTGATTCGCCAGGTGCATGGCCTGCGCTTGAGCCATGAACAGGAGTTTCAGGGTGCAGACTTGTCGCTGCACCGGATCGGCGCCACCAGCCAGGATTGAGCAGGGTCAGGTGCACAGGGGGCAGGACGGACTTAGAATAAGCTTCTTCCTACAGTCAAATCGGGTGTTGCCCCACATGCTGCCTGAATGCCAACTCTTCGGCACCGTCGGGTGCCACTTGTGCGAAGTGGCCGAAGCCGTGCTGATGCCCTTTGTCGAACATGGCTTGCTGATCGAGTTGGTCGATATCGCCGATGACCAGGCCTTGTTCGAGCGGTACGGTTTGATCATTCCGGTGTTGCGGCGCAGCGACACGTCTGCAGAGCTTGCTTGGCCCTTCGATGCCGAACAGGTAGTGGCTTTTCTTCACCAATAACGGGCAGGAGGGAATGATTGCCCTCGTGCACGGCCTCGGGCCAGAAATGATGATGCCTCACCGTTGAATGGTCATCGGTACTTTTGCATTGTCATCGAGAGCCTCATCATGCTGATCACGCCACATTTCGCCCTGGAAGAACTGATTGCTTCGCAATTTGCCGCGAGAAAGGGACTGGACAATATTCCTCCGCCTGAAGTCCTGGATAATCTGCACCTGCTTTGCCAGGTGCTTGAGCAGGTTCGGGAGATGTTCGGGCGCCCCGTGATCGTCAGCAGCGGATACCGCAGCGAGGCGCTGAATCTGCTCGTCGGCGGGGCGCCAGGCAGCCAGCACGTGAAAGGCCTGGCTGCGGATTTCACCGTGCGGGGCATCGACAACCGGGAAGTGGTCAGGCAGGTCAGTGAGAGTGACTTGGCGTTCGACCAGTTGATTCTGGAGTTCGACAGATGGGTTCACTTGTCGGTATCGGTGGCCGCGCCGCGCCGTCAGGTGCTGACCATTCGCAAGGGTACGGGCTACCTGCCCGGCTTGCAGTAGGGGCCGAGACGATTGACGCAGCGGTGTCGCGCTACGTATGCTGTATATAAATACAGTGTCGAGGTGGATCATGCTCAACGTCGAGCAACTCAAGTACAGCGTCAACCGTATGCCGGTGGAGCGGGTGTGCGACGCCGTGCTGGAATTGCGTCTCGAAGGCTTGGTCACCGATGACCGCACGCCCTTCGCAAAGGTGCATTTCAACACCTGTTTTGCAGAAATCGAGGCCTTGTTCCAGCGTGCCGGTTACCATCGCGGGCTGGATGTCGTGGGTTACCAAGGCCTGATCTATGCGCTCTATGACCCCGGGCGCTGGGAGCCGGTGCAGGTATTGCGCTGGTTGAAGGCACATAGCGAGAGGATAGTGGAGACTGGTTGAGGCGCCGGGCTTGGGGGATAATGTGCGGCTTTGATTGCTCGAGCCCTGCCATGACCACGCCTTTCGACCCCGCCCGCCAGCAAGCCAGCACGCTCTGCCTGCCACCCGGCAACTGGGCCACGGTACTCGATTGCCTGTGCGACCATTTCAAGGCGATCGAGCGTGCGCAGTGGCTTGACCGCTTCGCTCGAGGGCGGGTGCTCGATGCCGAAGGCAGGGCAATTGCCGCCGACATGCCCTACCTTCGCGGCATGCGCGTTCACTATTTTCGCGAAGTACTCAACGAGCGGCCGATTCCGGTGCAGGAGACCATCCTGCATGTTGATGAGCACCTGGTAGTGGCCGACAAACCGCACTTTCTGCCGGTGACGCCCACCGGGGAGTACGTCGAGCAGACCCTTTTGCGGCGCCTGATCCGGCGCCTGGACAACCCGCATCTGGTCCCGCTGCACCGCATCGATCGGCACACCGCCGGGTTGGTGCTGTTTTCCGCCAATCCGCAGACGCGCAGCGCATATCAACGGTTGTTTCCGGAGCGGCGGATCGACAAGCGTTATCAGGCCATCGCTGCCGCCTTGCCGCAGCATGCATTCCCCTTGGTGCACAAAAGTCGCCTGGTGCACGGCGAGCCGTTCTTCCGCATGCATGAAGTGCCAGGGGAGGCCAACAGCGAGACCTTCGCCGATGTGCTGGAGACGAATGGCGAGTGGTGGCGCTACGGCCTGTCGCCGGTAACGGGCAAGACACATCAGCTGCGTGTGCACATGGCGGCGTTGGGAGCAGGAATCTGCAACGACCCGTTCTATCCCGAGTTGCTCAAGGAAGAGGACGACTATCAGCGGCCGTTGAAGCTGCTGGCGCAAAGCTTGCGGTTTGTCGACCCGTTGACGGGCAGCGAGCGCTTCTTCGAGAGCCGGCTTGGCCTGGACTGGTAATGCGCCTTTGCCCGTCATGCAGAAGCGGCTTGCGCTGCGAACGGGCCGCAAGGCTGCTCCTGCAATGACGGCGTGGGCCTGAACTAGCGGTTGAACCGCTCCACCAGCGAATACTGGCTGCCGGCAGTGACGGTCAGCTCTTCGCTGAGCTGCGCCGAATGCTGCGCTTGCTCGGCTGTCTGGTCGGCCAGTTCAGCGATGGTGCTGATGTTGCGGCTGATCTCGTCGGCCACTGCGGTCTGCTCTTCGGTGGCGGCGGCAATCTGGGTCGCCATGTCAGTGATATTGGCCACGGCTTCGCTGATGCCGACCAGAGCCTGGTCGGCCTGCATGACGCGGTCAACGCCTTCCTGGGCCTGGCGGTGGCCGGTTTCCATGGTCTGCACGGCGTTGTTGGCGGTCTGTTGCAGCTTGGCGATCAGGCCGTGGATCTGCCCGGTCGATTCGGCGGTGCGTTGGGCCAGCTGGCGTACCTCGTCGGCGACCACGGCAAAACCACGGCCCATCTCGCCGGCACGGGCCGCTTCGATTGCAGCGTTGAGTGCCAGCAGGTTGGTCTGGTCGGCGATGCCCTTGATCACATCGACCACGCCGCCAATCTCGTCGCTGTCCTTGGCCAGCTGGGTCACGGTCTGGCCGGTTTCGCCGACGGCGCTCGACAGGCGTTCGATGGCGTCGCGGGTTTCCCCGGCGATCTGCCGACCCTGGCTGGTCAGGCGGTTGGCTTCCTGAGTGGCGTCTGCGGTGCGTTGCACGTGGTTGGCCACTTCCTGAGTGGTGGCCGCCATCTGGTTGACCGCGGCGGCGACCTGTTCTGTCTCCACGCGCTGGCGCTCCAGGCCCGAGGAGCTCTTGTGCGCCAGCGCATCGGACTGACGCGCCTGGTCACTAAGGTGCTCGGCGCTGTCCTGCAGGCGGGTCAGGCAGGTCTTCATGCGCGCGTCCTGGCTGAGCATGGCCATCTCCAGGCGTGCCTGTACCCCACGGCTGTCGGTGTACATCTGTGCGATCAGCGGGTCGGAGGTGGTCTGTTCTGCCAGGCGCAGCAGGCGCTTCAGGCCACGCTGTTGCCAGCTCAGGCCGAGCAGGCCGAGCGGTACCGACAGGCCGGCGGCCAGTGCGAAGCCCCACGAGTGACCGAGCCAGTTGCCAATCAGGAAACCGACCTGGCTGACCAGGATGAACGGCAGCCAGTCCTGCAGCACCGGCAGCCAGCGATCGCGGCGCGGGATGGCCGTCTTGCCGTCGTTGATGCGCTGGTACAGGGCTTCGGCACGGCGGATCTGCTCGGCGCTAGGCTTTACCCGCACCGACTCGAAGCCAACGACCTGGTTGTTCTCGAATATCGGCGTGACGTAGGCATTTACCCAGTAGTGATCGCCGGATTTGCAACGGTTCTTGACGATGCCCATCCACGGCAAGCCTTGCTTGAGGGTTTGCCACATGTGGGCAAACACCGCAGTCGGCACATCCGGGTGGCGCACCAGGTTGTGGGGTGCACCATTCAGCTCTTCGCGGGTGAAACCGCTGATCTCGACGAATGCATCGTTGCAGTAGGTGATCACACCCTTGGCATTGGTGGTGGAGATCAACCGTTGTTGGGCAGGGAAGGTCCGTTCCCTCTGGGTAATCGGCTGGTTGTTACGCATGAGCTGAAATAGTCCGTAAGGCTTTCGACTGATATCGGCAAGCCACTGGTTTTATTGAATGGATATTTAATTTACTTGACCTGGGGCAAATGGCCGCTACTGCAGGTGCGTTATGCGAACCTCGGCGTTCGCAGCAGTTGGCCTATGTTTGTGACCGTTTGGTTACAAATCGGGTGCATGATGACTGACCGGCCATCAAAGTGCTACTGCCGCGTGCCTGACGTCGTTTTCTGTTGTCGCGCGTAGATCGAGCGCCGCCCTCGCGGCGCTCGATCTACGCGCCACAACACCCAAGCCAATCAGCTGCGAATCATCTGCCGCAGCACATAGTGCAAGATCCCACCTGACTTGAAGTACTCCACCTCATTGAGCGTGTCGATCCGGCACAGCACCTCGATCTGCTGTTGTTGCCCATCCTCACGGGTAATGCGCAGGGGCAGGCTCATGCCCGGTGTGATCTGGGCACCGTCGAGCCCCAGCAGGTCGATCTGTTCCTTGCCCGTGAGCGCCAATTGCTTGCGGTCCTGCCCGGCCTTGAACTGCAGCGGCAGCACGCCCATGCCCACCAGGTTGGAGCGGTGGATGCGTTCGAAACTTTCTGCCAGCACCGCCTTGACCCCCAGCAGGTTGGTGCCCTTGGCCGCCCAGTCACGGCTGGAGCCGGTGCCGTATTCCTGGCCGGCGATGACCACCAGCGGCGTGCCCTCGGCCTGATAACGCATGGCGGCGTCATAGATCGAAAGC
This sequence comes from Pseudomonas sp. 382, assembly GCF_002759075.1. Lineage (NCBI taxonomy): Bacteria > Pseudomonadati > Pseudomonadota > Gammaproteobacteria > Pseudomonadales > Pseudomonadaceae > Pseudomonas > Pseudomonas sp. 382. The sequence goes on from NZ_PEMX01000029.1 coordinate 42,023, forward strand.
TTTTCACCGCTGGGCACGTGCACGGTGTTGCCACCTTCCTCGCCGGCCAGCATCTCGTTGCGGATGCGGATATTGGCGAAGGTGCCGCGCATCATCACTTCGTGGTTGCCGCGCCGTGAACCGTAGGAGTTGAAGTCCCGAGGCTCCACCCCCTTGCTGCGCAGGTAACGCCCGGCGGGGCTGTCGGCCTTGATGTTGCCGGCCGGGGAGATGTGGTCGGTGGTCACCGAGTCGCCGAGCAGGGCGAGGATGCGTGCACCGTGGATGTCCTTGATCTCGGGCAGCGGCCCGCCGATATCGTCGAAGAACGGTGGGTGCTGGATGTAGGTAGAACTGTCCTGCCATACGTAAGTCGCCGCCTGCGGTACTGCAATGGCCTGCCATTGAGCATCGCCGGCGAAGACTTCGGCGTATTCCTTGTGGAACATGGCCGTGTCGACCTTGGCCACGGCGTCGGCGATTTCCTGCTGGCTGGGCCAGATATCGCGCAGGTAGACGGGTTTGCCGTCGTTGTCCGTCCCCAGCGCATCCTGGGTCAGGTCGACGCGCACGCTGCCGGCCAGCGCGTAGGCCACTACCAGCGGAGGCGAGGCCAGCCAGTTGGTCTTGACCAGCGGGTGCACGCGGCCTTCGAAGTTGCGGTTGCCCGAGAGGACCGACGCGACCGTGAGGTCGGCGCTGGCGATGGCTTTTTCGATGGCTTCGTCCAATGGCCCTGAGTTGCCGATGCAGGTGGTGCAGCCATAGCCGACCAGGTCGAAGCCAAGCTGGTCAAGGTATGGGGTGAGCCCCGCAGCCTGGTAATAGTCGGTCACCACCTTGGAGCCAGGGGCCAGTGAACTCTTGACCCAGGGCTTGCGTTGCAGGCCTTTTTCCAGGGCCTTTTTCGCCAGCAGGCCGGCCGCCATCATCACGCTGGGGTTGGAAGTGTTGGTGCACGAGGTAATCGCGGCGATGACCACAGCGCCGTCGCGCAGGGTGTAGTTCTGGCCTTCATGGCTGTAGGCGATTTCGCCGGCCTGATCGGCGTTGCCGACCGCCACACCGCCACCCCCTTCACTCTCCAGGCGCCCGACCTCTTTGGCCAGCGGTTTGGGTTGCAACTCGATGAAGTGGTCGAAGGCCTGGCTTACCTGTCCCAGGGCAACCCTGTCCTGTGGCCGCTTGGGCCCGGCCAGGCTGGCCTCGACGTCATGCATGTCCAGGGCCAGTGTGTCGCTGAACAGCGGTTCTTGCCCTGGCAGGCGCCACAGGCCTTGTGCCTTGCAATACTGCTCGACCAGTTCCACGGATTCGCTTGGGCGGCCGGACAGCCGCAGGTAGTCGAGAGTGACCTCATCGACCGGGAAGAAGCCACAGGTCGCGCCGTACTCCGGTGCCATGTTGGCGATGGTCGCACGGTCGGCCAACGGCAGGTCGGCCAGGCCGTCGCCGTAGAACTCGACGAATTTGCCGACGACGCCTTTCTTGCGCAGCATCTGCGTGACGGTCAGTACCAGGTCGGTGGCGGTGATGCCTTCGCGCAGCTTGCCGGTGAGCTTGAAGCCGATCACTTCCGGTATCAGCATCGACACCGGCTGGCCGAGCATGGCCGCTTCCGCCTCGATGCCGCCGACGCCCCAGCCGAGTACGCCAAGGCCGTTGATCATGGTGGTGTGCGAGTCGGTGCCGACCAGCGTGTCGGGGAAGGCATAGGTGCGGCCATCGTCGTCGCGGGTCCATACCGTGCGCCCGAGGTATTCCAGGTTGACCTGGTGGCAGATGCCAGTGCCCGGCGGTACCACGCGGAAGTTGTCGAATGCACTTTGGCCCCAGCGCAGGAAGGCATAACGTTCGCCGTTGCGCTGCATTTCGATGTCGACGTTCTGGGTGAAGGCCTGTGGCGTGGCGTAGCGGTCGACCATCACCGAGTGGTCGATCACCAGGTCCACCGGCGACAGCGGGTTGATCCGCTGCGGATCACCGCCGGCCTTGGCCATGGCGGCGCGCATGGCGGCCAGGTCGACGACTGCTGGCACACCCGTGAAGTCCTGCATCAGCACCCGCGCCGGGCGGTACTGGATTTCGCGGTCGGAGCGACGTTCCTGCAGCCAGCCGGCGAGGGCGCGCAGGTCATCGGTGCCGACGGTCTTGCCGTCTTCCCAGCGCAGCAGGTTTTCCAGCAGTACCTTGAGCGACATGGGCAGGCGCTGCAGGTCGCCCAGCTGCCGGCCGGCTTCGGCGAGGCTGTAGTAGTGGTAGGTGCGGTCAGCCACCTGGAGGGTCTGGAGGGTATTCAGGCTATCGAGCGAGGGCATTGCCAACTCCTTGTGCGGCGGGGGCCCGGCACGGCTGGATGGCCGGTGCCACCGCGCTGTTTCGGCCCGCACGGCACGGGCCAGGCTGAAGGGTCAGGTTAGCTCTGTTTGCTGCCCCTGACTCTTTTCTGGACCGGCGGGGCATGTCGCAGGTTCCGATCTTCCTTTATCATCGCCGCCCTGCCGGCGCCCGTGGTGCGTCAGCCGTAGTGGAGTGAGAGATGAATACCCTGTTCATGCATTGCCGGCCCGGTTTCGAGGGTGAGGTCTGCGCCGAGATCAGCGAACACGCCGCCCAGCTGGGTGTGGCCGGTTATGCCAAGGGCAAGCCGCAGAGCGCTTGTGCCGAGTTCGTCTGCGCCGAGGCCGAAGGTGCCGAACGCCTGATGGCACAGCTGCGCTTTGCGCAATTGATCTTCCCGCGCCAGTGGGCGCGAGGCACGTATATCGAGTTGCCGGAAACTGACCGCATCAGCGTGCTGCTGGCGCATCTGGCCGAGCTCCCGGTGTTCGGCAGCCTGTGGCTGGAGGTGCTGGACAGCAACGAAGGCAAGGAGCTGTCGACCTTCTGCCGCAAGTTCGAAGTACCGCTGCGCAAGGCCCTGGAAAAGGCCGGTCGCCTGGTCGACAACGCGAGCCTGCCGCGCCTGCTGCTGACTTTCATCAGCGGCCGCCGGGTTTTCGTTGGCGTGGCCGAGGCGAACAACAGCGCGCTGTGGCCGATGGGTATCCCGCGCCTGAAGTTCCCGCGTGAGGCGCCCAGCCGTTCGACCCTCAAGCTGGAGGAGGCCTGGCACCAGTTCATCCCGCGCGAGAAGTGGGAACAGCGCCTGAATGACGATATGACCGGGGTCGACCTGGGTGCTTCGCCGGGTGGCTGGACTTACCAGCTGGTGCGCCGTGGCATGCTGGTGACCGCCATCGACAACGGGCCAATGGCTGAAAGCCTGATGGACACCGGGCTGGTACAACACTTGATGGCAGATGGTTTCACCTGGCAGCCGAAGCAGCCGGTGGACTGGATGGTCTGCGATATCGTCGAGAAGCCGGCGCGTACTACTTCGTTGATCGAGACTTGGCTGGGCGAGGGGTTGTGCCGTGAGGCGATCGTCAACCTGAAGTTGCCGATGAAGCAGCGTTATGCCGAGGTGCGCCGGTTGCTGGACCGTATGGAGGCAACGTTCAAGGCGCGCAAGGTCAAGGTGTCGATTGCCTGCAAGCAGCTGTATCACGACCGCGAGGAAGTGACGTGTCACCTGCGCAGGTTGGACCTCAAACCACGTTGACATCTGCCTTGCTCTTGCTCTTGCTCTTGCTCTTGCTCTTGCTCTGCTTTTGCTTTTGCTTTTGCTTTGGCTTTGGCTTCTAAGCGCGCGGTAGTTCAGGCGACGCAGATTGCGACTTCAGGAGGCCGAACGCAGGCGTCTGGAGGGCCAGGGTGCGCAGCACCCCTTCGGCGTAGCCGAAGGCGCGAGATGTAGACTTGCGTAGCAAGTCGTAGGCCGCGCGGGCCCGGAAGGCGCCGGAGTGAGGGGACCCCGGAGCGAAGCGCAGGGGCCGGATGATGGGAGCGAGGGGTTTTTGGTTACTTTTTGCCCCGTCAAAAAGTGACCCGCCGTAAGGGCGGAAGGGTGATTGTGCGTCGCCATCGCAAATGAATGTACTTGAGTGAAACAAAACCACCGCAGTCGAGCTTTTTCTTTTGGCTTTTGGCTTTTGGCTTTTGGAGAAGTGGGGAAGTGTCAGATTTTTTGTGTGCGGGCCGGTAACGGGGGCCTTTGCATCAGGTCAACATTCATTTGCCAAGGTGGCGCTGAGTCACCTTTCCGCCCTTACGGCGGGTCACTTTTTGACTGGGCAAAAAGTAACCAAAAACCCCGGCTCCCATCATCCGGCCCCTGCGCTTCGCTCCGGGGTCCCCTCACTCCGGCGCCCTCCGGGCCCGCGCGGCCTACGACTTGCTGCGCAAGTCTACATCTCGCGCCTTCGGCTGCGCCGAAGGGGTGCTACGCACCCTGGCCCTCCAGACGCCTGCGTTCGGCCTCCTGAAGTCGCAATTTGCGTCGCCTGAACTACCGCGCGCTTAGAAGCAAAAGCAGAGCAAGAGCAAAAGCAGAGCAAGAGCAAGAGCAAGAGCAAGAGCAAGAGCAAGAGCAAGAGCAAGAGCAAGAGCAAGAGCAAGAGCAAGAGCAAGAGCAAGAGCAAGAGCAAGAGCAGTCAGAGGTGGGCCTCATGAATGGCTATTGGTCCTGGTGGCGCGATGCGCCACAATAGCGATCATTTGCGGAGCCCCCCATGACTGATTTCACCCCCGATGCCATCCTCGACGCCACCGGCCTCAACTGCCCGGAGCCGGTGATGATGCTGCACCAGCACGTACGCAACCTGGCCGCTGGCGGCCTGCTCAAGGTCATCGCCACCGACCCGTCGACCCGCCGCGACATCCCCAAGTTCTGCAACTTCCTCGGCCACGAATTGCTCGGGCAGCAGGAAGAAGCCGGCACCTACCTGTACTGGATCCGCAAGAAAGCCGACTGAACCACGCTGGAACACACCTCGCGTAGCGCCTACACTGCGCTCCCCAGACAGGAGAGCGCCATGCTGATAGTTGCCGACGAGAATATCCCGCTGCTCGATGCCTTTTTCGCAGGCTTCGGCGAGATCCGCCGTTATCCCGGCCGCAGCCTCGACGCCGCCAGCGTCAGGGACGCCGATGTGCTGCTGGTGCGCTCGGTGACCAAGGTCGACCGGCAACTGCTCGAAGGCAGCAAGGTGCGCTTCGTCGGCACCTGCACCATTGGCACCGACCACCTGGACCTCGACTACTTCGCCGAAGCCGGTATTCACTGGAGCAGCGCGCCGGGCTGCAATGCCCGTGGCGTGGTCGATTACGTACTGGGTAGCCTGCTGACCCTGGCCGACCTGGACGGCGCGGTACTGGCGCAACGCACCTATGGGGTGGTCGGCGCCGGCGAAGTCGGTGGCCGCCTGGTGCGCGTGTTGCACGGCCTGGGCTGGAAGGTGCTGGTATGCGACCCGCTGCGCCAGGCCACCGAGGGCGGCGACTTCGTCAGCCTCGCGACCATCCTCGAGCAGTGCGACGTGATCAGCCTGCACACCCCGCTGCAGCGCGGCGGTGAGTATCCAACCTGGCACCTGCTCGGTGCAGCCCAGCTGGCGCAGCTGCGCCCCGGTGCCTGGCTGATCAACGCCAGCCGCGGGCCGGTGGTGGACAACGCAGCGCTGCGCGAGCTGCTGCTGGATCGCGAAGACGTGCACGCAGTGCTCGATGTCTGGGAAGGCGAGCCGCAGGTCGACCTGCAACTGGCAGACCTGTGCACCCTGGCCACGCCACATATTGCCGGTTATAGCCTGGATGGCCGCCAGCGTGGCACGGCGCAGATCTATCAGGCCTTGTGCCGCCACCTGGGCGAGGCCGAACAGGTCCAGCTGGCCGACCTGCTGCCGCCTGCGCCGTTGGCGCAAATCGAGCTGGACGGCACCGCAGAGCCTGCCTGGGCCTTGGCGACGCTGTGCCGGGCGGTATATGACCCGCGACGTGACGATGCCGATTTCCGTCGCAGCCTGAGTGACGATGTGGCCGAGCAGCGTGCGGCGTTCGACCAGCTGCGCAAGCAGTATCCACCGCGCCGGGAGATCGAAGGGCTGGCGGTGCGCGTGCGGGGCGAAGCGCCGCAGCTGGCGCAGATGGTCAATGCCCTGGGTGGCGTGCTGGCCTGAGCACGGCCAACACATAAAAAACCCGGCATCAAGCCGGGTTTCAAAAAGTCCGCACTTCAGCCGTGGTGAAGTTTTTTCACGCGGCTGTCTTCCAGGTCCTTGCAGGCCTGCTGGATCATCTGCTCGGTGATCTCGATCTCGCGGCCCTGGGCGTCGATGATCGAACCACAGGCCTTGGGTTGTGGCTTGTTCTGCGGTTTCAAAGTGTCGCTGCCATGTTGCAAGCTCATTGAATATCTCCTCATCAGGTTCAGGCCCAGGTTAAACCTGCGCCGTGACTGGCCTGTTACAAAAGTTATCGTGTGCACCAAGGCCTGCACAGTCCAGCAGAAAGCGCAGCAAAGCTCCAGAGGCCCGTTAGAACGATGGGCTATAGGCACTGCCTGGGTGGATGAGTGGTAGTCTTCATATTCCTGCTTTCCTGGTTCATGTCATGCCCGATTCGGCTTCCTTTCGCCAACGCCGTGCCCTGCGCCTGGCCTGGCAGTTCATGCATCCTTTCCGTCGCCAGGCGCTGTTGGCATTGCTGGCGCTGATCGTCACCGCTGGCATCACCCTGTCCATGGGCCAGGGTATCCGCCTGCTGGTCGACCAGGGTTTCATGACCCGTTCAGCACACCAGTTGAACCAGACCATCGGCCTGTTCATGGTGCTGGTACTGGCCCTGGCGACTGGCACGTTCAGCCGCTTCTATCTGGTGTCGTGGATTGGCGAGCGCTGCGTTGCCGACATCCGCCGCGCGGTCTTCGACCACCTGGTGGGTTTGCATCCGGGCTTTTTCGAAGACAACCGCAGCGCTGAGATCCAGTCGCGGCTGACTGCCGACACGACCTTGTTGCAGTCGGTGATCGGCTCCTCGCTGTCAATGTTCCTGCGCAATGCACTGATGGTGATCGGTGGCGTGGTGCTGCTGTTCATCACCAACCCCAAGCTCACCAGCATCGTGGTGGTGGCATTGCCGCTGGTGCTGGCACCGATCCTTTTGTTTGGCCGACGGGTGCGCAGCCTGTCGCGGCAGAGCCAGGACCGGGTGGCCGATGTAGGCAGCTATGTGGCGGAGACCCTGGGGCAGATCAAGACCGTGCAGGCATACAACCACCAGGTACGCGACCGTGAAATGTTCGCCGGTACGGTGGAGGCTGCGTTTGCCGTGGCCCGGCAACGTATTGCCCAACGTGCCTGGCTGATCACGCTGGTGATCGTGCTGGTGTTGGGGGCGGTGGGCGTGATGCTGTGGGTGGGCGGCATGGATGTGATCGCCGGGCGCATTTCTGCAGGCGAGTTGGCGGCGTTCGTGTTCTATAGCCTGATTGTCGGCAGCGCCGTTGGCACGCTCAGTGAAGTGATCGGCGAGCTGCAGCGCGCCGCTGGGGCCGCCGAGCGCATCGCCGAGCTGCTGGCGGCGAATAGCACGATCCTGGCCCCAGAGGCCCCCGTGATGCTGGCACAGCAGCGCGCCAGTGGACGCATCGAACTGCAGCACGTGACCTTTGCCTATCCCTCGCGACCCTCGGTGGCTGCCATCGACCAGCTCAGCCTGACCATCGAACCCGGCCAGACCTTGGCGCTGGTGGGGCCGTCGGGGGCGGGTAAGTCGACATTGTTCGACCTGCTTTTGCGCTTCTACGACCCACAGCAGGGGCGCATCGTGCTCGACGGCCAACCCATCACGGCGCTGGCCCCGGACGACCTGCGCCGCCAGTTCGCCCTGGTGGCGCAGAACCCGTCGCTGTTCCGCGGCACGGTCGAGGCCAACATCCGCTACGGCCGGCCCGAGGCGACAGTGGCCGAGGTCGAGGCGGCGGCCCATGGCGCCCATGCCGACGAGTTCATCCGGCAACTGCCGCAGGGTTACCAGACGCCGCTGGGCGAGGGCGGCATTGGCCTTTCCGGTGGCCAGAAGCAACGCCTGGCAATCGCCCGGGCGCTGCTGGTGGATGCGCCGATCCTGCTGCTCGACGAAGCCACCAGCGCCCTCGATGCGCAAAGCGAACATTTGATCCAGCAGGCCTTGCCGCGCCTGATGGCCGGGCGTACCATGCTGGTCATCGCCCATCGCCTGGCCACGGTGCAGCACGCCGACCGCATCGCGGTGATCGACAAGGGGCGTGTGGTCGCGGTCGGCACCCATCGGCAGCTGATCGAGGAAAGCCCGTTGTACGCTCGCCTGGCCGAGTTGCAGTTCACCACGGGCTAGGCGTCGTGTAGCTGTAACATTTCTGTAGCAATTGCTTGAGAGTATGGATCGCAACTGTTGCGTATGTGCTCGACCTGGCTGCTATCGATTGATGGCAGCTTTTTTTTGGCCTGCGAACGAGCACAAGGATGTCTGTCGCGGCGCTGCAACGGCGCGCCGTTCCCTTATTCCTTGTTCCCGAGATCCGCGATGTTGCGTAAATCACTTCGAGTGCAAATTCTTACCCTGCTGGGCAGCAGCCTGGCGGCGATGCTGCTGATCGCCCTGGTGTGCTTCCAGTTCCTGTCCTCCAGCGTGCGTGGCTATGGTGAACTGGTGGACGGGCCGCTGCGGGCTTCGCAATTGATCGATGAAGCCAACCTGCAGTTCAAGATCCAGGTGCAGGAGTGGAAAAACGTGCTGCTGCGCGGCCGCCAACCTGCCGAGCTGGACAAGTACTGGCAGCAGTTCCAGGCCCGTGAGCAGCAGGTTCAGCAATTGCTCGGGCAACTGATCGACGGCAGCGAGGAAGAGCTCAAGGCACCGCTGCAACAGCTGCGTGATAGCCATCGCCAGCTTGGCCAGGCCTACGCACAAGGGCGTCAGGCCTTTCTGGCGGCCGGGGGGGACCCGGTAGCCGGTGACCAGGCGGTGAAGGGGGTCGACCGGGCGGCCAGTGAGCAGATGAGCGCGCTGGTCGAGCAGTTGCGCGCCGAGGCCCGTGACCGCGCCTCCCAGATCAACGCCAGTGCCGAACGCACCGTGTGGCTGGGTGTGTTGGTAATGCTGGGGTCGGCCTTACTGGTCGGCCTGCTCAGCCTGTGGCTGCTCAACCGCAGCCTGATCGAGCCGATCCGCCAACTGATCGAATACGTGGCGCAACTCAGCCAGGGGCACTTCGCCGCCCGCGTCGACAGCCGTCGCGAAGACGAACTGGGCCGCCTGGCGCGTGCTGCCAATACCCTGCGCGACTTCCTCGCCGACACCGTTGGCCGTCTCAAGGACAATGCCCAGGAACTGGAGGGCGCCAGTGGCCAGCTGCGCACCATTGCCGGTGACATGGCCCGTGGCACCCACGACCAGTTCCAACGCACCGACCAAGTGGCCACGGCCATGCACGAGATGTCTGCCACCGCCCAGGAAGTGGCGCGCCACGCAGCGGATGCTGCACGGGCCGCCGACGAGGCCGACCACAGCGCCCAGGCCGGCGAGCAGGTGATGCAGCAGACCATCGACACCATTGGCGTGGTCAATCGCGAGATCGCCGGTACCGCCGCAGTGATCCGCAATCTTGAGAACGACAGCTCACGCATCGGCAAAGTGCTTGAGGTGATCCGTGGCATCGCCGAGCAGACCAACTTGCTGGCGCTCAATGCCGCCATCGAGGCGGCCCGCGCGGGTGAGGCCGGGCGTGGCTTTGCCGTGGTCGCCGACGAGGTGCGCAGCCTGGCCCAGCGTACTGCGGCGTCGATCGCCGAAATTCACCAGATCATCGAAGCCGTGCAGTCGGGTGCGGTGGAGGCGGTCAAGGCTATCGAAAGTGGCCAGCAGCGTAGCGAGGAGGGCGCCGAACAGGTGCAGCAGGCCGGGCAGATGCTGCAGCGCATCACCCTGGCGGTGGAGGCGATCCGCGACATGAACCGGCAGATCGCCACGGCGGCCGAGGAGCAGACCAGCGTGGCCGAGGATATCTCGCGCAACCTGATCGAAATCACCCGGATTGCCACCGCCAACCAAGAGGCCGTGCAACATACCGAGCAGGCGGGGCAACGCCTGCATGGTTTGTCGGGGCAGCTGGGCGAGGTCACTTCGCGTCTGACCGCCTGATGGTTGCCGGGGGGACGAAGCGCCCCCCAGCGGCAACCCGCCCTGTGCCGGTGCAGGCGGAACAGGCGCGTTCAACGCGCAACAAAAAGCCCGCGCGAGGCGGGCTGTTTGTTGAGGATCTGGTCGGAGAGACAGGATTCGAACCTGCGGCCTTCTCGTCCCGAACGAGACGCGCTACCTGGCTGCGCTACACTCCGATGAGCAAAATCCTACTGCATAGCATTTTCGGGTGCAAGCCCTTGTAGTTTAAAGGGCTTATGCCCAAAACAGCGCGTGGATCAGAGCTCCTTGACGGTACGGATCTGGTCCTTGTTCAGGCGCGTGCGCTTGCCGTCGAGCTGTTCGAATTCGTAGAAACCGGAGTCCTCGTCAAAGGAAGGGGTATCCACTGCCTGGATTTCACGGCCGTCGTTCAGAGTGATCACGGTCGGCGATGCGCAGCCGGCGAGGGCGCCAAGGCCCAGGGCGAGCAAGAAGGCGGGAAGGGTCCGTTGAATCATCGTGTTTCTCCAGTGCGATGGTGCAAGATGACTTTATGACGCAGGGCGTCCACGCAAGTTCCTTTTACATTCCATCATAGCGACAAGCCAGGGTTATTGACCTGTGCCTGCTTGCACGGCCGCCTGTGATATAACTGCGCGCATCATCTTCCCCTGCGACGGACACTCATGAAAGCCAAGGCAGATACCCCCTTCGTAGCGCTGAACATTGCCGTGCTGACGGTCAGCGACACCCGCACTTTCGAAACCGACACCTCCGGGCAAACCTTTGTCGAGCGCCTTACTGCCGCGGGCCACAACCTGGCCGCGCGCGTGCTGCTCAAGGATGACCTGTACAAGATCCGCGCCCAGGTCGCCACCTGGATCGCCGACGATAGCGTACAGGTGGTGCTGATTACCGGTGGTACCGGCTTTACCGGCCGTGACAGTACACCGGAAGCTGTTACCTGCCTGCTGGACAAGCAGGTTGAAGGTTTTGGCGAGTTGTTCCGGCAGATTTCCGTGGCCGATATCGGCACCTCCACCATTCAGTCGCGCGCCCTGGCTGGCCTGGCCAACGGCACCCTGGTTTGCTGCCTGCCGGGTTCGACCAATGCCGTACGCACCGGTTGGGACGGCATCCTCGCCGAACAGCTGGATGCCCGCCATCGTCCGTGCAATTTCGTCGCCCACCTGAAACAGGCAGCGGCCTGTGACAGCCGTGGCTGAGGCACCCGCTACCCGGCCACTGATGCCGGTGGAGCAAGCTTTGGAGCGCCTGCTGGCGCTGGCCGAGGCTGCGCCAATCACGCAAACCGAACGCGTCTCGCTGGCCGAAGCCGAAGGCCGCGTGCTGGCCACCGAGCTAGTGGCCACGCTCGACCTGCCGCCGTGGCCGAACAGCGCCATGGACGGCTACGCCTTGCGCCTGGCCGACCTGCAGGGCGAGCCTTTGCCGGTTAGCCAGCGGATCTTCGCCGGGCACGCGCCTGAGCCTCTGCAGCCCGGTACCTGTGCACGGATCTTCACCGGTGCACCGATGCCGGCGGGTGCCGACTGCGTCGAAATGCAGGAAAATACCGAGGTGCTGGAAGATGGCCGGGTGCGCTTCCTCGAAGCGCTGACGCTTGACCAGAACGTTCGCCCGCAGGGCCAGGAAACCCGTAAGGGCGAGCAGGTGATGGCCGCCGGCACACGGCTCGGGCCGATAGAACTGGGCCTGGCGGCGACCCTGGGTCATGCCGAGCTGCCGGTGGTGCGACGGGTGCGGGTGGCGGTTCTGTCCACTGGCGATGAACTGGTCGAGCCCGGCCTGCCGCTGGCCCCGGGGCAGATCTACAACAGCAACCGGCGCCTGCTGGTCAGCTGGCTGCAGCGGCTGGGCTGCGAAGTGCGCGACATGGGCATTGTTCCCGATAACCTGGAGCGTACCCGCGAGTGCCTGGGTGCCCTGGGCGATGTCGACCTGATCCTCTCCACGGGCGGTGTCTCCGTGGGCGAGGCCGACTACCTCGGTGCCGCACTGCGCGAAGCGGGGGAGCTGGCCTTGTGGAAGCTGGCGATCAAGCCTGGCAAGCCGCTGACATTCGGCCATTACCGCGGTGTGCCGGTACTCGGCCTGCCCGGTAACCCGGCGTCGACCCTGGTCACCTTTGGCCTGTTGACCCGGCCCTATCTGCTGCGCCGCCAGGGTGTGGCTGATGTCACACCGCTGCGCTTCGATGTACCGGCCGGGTTCGAATGGACCAAGGCCGGCACGCGCCGCGAGTACTTGCGTGCGCGCATCGACCAAGGCCAGGTGCGTATCTACAAGAACCAGAGCTCCGGTGTGCTGCGCAGTGCGGCCTGGGCAGAGGGCTTGGTGGAGGTGCGTGAAGGCAGCACGCCGAAACCTGGCGATAGCGTGCCGTTCATCCCGCTGAGCGAACTACTCGGTTGAGCGACCCAGCCAGGCGCCAGCGCCTTGGGGGGCGCCGGCCGTTGCTGCCTGGGTTAGGCGCATGTGCACCGTTTCCAGTTGCTGGGCGGCCACGCTCCAGTCGTGGCGATTGCGGGCGAACTGTCGGCCGGCCTCGCTCAATTGGCACATGCGCCACGGCTGGTTGAGCAATTGCGTGACCAGCAGCGCCAACTGGTCGCCGTCGTCACTGCCCAGGTAATGTTCGCCGTTGTTGGCGGCCAGCCCTGAAACGCCTTTGCCGGTGCTGATCACCGGCAGCCCGGCGGCCATGGCTTCGAGGATCTTCACCTTGGAGCCCCCGGCATAGCGCAAGGGCGCGAAGAACAGCGCGGAGCGGCGTTGCAATTCGCGCAGGTCCGGGCGATAGCCGACCCATTCGATACGTGGATCGTTCCAGCGCAGTTTCCAGCTTGCCGGCAGCGCATGCCCGGCGATGGCCAGGCGTACCGCCGGATTGCTCATCCACACTTGGGGCAGGATTTCTTCCAGGGCCCATTCGACCGCCTCCACGTTGGCGGCGTACTCGAAGTTGCCAACGAACAGCAAGCGCTGGCTATGCAGGGCCGGGTGGACGTTCTGGTAATAGTCGCAATCGACGCCGTTGACCACCACCTTTACCGGGCGGCCGCTGACCTGGCTGATCAACTCGGCATCATGCGGACTCACCGCCACCACCTCGGTGGGTTGGCGCAGCACGCGCTGCTCCCAGCGCCGGTAGCGCCAACGGTCGAAGGCGTTGAGCGGGCGCAGCCACAGCGGCAGGCGGTCGTGGCAGGCGGCGCCGGTGACTGATTCCAGATTGTGCTCGCAGAGCATGTAGGGCAGCTCGCGTGCCTGCAGTGCTTTTTCGAAAGGCTGGAAACTGTAGCTGTGCTCGATCTGGATAACGTCCCAGGGTTCGTCCAGCAACTGCTCGAACTGGCGCCGCAAGCCTGGCGACAGGCCATTGATGATGGCCCGCATCGGGTAGTCGATGATCGGCGAGGCGAGCAGATTGAGCGGGCTGTGCAAGGGGCGCCGGGGCAGCACGATCAGGCGTTCGAGCAGGGGTTCCAGGGCTTCGCGGGCGGCATCGCACAAAGGGATTTTCGACTGCACCAGCAAGGTGATCCGGTGGCCCTGCTGCGCCAGCGCGCGCAGCAGGTGATATTGCCGGGTCTTGCTGCCACTGGTGGTGGGCCAGGGCAGGTAAGGCAGAGTCCAGAGAATGCGCATGAAGCGGAAACCTCACTGAAGGCTGCGGACAAAAAACGCGCCCGCCAGCCTTCAGCCGATGGCTGCCGCCGGGACGCGTCCGTAAATATCAGTAAAGCGCACGATGTCGTCTTCGCCCAGGTACTCGCCGCTCTGGACTTCGATCATCACCAGGTCGATGACGCCGGGGTTGGTCAGGCGGTGGGTGCGGCCTGGCTTGATGAAGGTCGACTCGTTGGTGTCGAGCAGAAACTCTTCTTCGCCGTTGGTCACGCAGGCCATGCCGCTGACGATGATCCAGTGCTCGCTGCGATGATGGTGCATCTGCAGCGACAGCGATTCGCCCGGGCGCACCATGATCCGCTTGATCTTGAAGCGCGGGCCTTCCTCGAGCACGGTGTACATGCCCCAGGGGCGAATGACGGTGCGGTGCAGGCGGTAGGCCTCATGGCCTTGGTGCTTGAGCTGCTGGGCAATCACCTTGACCTCCTGGCTGCGCGCTGCGTCGGCGATCAGCAGGGCGTCGGGGGTGTCGATGACGATGAGGTTATCCACGCCGACCGCGCCGACCAGGCGCTTTGGCGAGTCGATGTAGCAGTTGGTCACATCGTGCAGCACGGCTTCACCATTGCAGTGGTTGCCGTCGTCGTCGGTGTGGCGCAGCTCGCGCACTGCCTCCCAGCTGCCGATGTCGCTCCAGCCCAGTTCGCAAGGCACCACGGCAACCTTGTCGGAGCGCTCCATCAAGGCGTAGTCGATGGAAATGTCCTCGGCCAGGGCGAAGCTGTTCGGGTCCAGTTCCACCTGCAGTGCCTTGTCGCCCTCCTTGGTCGCGCTCTGTTCCAGGCAGCAGGTCACGCAGGCCAGCAGTTCCGGGGCATGCGCCTGCAATTCGGCGAGCACGGTGCCCGCACGCAGACAGAACATGCCGGCATTCCACAAGTGGCGGCCGCCTTCGAGGTATTCGCGGGCGGTGAGGGCATCGGGCTTCTCCACGAAGCAGGTGACCTGATGCGCATGCTGGCCGATCGCCTCGCCTTGCTCGATGTAACCAAAGCCGGTTTCGGCGCGGCTGGGCAGCAGGCCGAAGGTGGCCAGCCAGCCATCGTCAGCCAATAGCCGGGCGTGTTCGACGGCGTTGGCGAAGGCCTCGGCATCCTGGATCAGATGGTCGGCGGGCAACACCAGCAGCACGCTGTCATGGCCATGGTGCCTGGCACAATGCAGCGCGGCTGCAGCGATGGCGGGAGCAGTGTTGCGGCCGTTAGTTTCCAGCAGGTAATCGAGGGCGAGCTTGCCGGTGTTGACCTGGCGGTATTCGTCCTGGGTGCGGAAGAACACTTCGCGGTTGGTCACCGTCAGTATTCTTTCGACGCCCGGTAACGCCGCAGCGCGGGAAAAGGTCTTCTGCAGCAGGCTCTGGCCATCGGGCAGACGCATGAAGGGTTTGGGCATGGCTTCGCGCGAAACCGGCCACAGGCGGGTGCCGGCACCGCCGGCGATGATGCAGGGGATCAGAACGCTCATTTCACGGCCTCGACTCTCGGCGCTGATTACAGCGCAGTGAAGGGAAACGTTGCGACCTGTCACGGTTTTGGCGGAAAAGTCAAAAAACCGACTTTTCACTACAGCTTCGTCCATGAAGGCCAAATATTTGTCGATAATGCGCCGGATGGAAAAAGCTTTCAATGATATTTATGTGAATCTGGTCGATTTTTGTTCGACCACGCGCCAAGTCAATCCCCGATGTAGAGCTGTTTTACCGGCGGCATGCAGTATTTGGGCAGACTTTGTGGTCGAGATCTGGACTGAACCAACCCCATGGAGACGCGTGATGCCACAGCGCAAGGCAATCTTGATCCTGCATGGCAAGCAGGCCATGAACGAAGCGGTGCGCCACGCCGTGAGCGCCATGCGCGAACGTGGCTGGACGCTGGATGTGCGGGTGACCTGGGAAGGTGGCGATGCCCAGCGGCTGGTAGGCGAAGCGCTGGCGGCCGGGTACAGCCATGTGATCGCTGGCGGGGGGGACGGCACCTTGCGCGACGTCGCCGAAGCCATGGGCCGGGCACGCAGCGAAGCCAGCCTGGCGTTGCTGCCGCTGGGAACGGCCAATGACTTCGCCAGGGCTGCCGGCATTTCCCTTGAGCCAACCGAGGCCTTGGCGCTGCTGGAACTGCCGCCACGGCCGATCGACTTGGGCCAAGTGGGCGACCAGTTGTTCCTGAACATGGCCACGGGCGGTTTCGGCAGTCAGGTTACCGCCAATACCTCTGAAGACCTGAAGAAAATGCTCGGCGCTGCGGCCTACCTGTTTACCGGGCTGTCACGCTTCAGTGAGCTGCAGGCCGCCTCGGTCGAGCTGTCAGGGCCGGGCTTCGACTGGCAGGGCGACCTGCTGGCGCTGGGGATCGGCAATGGTCGCCAGGCCGGTGGCGGACAAGTGTTGTGCCCGGACGCGCAAGTCGATGATGGCCTGCTCGATATCGCCATCCTGCCAGCGCCCCAGGAAATGGTAGGCGCCCTTCGTGATTTGCTGGCGGGTGAAGGCTTGTTCGTGCGGGCACGTTTGCCCTGGGTCGAGATTACCTGTTCGCAGGGGCTGGACATCAACCTCGATGGCGAGCCGCTGCAGGCCGACAGCCTGCGCTTTGCGGCGTTGCCAGGGGCGCTGCGCCTGCACTTGCCGTTGAATTCCCCGCTGATCAGTCATCCAGGCTGATGATTTTTTCGCGCACGGCGAACAGCACCAGGCCGGCCACGTCGTAGATCTGCAGGCGCTTCATGATCTGCGAACGGTGAGTTTCCACGGTCTTGATCGACAGACCCAGGCCGGCGGCGATTTCACGGGTGGACTTGCCGCGCACGATCAGGCGCAGGATCTCCAGTTGCCTTGCGGTGAGGTTGTGGCGATCAAGGCCGGGTTGCTTGCCGTGTTGCGCGCGCATCAATGCCTGGTTGATCACCGTATGGGCGATGGCCGGGCTGAGGTAGCGCTCGCCATTGCGCAGCGCGGCCAAGGCCTGCTCCAGTTCGGTCGCCGTGGCATCCTTGAGCAGGTAACCGTGGGCGCCACTTTCCAGTGCGCGCATGATCAGGTCCGGATCGGTGTGCATGGACAGGATCAGCACCTTGCAGGGGTTACCCGTGGCGCGCAGTTGGGTGAGGGCATCGAGGCCGCTGGTCGAACGCATGGAGATGTCCAGCAGGACGATGTCAGGTGCCAGGTGCCGAACCTGCTCGAGCAACTGGTCGCCGTCATCGGCTTCGCCGGCCACGGTGTAGCCAGGGATGTCGGATACCAGGGCACGAACCCCGGCACGGATCAGCGAGTGGTCGTCCACCAGCAGCAATCTACAGGTCATGTTGAAGCGGTAGTCCTGGCGCGTTCATGAATACGGGGTGGCCACGGGAACAGCACGTCGATCGTCGTGCCCAGGCCGAGCTGGCTGGTGATCGCCAGGCTGCCGTTGAGGGCGGTGGCGCGTTCCTGCATGCCGGCCATGCCGCGCTGGCCGGCCTCGGCCGGATTGGCAGCCGGGATGAAGCCCTGGCCGTCATCCTGGATCGATAGGGCAAGCCCTGCTGCGCTGCAGGCGGATGGTCAAGTTGCGAGCCCGGGCATGGCGCAGCATGTTGGTGACCGCCTCCTGGGTGATGCGAAACGCCGCCATGGCGACTTCTTCGGAAATACCGCCCAGGCGTTGATGGCATTCCAGGCTCCAGTGCACGTCGCTGTTTGCCAAGGTGCGTACCAGGTGGGCCCGCAGGCTGGCCTCGAGACCAAGGCTGGCCAGTTGCCGTGGGTTGAGCAGGGCGGAAACGTCGCGCACTTTGCTCAAGGTGTCTTCAAGGGTGCTGCGCAAGTCGTCACAGTGTGTCTGCAAGTCGCTCGGTACACGGCGTTGCAACCAATCCAGCTGCATCTTGGCGGCGGTCAGCAATTGCCCGATGTCGTCGTGAAGTTCGCGGCTCAGGTGCTGGCGCTCTGTCTCCTGGACTTGGAGCATGCGCCCGGCCAGTTCCGCCGGGCGCAGGCTGATCGACTTGGCACCGTGGCTCAGGTGCCAGCAGACGCCAAGCGTGGCCACCAGTTGCAGCAGCAACAGGCTGGCTGGCATGCCTTGCCCGCCAGCATACAGAGCCAGGTTGGCAAGCAGGGACACCACGCACAGCATTGCCGTCACCCAGCGCAGCAAGGTGGTGCGTGAACGGCAGCGCAGAGATATCTTCAAGCGTGGGGACATAGAGTTGAGAAGCCACTGAAGTCTTGCTGATGGGGGCTGTGCACACCTCTTGGCAGAGGCTTTGGCGCTGTGCTTGCAACAAGTGGCGAGCGCGACCCGATGCGAAACATGGGGAGCCGGCCAGCATTTGTGTGCGCGCATCTTACCACTTCGGTTCAATTTGGTCGCGCTGGGCAATGCTTTGAAACCTAAGCATTTCCGGGCTCGGGAGGGGGGCTGGGCAGGCAAATTGAGTGTCAAAATGCCTCCTCCCGATCTTGTGATGACCGCTTCACGTTCAACTAGCAACAGACCGAAAGTGCGCCCGGCTGAACGCGTGAAAAACCCCTCGAGTCATGCGTCATTGGGTGAGTTGTACCCGCCGGCTAGTGGCGCTGTGCGGCTCCGCTGGCTGATGGCCTGCCGGGCACGGCCAAGCGCGGATGCAAGCAGTTACTGGCGTTTTCGTTGCAAGACGCACACGTTTGCGGCAACGGCTGATTCAGGGCGACTGCCAGTTCGCTCAGCAGCGTTACCTGCTCACAGCAATCGAGAGCGAGCCTGCCGGTGCGCACATCGAGCAGTTCGAGTTGCCAGGCCAGCAAGGTCAGGCAGGCATTCAGCGCTGGCAAAACGGTCTGATCCAGGCACCGCTGCTTGCAGGCCGGGGCGAGCAGTCGGTGCAGCACGCTGGCATAGTGGGCGACTTCAAGCAGGCCCAGGGCGCTGGCGCGTCGGGCCAGGGTCTGGAGGGTGCTGTTCAGGCATTGGCAGGCGTCCGGGTCGTTGCTGATCAGTTCCAGATGCTGCAGGCATTCCTGGGACTGGGTCAGCAAGACCTGGGCATCCAGCAGGAAGTCCTGCAGGGTGTCGAAGTTGGAGACGCTGCTGTCCATCAAGTCACTCCGGCGCGTTGGGCTGGAGCAGGGGATGGCCACGCCATATCGATCGCTAGCAAAAGCCTGACTCCATTCATGCAGTGAGAATGGCGTCACATTAATGGCTAAAGGATATCGCGAACATCAGGTTGCGCCTGATTGCGCCTAGGGGATTCCCTGATGGCACCTAGGGTGCGACAGGTTGCGCTGAAATGGATCCAGGCGGGTCATGCCGCAGTAAAGCATGATGCTAATCTGATATCAATCGCCCGGCGGGGCATTTTTTCGCCGGGGTCAAGATACGCAGAATAGCGCCGATACAGGACGGATCATTTCTATTTTTCGACATAACCCTGGGGGTTTTCCAATGGCTGGCATTCTCGACACGGTAGACCAACGCACGCAGCTGGTGGGTGAGAACCGTCTGGAAATCCTGATGTTCCGCCTTGCCGGTCGCCAGTTGTTCGCAATCAACGTGTTCAAGGTGCAGGAAGTACTGCAACTGCCAAAGCTGACCCTGATGCCGCAGCGCCACGCCTTCGTCTGTGGGGTGGTCAACCTGCGTGGGCAGACCCTGCCGGTGATCGACCTGTCCCAGGCGATCGGCATGCGCCCGCTGCAGCCGGGGCCGGACAGCACCATCATCGTCACCGAGTACAACCGCTCGGTGCAGGCGTTCCTGGTGGGTGGCGTCGATCGCATCGTCAACATGAATTGGGAATCCATCATGCCGCCGCCTTCGAGTGCCGGGCGCCAGCACTACCTGACCGCCATCACCAAAGTGGATGACAAGCTGGTCGAAGTGATCGATGTGGAGAAGGTGCTCGCCGAGATCGTGCCTTATAACGCCCGGGTCTCCGGCGACAAACTGGCCGACCCGGTGCTGGCGCGCGCGCGTGGCCGTGAAGTGCTGCTGGTGGACGACTCCAGCGTGGCACTGGCGCAACTGCGCGATACCCTGTCGCAACTCGGGGTGAAGCTGCACGTTGCCAGTGATGGCCTGAAAGCCTTGCGCCTGCTCAAGGGTTGGGCCGATGCGGGGGAGGACGTCTGCGAGAAGCTGTTGATGGTCTTCACCGATGCGGAAATGCCGGAGATGGACGGCTATCGGCTGACCACCGAAATTCGTGGCGATGCGCGCCTGCGCAAGCTCTACGTGGTGCTGCACACTTCTTTATCGGGCAGTTTCAACGAGTCGATGGTGAAAAAGGTCGGTTGTGACAATTTCCTCTCCAAGTTCCAGCCTGATCGCCTTGTCGATGTGGTCAAGCAGCGCCTGCTGCTGGATGCCGGCAACGCGTGATCCCACGGTCAGCCAGGTATAAGCTTGGCTTTTGACAAGGCATGAGGCGGGCAGGGATGTTTCTCAGTGAGTTGTATCGATACCCGGTGAAGTCGGGGCAGGCGCAATGCTTGCGAGCTTCACCGGTGGGGCTTCTAGGCTTGCAGGGCGACCGACGCTGGATGGTGGTCGAGGAAGAGAACGGACGCTTCCTCACTCAGCGTGCCTGGCCCAAACTGGGCCAGCTGAAGGCCAGCGCGGGCGAGGCTGGCGAATTGCTGCTCGAACTGCCTGGGCAGGCGCCGTTGCCAGTGGCGGTACCCGCCGCTGACGATGGGCTGCGCGGTGTGACCATCTGGCGCGATACCTTGCGTGTGCCGGACGCCGGCGACGAGGCGGCTGCCTGGCTGTCGCAGTGGCTTGGCAAGGCGGTGCGCCTGGTGCATTGCCCGGAGCAGCGGGCGCGCTACCTGCCCAATGGTTACGGCCTGAACAGCGACCGTGCGGCGTTCCCTGATGGCTTTCCGTTGCTGCTGATCGGGCAGGGCTCGCTGGATGACCTGAGCCGGCGGATTGGCCGGCCCATGGAAATGCTGCGTTTTCGGCCAAACCTGGTGGTGCAGGGGGCTGAGCCGTTCGCCGAGGATGGTTGGAAGCGGATCCGCATTGGCGAGCTGGAGTTTCGAGTGCTCAAACCGAGCGTCCGGTGCATCTTCACTACCCTCGACCCGGCGACCGGGGAGCGCAGTGCTGACCGTGAGCCGTTGACGACCCTGAAGACTTTCCGTGAGAAGGAAGGCGACATCCTCTTCGGGCAGAACCTGGCCGTGGATGGCAGTGGCTGGCTTGAAGTGGGGATGGAAGTCGAAGTGCTCGAATAACCTGTACCGGCCTCTTCGCGGCTAAAGCCGCTCCCACAGGTATTGCACTGACTCTGCAAGCTGTGGGATCCCTGTGCTAGCGGCTTTAGCCGCGAAGAGGCCGGTACAGGCCTAGCTGGAACTACATGTCATCGAAATACCGCTCATGCCAGTCCACCAGCGGCTGTGGCACATTGAGCTTTTGCCCGTAGATCACCGAATACGACAGCACGTTCTGCACATACTGGCGCGTTTCATCGAACGGGATCGACTCCACCCACACGTCGAAGCTCAGGTGCTTGGCGCCCTTGAGCCACTGTCGCACACGCCCGGGGCCTGCGTTGTAGGCCGCCGACGCCAGCACCCGGTTGCCGTTGAACTGGCCATGCACCTGGCTCAGGTAGGCCGCACCGACCTGAATGTTCTTTTCCGGGTTGAACATCTGCTGCGGCGAGGCCAGCGGGATGCTGAACTTGCGTGCGGTTTCCTTGGCGGTGGCCGGCATCACCTGCATCAGGCCGCTGGCGCCGACGCTGGAGCGGGCATCCTCCATGAAGGCGCTTTCCTGGCGGGTGATGGCGAACACCCAGCTCGAATGCAGCCCACGCACCTTGGCTTCACGTACCAGGGTGTCGCGATAGGCCATGGGGAAGCGGACATCCAGGTCGTCCCAGTACTGCGCCTGGCTGATGGTGCGGATGGCCGGGAAGTACCAACGCATGTCGTAGGCCAGGCGAGCCTGGGCGACCATCTCATCGCGGTTGAAGTGACGGCTGACGTGGTACCACTCGCGGCGGCCTTCGACCACCTGGCCACGCGCGTGGAACTCCAGGGCACGCTGGATGCCGGGGGTATTGCGCACCTTGTTGACCAGTTGCGGGCTCAACAGCAGCGGCCTGTTGTTCAACTGGTAAGGCGTTTTGGCCCGGTCAGCCGCGAGGAAACCGTAGAAGTCACGCTCGCGTGCCACGTTCTTGTACAGCAATGGAACCTGCGGGTTGTTCGGCTGGGCCAGCTCCAGGGTGCGGGCCTGCCAGTATTTCCAGCGGTTGCTGCTGGCCAGGTCCTGTGGCAGACGCCGGGTCAGCTCGTAGGCGTCTTGCCAACGGCCGAGGCGCAGCAACAGGCGCAGGCGCCATTCACTGACCGTGTTGTCGCGCAGTTCAGGGTCGTAGCGGGTCATCAGGTCCAGCGCGCGCGGGTCGTAGCGGCGTGCCAGGGTAAGGCCGATCTCGCGGGCGATGGCGACCTTCTCGTCACGCGAGAAATGCATGCGTTGGGCGTACTCGTCGAGCAGCGCCATGGCCCGTTCAGGGTCTTGCCGGGCCAGGCGGCGCAGGCCGAGGCTGACCACGTCGGACATGGCCTCGGTGGCCGGCGTGAAGCGCGACGGCTGGTTGAGCAGTTCCGGCTTCTGGGCAACGTCGATCAGCAGCCGGCCCTGAGGCCCGAGCGTGGTCAGGCCTTGCACCATGTTGTTGGCCAGTACGTAGTTGCGCGCCTGGGCTGCAAGCTTGGCGCGGTTCCAGCGCTTGGCCTCGGTCAGCTGGCCTTCAGCGGCCCACATGCCGAACAGGGTGTCACAGGCAGCCGGTTGCGTCTTGCCGACGTTCCACAATTTTTCCGCACTGGCGAAGCCTTCGGCGCGCTGGCCGTGGCTCAACTGATACTGGCCGTTGAGGCAGTCCAGCTCGGTGAAGTTGAGCTTGGGGTCGTAGTACTTGACGAAGGTGTTCCACTCGCCGCGTTCGGCCAGCCAGCGCAGCCAGCGCAGTTTCATCCAGTTGGCCTGGGGCAGGTCGCCGTGCTTGGCCAGGAAACCTTCGATTTCCTCGTTGCTGGCAGTCTTCAGGCGCGCAGTCAGTTCGTCATACGCCAGGTACGGCGTGAGCGGGTAGTCGCGCAGCTGTGGGGCGTAACGCAGGTAAGGGCCCTTGTCACCCTTGGCCAGCGCACGCTTGGCCTCGTCGTAATACTGGCGTTGCAGAGAAAGGTCGATGGCCTGCGCCGCACTGGCGGTGGCGGCAGTGAGCAGCAGGCAGGAAGCAATCTGTAACAGGCGGCTGCGCATGATACGTCCGGGCAGTTGAACCATGGGGAAGTGACGGCGAAGCCAGCACTGTTGAAATCTGATTGCCTTAGCTTAGCCGTTTGCCGGCGGCGGGTGATAGCGCTGTGCTTGTAACCGGGCATTAACACTGACCGGGTGTCGCCAGGCCTCGGTACGGAAGCGTACTTAATGCCGGCAGGGGCCAACTCAGGTAGAATGCGCGCCCGCTTTCTGGAGACGAACATGACCCTGCTCAAATTCAGCGATGTGTCCCTCGCATTCGGCGCGATGCCGCTGCTGGACAAAGTGTCCTGGCAGATCGCCCGTGGCGAGCGGGTGTGCATCATCGGCCGTAACGGCACCGGCAAATCGAGCATGCTGCGCCTGGTCAAGGGCGAGCAGAAGGGCGACGATGGCGAGATCTGGCGCGCCCCTGGCTTGAAGATCGGCGAGCTGCCACAGGAGCTGCCGGTTGCCGACGAGCGTACGGTGTTCGATGTGGTCGCGGCAGGCCTGGATGGCGTCGGCGAGTTGCTCGCCGAGTTTCATCACCTGAGCCAGAACATCCACAGCGATGCAGATCTGGAAAAGCTCATGCACGTTCAGCACGAGCTCGAAGCCCGCGACGGCTGGCGCCTGCAGCAAGTGGTGGAAAGCACCTTGAGCCGCCTGCAGTTGCCCGCCGACAAGACCCTGGCCGAGCTCTCCGGTGGCTGGCGCCGCCGCGTGCTGCTGGCCCAGGCGCTGGTGTCCGAGCCTGATCTGTTGCTGCTCGACGAGCCGACCAACCACCTGGACATCGGGGCCATCGCCTGGCTCGAAGAAGCCCTGCGCGGTTTCAACGGTGCCGTGCTGTTCATCACCCACGACCGTTCCTTCCTGCAGAACCTCGCCACGCGCATCCTCGAACTGGACCGCGGCGGCCTGATCGACTGGAACGGCGACTACGCCAGCTTCCTGGTGCACAAGGAAGCCGCGCTGGCCGCCGAAGAAACCGCCAATGCGCTGTTCGACAAGCGCCTGGCCCAGGAAGAAGTGTGGATTCGCCAGGGCATCAAGGCCCGGCGTACCCGCAACGAAGGCCGTGTGCGTGCACTCAAGGCCCTGCGCGTCGAGCGCAGCGAGCGCCGCGAACGCCAGGGCAAGGCGAACATCCAGATCGAAGCGGCGGACAAATCCGGCAAGCAGGTGATGGTGCTGGAAAACGTCAGCTTCCATCACGCCGATGGCCCGCTGCTGGTCAAGGACTTCTCCATGGTCCTGCAGCGCCAGGACCGTATCGGCCTGCTGGGTGCCAACGGTACCGGCAAGACCACCCTGCTGAAGATGATGCTCGGTGACCTGGAGCCTACCGCAGGCAAGGTCGAGCGCGGCACCAAGCTGGAAGTGGCGTATTTCGACCAGATGCGCCACCAGCTCGACCTGGAAAAGACCGTCATCGACAACCTCGCCGAAGGCCGTGACTTCATCGAGATCGATGGTCAGAACCGCCATGTGCTGAGCTACCTGGGCGATTTCCTGTTCAGCCCGCAGCGTGCCCGTACGCCAGTCAAGGCGCTGTCCGGCGGCGAGCGGGCGCGCCTGCTGCTGGCCAAGCTGTTCAGCAAGCCGGCCAACCTGCTGGTGCTCGACGAGCCGACCAACGACCTGGATGTGGAAACCCTCGAGTTGCTGGAAGAGGTGCTGTCCAACTACAAGGGTACCGTGCTGATGGTCAGCCACGACCGGGCCTTCCTCGACAACGTCGTCACCAGCACGTTGGTATTCGAAGGTGAGGGCAAGGTGCGCGAGTATGTCGGTGGCTATGAAGACTGGATCCGCCAGGGCGGTTCGGCGAAGCTGCTCGGCGTGACCGAGAGCAAGAGCGGCAAGTCCGAGCTCAACAGTGCCGTGGTCGAAAAGCCGGTGGAAGTGGCTGCGCCTGCGCCAGCTGCGCCGGTTGCCGATACTTCGAAGAAAAAGCTCAGCTACAAGCTGCAACGCGAGCTTGAAATGCTGCCGGGTCAGATCGATGAGGTCGAGCAGCGCATGGCCGAGGCGCAGGAAGAGGTGAACGCTGCTGGCTTCTATCAGCGGCCGATTGCCGAGACTTCGGCAGTGCTGGCCAAGATCGAGAAGCTGCAAGCTGAGCTGGATGCGCTGGTAGAGCGGTGGGCTGAGCTGGAAGGCTGAGTCTGCTGCGCCGGCCTCTTCGCGCAGAACCGCCGCGAAGAGGCCGGCGCAGGCTGGATCATTCTTTTTTCTGCAAGCGCACCGCCAGCACATCGCACGGCGCACCATGCAGCACATCATTGGCGGTGGATCCCAGCAGCAAGGCCAGGCCATGCCGGCCATGGCTGCCGACCACGATAAGGTCGCATTCCTGGTCCTTGGCCAGTTGGTGGATTTCCTGGCGCGGCTGGCCGTAGGTCAGGTGCGAGTCGCCACGATTGATGCCGGGGTACTTGTTGAACAGGCGGTCCAGGCGCTCCTTGGCCTGGTCGAACTGCTGCTGTTGCAGTTGCGACAGGTCCATCGGCACATCGCCGCCAAAGGCCATGGCCATCGGTTCGACGATATGCACCAGCGAGACCTTGGCGCCTGTGGGCTCGGCGAGCTTCATGGCACGCTTGATCACCGGGTCGCATTCCTCGGTGAGGTCGACGGCGACCAGAAGATGTTCGTAGGACATGAGCTGTACTCCTGACAATCGCGATAGTAGAAGTATGGTCGCTTTCCGGCAGGTCATCCGTGAATACTGAGTAACCCGCTCTTTTGCAACGCTTTATGGAACTTACTGATATGACGGTATGGCTAGTGGTGTCAATCCTTGCGCTGATTCTCAGTCCGCTGTCCTGGCTGCGCCTGTCGCGCAAACAGGGGCAGCAGATGAGCCTGCGCCTGGAGGCGCGGCGCATGGGCCTGGCCATGCAACTGGCCCCCCAACAGTGGCCACACTGGTTCGAGCAGGCGCCACCGAGCCCGTGCCCGCAATATCACCGTGGGCGCAGGCGCGGGCATGAAGACAGCTGGTGCTACTGGCAGGTCAGCCCTGGTGTCTGGTGGAACCAGTGGAAGGAGGCCTGCGAGGAGCCGCGCCTGAACGAAGTGTTCATGCGCCTGCCGGCAACCGTCTACAAGGTGGAGGCTGACAAGCGCATGCTTGCCCTGTACTGGAGCGAGCGCGGGGATAAATCTGTATTGCAGGATATTGCCCACGCCTTCGACACCCTGGCTTGATAGCCACAACGACAAAGCGGCAACCCGGTAGCTACCAGGTTGCCGCTTTGTCGTTTCTGCCGCGCAGAAAAGGCCAGGCAGGCCGGGAAATTCCTGAATCCAGTCGCAGTGTAGCCATTCCCTGGCCGCGTGCACGAGATAAATGCAGCCACCGTCGTTTGCTTGTGGTCAATCGCTGACATGAATGATCGGTAATCACTGTCATCATGTTTAACCCATCGGCGATACAAAATGACCGCAAAGTCGCGTTTTCACCCTGTTCCAGAGCATTTGACAACGCCGACCTTTTCGGTGAATGTGTGCATACCCAAATCAAACGGGCGTATGAATTGAGCGTTTGTATGTCATGCCGCTCATACAGAATCCCGACTAGCGCGCTGACGGGTGTGCCTGGGGCAAGGGCGGCAAGACCTACTCTTCCACCAGCGATCGGCGTGTACAGTTCAGCTTCCATATCGTGGAGATCAGTTGATGATTTACGAAGGTAAAGCCATCACGGTTAAGGCTCTTGAAAGCGGCATCGTCGAACTGAAGTTCGACCTCAAGGGTGAGTCCGTCAACAAGTTCAATCGCCTGACCCTGGACGAGCTGCGCCAGGCCATCGACGCCATCAAGGCCGACGCCTCGGTGAAAGGCGTGATCGTCAGCAGTGGCAAGGACGTGTTCATCGTCGGCGCCGACATCACCGAGTTCGTCGACAACTTCAAGCTGCCCGAAGCCGAACTGGTTGCCGGCAACCTGGAAGCCAACCGCATCTTCAACGCCTTCGAAGACCTCGAAGTACCGACCGTGGCGGCCATCAATGGCATCGCCCTGGGCGGCGGCCTGGAAATGTGCCTGGCAGCCGACTATCGAGTCATGTCCAGCAGCGCCAAGATCGGCCTGCCCGAAGTCAAGCTGGGCATCTACCCAGGCTTCGGCGGTACCGTGCGCCTGCCGCGCCTGATCGGCTCGGACAACGCCATTGAGTGGATCGCCGCCGGCAAGGAAAACCGTGCCGAAGACGCCCTGAAAGTCGGCGCCGTCGATGCCGTGGTCGCCCCTGAGCTGCTGCTGGCCGGTGCGCTGGACCTGATCAAGCGCGCCATCAGTGGCGAGCTGGACTACAAGGCCAAGCGCCAGCCCAAGCTGGAAAAGCTCAAGCTCAACGCCATCGAGCAGATGATGGCCTTCGAGACCGCCAAGGGCTTCGTCGCTGGCCAGGCCGGCCCGAATTACCCGGCGCCGGTCGAGGCCATCAAGACCATCCAGAAGGCCGCCAACTTCGGCCGCGACAAGGCCCTGGAAGTCGAGGCTGCAGGCTTCGCCAAACTGGCCAAGACTTCGGTTGCCGAAAGCCTGATCGGCCTGTTCCTGAATGACCAGGAGCTCAAGCGCAAGGCCAAGGCCCATGACGAAATCGCCCACGACGTGAAGCAGGCTGCCGTGCTCGGCGCCGGCATCATGGGTGGCGGCATTGCCTACCAGTCGGCGGTCAAGGGCACCCCGATCCTGATGAAGGACATCCGCGAGGAAGCCATCCAGTTGGGCCTGAACGAGGCTTCCAAGCTGCTTGGCAACCGCGTCGAGAAAGGCCGCCTGACTCCGGCGAAAATGGCCGAGGCGCTCAACGCCATTCGCCCGACCCTGTCGTATGGCGACTTCGCCAACGTCGACATCGTCGTCGAAGCCGTGGTCGAAAACCCGAAGGTCAAGCAGGCCGTGCTGGCCGAAGTGGAAGGCCAGGTAAAAGAGGACGCGATCCTCGCCTCCAACACTTCGACCATTTCCATCAACCTGCTGGCCAAGGCGCTCAAGCGCCCGGAAAACTTCGTCGGCATGCACTTCTTCAACCCGGTACACATGATGCCGCTGGTGGAAGTGATCCGTGGCGAGAAGTCCAGTGAGGTAGCAGTCGCGACCACCGTGGCCTACGCCAAGAAGATGGGCAAGAACCCGATCGTGGTCAACGACTGCCCGGGCTTCCTGGTCAACCGTGTGCTGTTCCCGTACTTTGGCGGTTTCGCCAAGCTGGTCAGCGCTGGCGTCGACTTCGTGCGCATCGACAAGGTCATGGAGAAGTTCGGCTGGCCGATGGGCCCGGCCTACCTGATGGACGTGGTCGGCATCGACACCGGCCACCATGGCCGCGACGTGATGGCCGAAGGCTTCCCGGACCGCATGAAGGACGAGCGCCGCTCGGCCGTCGACGCCCTGTACGAGGCCAACCGCCTGGGCCAGAAGAACGGCAAGGGCTTCTATGCCTACGAGACCGACAAGCGCGGCAAACCGAAGAAAGTCTTCGATGCCACCGTGCTGGATGTGCTCAAGCCGATCGTCTTCGAGCAGCGTGAAGTGAGCGACGAAGACATCATCAACTGGATGATGGTGCCGCTGTGCCTGGAGACCGTGCGTTGCCTGGAAGACGGCATCGTCGAAACCGCCGCCGAAGCCGACATGGGCCTGGTCTATGGCATCGGTTTCCCTCCCTTCCGGGGTGGTGCGCTGCGCTACATCGACTCGATCGGTGTGGCCGAATTCGTTGCCCTGGCCGACCAGTACGCCGACCTTGGACCGCTGTACCACCCGACCGCGAAGCTGCGTGAAATGGCCAAGAACGGCCAGCGCTTCTTCAACTGAGTGGTCAACGAGCTAGAGCGAGAGATTTGATATGAGCCTTAATCCAAGAGACGTGGTGATTGTCGACTTTGGTCGCACCCCGATGGGCCGCTCCAAGGGTGGCATGCACCGCAACACCCGCGCCGAAGACATGTCCGCGCACCTGATCAGCAAGCTGCTGGAACGCAACGGCAAGGTCGACCCGAAAGAAGTCGAAGACGTGATCTGGGGCTGCGTGAACCAGACCCTGGAGCAGGGCTGGAACATCGCCCGCATGGCGTCTTTGATGACCCAGATCCCGCACACCTCGGCCGCCCAGACCGTCAGCCGCCTGTGCGGCTCGTCGATGAGCGCGCTGCACACCGCCGCCCAGGCGATCATGACCGGCAACGGCGATGTGTTCGTGGTCGGCGGCGTCGAGCACATGGGCCACGTCAGCATGATGCATGGTGTCGACCCCAACCCGCACCTGTCGCTGCATGCGGCCAAGGCGTCGGGGATGATGGGCCTGACCGCCGAAATGCTCGGCAAGATGCATGGCATCAGCCGCGAGCAGCAGGACCTGTTCGGCCTGCGTTCGCACCAGCTCGCCCACAAGGCGACGGTCGAAGGCAAGTTCAAGGACGAGATCATCCCGATGCAGGGCTATGACGAGAACGGTTTCCTCAAGGTCTTCGACTTCGACGAGACCATTCGCCCGGAAACCACCCTCGAGGGCCTGGCGTCGCTGAAACCGGCGTTCAACCCGAAAGGTGGTACCGTGACTGCCGGTACTTCGTCGCAGATCACCGACGGTGCATCGTGCATGATCGTCATGTCCGGCCAGCGCGCCATGGACCTGGGCATCCAGCCACTGGCGGTGATCCGCTCGATGGCGGTGGCCGGTGTCGACCCGGCAATCATGGGCTACGGCCCGGTGCCGTCGACCCAGAAAGCCCTCAAGCGCGCCGGTCTGACCATGGCCGATATCGACTTCATCGAGCTCAACGAAGCCTTCGCTGCACAAGCCCTGCCAGTGCTCAAAGACTTGAAAGTGCTCGACAAGATGGATGAGAAGGTTAACCTGCACGGCGGCGCCATCGCTTTGGGCCACCCGTTCGGTTGCTCCGGTGCACGAATTTCCGGCACCCTGCTCAATGTCATGAAGCAGAACGGCGGTACCCTGGGGGTGGCGACCATGTGCGTCGGCCTCGGTCAAGGTATCACCACTGTCTTCGAACGCGTCTGATCGCGTAGCGGGACAGCAGCCGGGGCCTTGTGCCCCGGTTTTTGTTTTTTACAGAATTTGTTTCAAGAGGAAGGGCGGCATGCAGATACAACCAGGCGTATACCGGCATTACAAAGGGCCTGAGTACCGTGTCTTCAGTGTTGCACGGCACTCGGAGAATGAAGAGTGGATGGTCTTCTACCAATGCCTGTATGGTGATTACAGCTTCTGGGTGAGGCCCCTTGCGATGTTCCAGGAGTCCGTCGAGGTTGACGGCGAGCAGGTGCCGCGCTTTGCTTTGGTCAAGGTCGAAGAAGGGCTGCCGGAGCTGGTTGGCAAGTCGCAAGCGTGATCGACCACGCTTGACCTCACTCTTTTGCCACTATATATAGCGGTGCCGCGTCCGGCACCTGACGCGTTTTTCATCTTCAGATTCAGGAATACTCCGATCCATGGGCAAATCGCTGGTCATTGTGGAATCCCCGGCCAAGGCCAAGACCATCAACAAGTACCTGGGCAACCAGTACGTGGTGAAGTCGAGTATCGGCCATATCCGAGACCTCCCCACCAGCGGTTCGGCCAGCGCAAGCAAAGAGCCGGCCGCCAAGCGTGGCAAGGCTGCTGCGGGTGAGGCTCCGGCGCTGTCGCCAAAAGAGAAGGCCCGTCGCCAGCTGGTGGCGCGCATGGGCGTCGACCCTGAGCACGGCTGGAAAGCCAAGTACGAGATCCTTCCCGGCAAGGAGAAGGTGATCGAAGAGCTCCGCCGTCTGGCCAAGGATGCCGACACCATCTATCTCGCAACCGACTTGGACCGCGAAGGGGAAGCCATTGCCTGGCACCTGCGCGAAGCCATCGGGGGCGACGACACCCGCTACAAGCGCGTGGTGTTCAACGAAATTACCAAGAAGGCGATCCAGGAAGCGTTCTCGCAGCCTGGCGAGCTGGATATCGACCGGGTCAACGCCCAGCAGGCGCGGCGCTTCCTCGACCGCGTAGTGGGCTACATGGTCTCGCCACTGCTGTGGGCCAAGATCGCCCGCGGCCTGTCTGCCGGCCGCGTACAGTCGGTAGCGGTGAAGCTGGTGGTCGAGCGTGAACGCGAGATCCGTGCCTTCGTCCCAGAAGAGTACTGGGAAGTGCACGCCGACCTTGGCACCGCCAAGAACGCCAAAGTGCGTTTTGAAGTGGCGCGCGAGAAGGGCGAGGCCTTCAAGCCGCTGAACGAAGCTCAGGCCATGGCCGCGCTGGAGAAGCTCAAGGCCTCCAGCTACAGCGTGATCAAGCGCGAAGACCGGCCGACCAGCAGCAAGCCGTCGGCCCCGTTCATCACCTCGACCTTGCAGCAGGCCGCGAGCAACCGCCTGGGCTTTGGGGTGAAGAAAACCATGATGATGGCCCAGCGTTTGTACGAAGCGGGTTACATCACCTACATGCGTACCGACTCGACCAACCTGTCGGCAGATGCCCTGGACATGGCGCGCAGCTACATCGAGCGCGAGTTCGGCAAGCAGTACCTGCCGGAAGCCCCGCTGGTGTATGGCAGCAAGGAAGGTGCCCAGGAGGCGCACGAGGCGATTCGCCCCTCTGACGTCAATACCCACCCCACCAAGCTCAGCGGCATGGAGCGGGATGCAGAGCGCCTGTACGAGCTGATCTGGCGCCAGTTCCTGGCCTGCCAGATGCCTCCGGCGCAATACCTGTCCACCAGTGTCACTGTGGCCGCAGGTGATTTCGAGCTGCGTGCCAAGGGCCGCATCCTCAAGTTCGACGGTTACACCCGCGTGCTGCCACAGCAGAGCAAGCCGGGCGAAGACGATGTGCTGCCGGAAATGGCCCAGGGCGAAGCGCTCAAGCTGATCCAGCTCGACCCGAGCCAGCACTTCACCAAGCCACCGGCGCGCTTCACTGAAGCGAGCCTGGTCAAGGAAATGGAAAAACGCGGTATTGGTCGCCCGTCGACCTATGCGGCGATCATTTCCACCATCCAGGACCGCGGCTACGTCACTCTGCACAATCGTCGTTTCTACTCCGAGAAAATGGGCGATATCGTCACCGAGCGCCTGTCGGAGAGTTTCTCTAACCTGATGGACTATGGCTTCACTGCCGACATGGAAGAGAACCTCGACGACGTGGCCCAGGGCGAACGTGACTGGAAGAACGTGCTCGACGAGTTCTACGGTGACTTCAGCAAGAAACTGCTGACCGCCGAGTCTGCCGAAAGCGGCATGCGTGCCAACCAGCCGACCATGACCAATATTCCGTGCAAGGAATGTGGCCGGCCAATGATGATCCGCACCGCTTCCACCGGTGTGTTTCTCGGTTGCTCGGGTTACAGCCTGCCGCCGAAAGAGCGTTGCAAGGCCACAGTGAACCTGGTGCCGGGCGATGAGATCGCTGCGGACGATGAGGGTGAATCGGAATCGCGCGTGCTGCTGGGCAAGCACCGCTGCCCGATCTGTGCCACGGCGATGGATGCCTACCTGCTGGACGAGAAGCACAAGCTGCACATCTGCGGTAATAACCCGGACTGCGCCGGCTACGAGATCGAAGAGGGCAGCTACCGCATCAAGGGCTACGAAGGGCCGAGCCTGGAGTGCGACAAGTGCGGCAGCGAGATGCAACTCAAGACGGGCCGATTCGGCAAGTTCTTCGGTTGCACCAACCCGGCGTGCAAGAACACCCGCAAGCTGCTCAAGAGCGGTGAGGCCGCACCACCGAAGATGGACAAGGTGGAAATGCCGGAGCTCAAGTGCGAGAAGGTCGACGACACCTACGTGCTGCGTGATGGCGCTTCGGGCCTGTTCCTGGCGGCCAGCCAGTTCCCGAAAAACCGCGAAACCCGTGCACCGTTGGTGCTGGAGATCGTTCCGCACAAGCACGAGATCGATCCGAAGTACCACTTCCTGTGCGATGCGCCGCAGAAAGACCCGGAAGGGCGCCCGGCGGTGATTCGTTACAGCCGCAAGACCAAGGAGCAGTACGTGCAGTCCGAGGTCGATGGCAAGCCGACTGGCTGGAAGGCTTTCTATGACGGTGGTAGCTGGAAGGTCGAAGACAAGCGCTGATCTATCGGTGCAGTAACTGGGGCCGCTTCGCGCCCCTTCGCGGGCAAGCCCGCTCCCACAGGTACGGCATCGCCCTCAAGGCTGTTGCCATTCCTGGACTGCCCCCAAGAAGTTGGACACCAATCCAACCCTTGGGGGATTCATGGCCAAGTACACTGAGCAGTTCAAGCTCACAGCAATCACTGCCTATTTGGATGGCAGCAACGGTTTCCGTACGGTAG
>NZ_PEMX01000002.1:0-392385 GCF_002759075.1 Pseudomonas sp. 382
AATGACTATGTGATTTCTCGCATGGCCACTTGTGATGCTGATAATCTTTGTGACTATCAGTCCGTACTCACAAGCACCCACACGAATTGCTTGATTCGATTTGTTAAAGAGCGTTTGGTTAAGAGCGTTTCGTCTCAACCGAGGCGCGCATTCTACGCCTTCCTCACAGCCTGTCAAGCGTTTATTTTGAAGTTTTTTGCGAGAAACTCGTTTAGCTTCAAACACTTGGCTCGCTGCGATCTCTCGTAGCGGGAGGCGAATAATACAGCGTTTAAAACCGCTGTCAACCTTCATCTCAACCGCCATCGATCATTCGACCGAAGCGCCTCCAACCTCACCCGAACTCCCTAACTCGTTGAATTTCAAGGAGTTTGTCGTTCCGATGTCGCTGGAAGTGGGGCGCATTATAAGGGGATTCGAAACCCCGTCAACCTTTAATTTCAAGAAACTTTAATATCGCTGAAAAGCAAAGCGGGGAGGCCTGACGGCCTCCCCGCTTCTATATAGCTACACCACCAGGCGATCACTCAGCCTTGAGGGTAACCCGGCCAAACGACTTCTTACCCGCCTGGCACACATGGGTCGCGCCGAGGGCAAACATGAAGTCCTTGTCGACCACCGCACCATCGACCTTTACCGCTCCACCACTGAGCAGGTCACGCGCTTGCGCCGAGTTCTTCACCAGGCCCGCACGGTTCAGCACGGCAGCGATTGGCAAGGCTTCAGCTGCAGCCACTTCAATCTCTGGCAGATCCTCAGGCAGCTCGCCTTCTTTCATGCGGTTACCCGCAGCGCGGTGAGCATTGGCCGCAGCCTCTTCACCATGGAAGCGCGCAACGATCTCTTCGGCCAGCTTGATCTTGATATCACGCGGATTCGCACCGTTGGCAACGTCGGCGCGGAACTGATCGATCTCTTCCATCGAGCGGAAGCTCAGCAGCTCGAAGTAACGCCACATCAGGGTGTCCGGGATCGACACCAGCTTGCTGTACATCACACCCGGCGCTTCCTGGATGCCAACATAGTTACCCAGCGACTTGGACATCTTCTTCACGCCATCAAGCCCTTCGAGCAATGGCATGGTCACGATGTTCTGTGCCTCCTGCCCATAGGAACGCTGCAACTCGCGCCCCATCAGCAGGTTGAACTTCTGGTCTGTACCACCCAGCTCCACATCTGCCTTCAGCGCCACCGAATCGTAGCCCTGCACCAGCGGGTAGAGGAACTCGTGGATCGCAATCGGCTGATTGGTGGTGTAACGCTTGTCGAAGTCGTCACGCTCGAGCATGCGCGCAACGGTGTACTGCGATGCCAGGCGAATGAAGTCGGCTGGCGTCAGCTTGTCCATCCAGGTGGAGTTGAACGCGACCTCGGTCTTTGCCGGATCGAGAATCTTGAACACTTGCTGCTTATAGGTCTCGGCGTTGTCCAGCACCTGCTCGCGGGTCAGCGGCGGACGGGTGGCGCTCTTGCCGCTCGGATCACCGATCATGCCAGTGAAGTCACCGATCAGGAAGATGACCTGATGCCCCAGCTCCTGGAACTGGCGCAGCTTGTTGATCAGCACCGTGTGCCCCAGGTGCAGGTCAGGCGCAGTCGGGTCGAAGCCTGCCTTGATACGCAGAGGCTGGCCACGCTTGAGCTTCTCGACCAGTTCCGACTCGACCAATACCTCTTCCGCACCGCGCTTGATAAGCGCCAGCTGCTCTTCAACCGACTTCATAGACAGACCCGCAAGGCTCAGATTCAAAGGGAGCCAACCATACAAGATCGGCCATCAATTACAAGTTTCGAAATGAAATGTGACCCGACCGACGCGTCACGGCGTCTACGCGCCCTTGCGCGAAAGCGGATTTGGTTATATTTTATACAGTTATTTCATCTTCATCATGTCATTCATCTTTTCCATATTCATTTTTCTTCAAAGTCACCTTATCTATGACCAACGAAACGCCTAAAGCGCCCCCGCTTTATCCGAAAAGCCATCTGTTGGCCGCCAGCGGCATCGCCGCCCTGCTCAGCCTGGCACTGCTGGTATTTCCCTCCAGCGAGGTCGAAGCCAAAAAGACCACCCTCAGCCTGGAGCTGGAAAGCCCGGCCGAGCAGTTGAAGGACGAAGCCAGCAGCACGCCGCTGGTCCAGGCTCAAGGCGATCAGGGCTCCCCCTTCGCACAGATCGACGGCGCCGAAACCAGCACCGGGCAGGCAGCACAAGAAGCGCCGGCCACCGAGAAAACGCCTGAGGCCAAGGAGCCAGGTCACCGCGAAGTGACCGTATCCCGTGGCGACACCCTGTCCACCCTGTTCGCCAAGGTAGGTCTACCGGCCAATGCCGTGCACGACCTGCTGGCCAGCAACAAGCAAGCCAAGCAGTTCAGTCAGCTGAAGCATGGCCAGGTGCTGCAGTTCGAACTCGACAAGGACGGCCAACTGGCCAGCCTGCACAGCAAGGTCAGCAACCTCGAAACCATCCGCTTGACCAAGACCGCAAAGGGCTACACCTTCGATCGCGAGATCAGCAAGCCGGTGGTCCGCACCGCTTACGCCCATGGCGTGATCAAAAGCTCGCTGTCGGCATCCGCCCAGCGCGCCGGACTTTCCCACAGCATGACCATGGACATGGCCAAGGTCTTGGGCTACGACATCGACTTCGCCCAGGATATCCGCCCGGGCGACGAGTTCGACGTGGTCTACGAGCAAAAGGTCATGGACGGCAAGGTGGTCGGCACCGGCAACATCCTGTCCGCACGCTTCACCAACCGCGGCAAGACCTACACCGCCGTGCGCTACACCAACAAGCAGGGCAACACCAGCTACTACACCGCTGACGGCAACAGCCTGCGCAAGGCTTTCATCCGCACCCCGGTCGACTTCGCCCGCATCAGCTCGCGCTTTTCCGCCGGTCGCAAGCACCCGATCCTGAACAAGATTCGCGCGCACAAGGGTGTGGACTATGCGGCCCCACGTGGCACGCCGATCAAGGCAGCCGGTGATGGCCGCATCGAACTGGCTGGCCGCCGCGGCGGTTACGGCAACACCGTGATCATTGCCCACGGCAACAGCTACAAAACTCTTTACGGTCACATGCAGGGCTTCGCCAAGGGCATCAAGACCGGCAGTAACGTGAAGCAGGGCCAGATCATTGGTTACATCGGTACTACCGGCCTGTCGACCGGCCCGCACCTGCACTACGAGTTTCAGGTAAACGGCGTGCATGTCGACCCGCTGAGCCAGAAGGTGCCGATGGCTGATCCGATCGCCAAGAACGAACGCCAGCGCTTCATGCAACAGAGCCAACCATTGATCGCCCGCATGGACCAGGAAAAGGCCACCATGCTCGCGGCCAACAAGCGCTGACCCATGGCGCTTTATCTGGGGGTGATGTCCGGTACCAGCCTTGATGGCCTGGATATCGCCCTGGTCGATCAGGGCGAGCAGCTTCAGTTGCTCGCCACTCATTACCTGCCCATGCCGACCGACCTGCGCCAGCAACTGCTCAGCCTCTGCAGCAGCGGCCCTGACGAGATTGCCCGCGCCGCGCTGGCAGAGAACTACTGGGCCAGCCTGGCAGGTGAAGGCATACGGCAGTTGCTCGACAAGCGAGGGCTGCCGGCCGAGGCCATCCGCGCCATCGGCAGCCATGGCCAGACCATCCGCCATGAGCCGGCTCGCGGCTTCACCGTACAGATCGGCAACCCGGCGCTGCTCGCCGAGCTTACCGGTATCAGCGTGGTCGCCGACTTTCGCCGCCGCGATGTTGCTGCAGGAGGCCAGGGCGCCCCGTTGGTGCCGGCCTTCCATGAAACCCTGTTTGGCCACCTCGGCCAACGCCTGGCGGTCCTCAATGTGGGTGGTTTCAGCAACCTGAGCCTGATCGAAGAGGCCAGGCCCGTGCATGGCTTCGACTGCGGGCCCGGCAACGTGCTGCTGGACGCCTGGATCGAGCGCAAGCGTGGTCAGGCTTATGACGCGGATGGCGCCTGGGCGGCCAGCGGCATCGTGCAGGGCGATCTGCTCAGCCGCCTGCTGAGTGACCCGTTCTTCGCCGGCACCGGTCCGAAGAGCACCGGCCGAGAAGTGTTCAACCTGCCATGGCTGGATGCCCACCTGGCGAGTCTACCGAGCTACCGTGAAGAAGATGTCCAGGCCACCCTGCTGGAGCTGACCGCGCGCGGCATCGTCGAATCGTTGCAAAACGCCCAGCATGGCACCGAAGCACTGCTGGTCTGCGGCGGCGGCGCTCGCAATGGCGCCCTGATGAATCGGCTTGCCGAACTGCTGCCCAAGGCCCGGGTAACCAGCACCGGTGCCCATGGCGTGGATCCGGACTGGGTCGAGGCCATGGCCTTTGCCTGGCTCGCCCACTGTTGCCTCGAGGGCATTGCCGCCAATCGCCCTAGTGTGACAGCGGCCAAGGGGTTACGCGTACTCGGCGCGATCTACCCCGCCTGACCCCTAGCCACAAAGCAAAACGCCGCGCAATAGCGCGGCGTTTTCGTACAGCCTTGGCTCAGATCGAGAACGAAGACCCGCAACCGCAGGTGGTCGCAGCATTCGGGTTCTTGATCACGAAGCGCGAACCTTCCAGGCCTTCCTGATAGTCCACTTCGGCACCGGCGAGATACTGGAAGCTCATTGGGTCGACCACCAGCGAAACGCCTTCACGCTCGACAATGGTGTCGTCTTCAGCCACGTCCTCATCGAAGGTGAAGCCGTACTGGAAGCCCGAGCAGCCGCCACCGGTGACGAACACGCGCAGCTTGAGGCGGTCATTGCCTTCTTCGGAAACCAGGTTCTTCACCTTTTGCGCGGCGCCGTGGGTGAATTCCAAAGCCGTAGGGGTGAAGGTTTCGACGCTCATGTTGATTCTCCCGGCGCGGTAGCCGCCATAAAACTCGATGACGCGCATTATCCGCTTCTCCGAGAAAATTGGTCAAGAATTGTGCGGCTTTAGTCGCGACAAACAAAAAGGCCCGCACTGGGCGGGCCTGTTCCATAAGCGAGCGCTTACGGCAGCAGGCCGGCATGGGAAAGGCCCATGCGCTCGTCCAGGCCGAACAGGATGTTGAGGTTCTGCACCGCCTGGCCCGAAGCTCCTTTGACCAGGTTGTCGATTACCGACAGCACCACCACCAGATCCCCCCCCTGCGGGCGATGAACGGCGATACGGCAGACGTTGGCTCCGCGCACGCTACGGGTTTCCGGGTGGCTGCCGGCCGGCATCACGTCGACGAACGGCTCGTCGGCGTAACGCTTTTCGAACAGCGCCTGCAGGTCGATCGACTTGTCGGCGACGGTCGCATACAGGGTGGCGTGGATGCCACGGATCATCGGAGTCAGGTGCGGCACGAAGGTCAGCCCGATGTCCCTGCCAGCGGCCAGGCGCAGGCCCTGGCTGATTTCAGGCAGGTGACGGTGGCCCTTGACCGCGTAGGCCTTCATGCTTTCGCCTGCCTCACAGAACAGCGACCCCACCGCTGCACCACGGCCAGCGCCGCTGACGCCCGACTTGCAGTCGGCAATGAGGCGCGAGGGGTCGGCCAGGCCAGCTTCGAGCAGAGGCAGGAAGCCCAACTGGGTAGCGGTCGGGTAGCAACCCGGCACGGCAATCAGGCGTGCCTGGCGGATTTTTTCACGGTTGACCTCAGGCAAGCCGTAGACGGCGTCCTTGAGCAGCTCTGGAGCGCCATGTGGCTGGCCATACCATTTGCCCCACTCGGCTGCATCCTGCAGGCGGAAGTCGGCGGACAGGTCGATCACCTTGGTCCCGGCCGCCAACAGTTCGCCAGCCAGGGCATGGGCGACCCCGTGCGGCGTGGCGAAGAACACCACGTCGCAGGCGGCCAAGGTTTTGCTGTCCGGCACGCTGAAAGCCAGGCCGTCATAGTGGCCGCGCAGGTTCGGATACATGTCGGCGACCGCCACGCCCGCTTCGGAGCGCGAAGTGATGACCGCCACTTCGGCCTGAGGATGCTGTGCCAGCAGACGCAACAGTTCGACGCCGGTGTAACCCGTGCCGCCGACGATACCGACCTTGATCATAACGCTTGCCCCTTATCAACGAGCCGTCTGGAAAGCGCACGATGATAGGGGGGCAAAGCGGCTGTAACAACTCTTGGGGTGCCCCTTCGAGCGCTTGGGCTCTACTATCTGACGACCGTGATTACCTGAAGGAACTCCCTCCATGCTTTACCTATGGATCAAAGCGCTGCATATCGTCAGCGTGGTCTGCTGGTTCGCCGGCCTGTTCTACCTGCCCAGGCTGTTCGTTTACCACGCCCAGAGTCAGGACAGCGTCAGCCAGGAACGCTTCGTTACCATGGAGCGCAAGCTGTACCACGGCATCATGAACCCGGCAATGATCGCCACTTACGTGTTTGGCGCCTGGATGCTCTACCTGACACCCGGATGGCTGAGCCAGGGCTGGCTGCATGCCAAGCTCACCCTGGTGATTCTGCTGACCGGCTACCATCACATCTGTGGCGCTCAGCGCAAGCGCTTCGCCGCTGGCAACAATACCCGCAGCCACGTCTACTACCGCTGGTTCAACGAGGTGCCCGTACTGTTCCTGCTGGGCATCGTGATTCTGGTGGTGGTCAAACCGTTCTGACATGACACGATGGAGCCTGATCCATGCCCCTGCCCGCTTCGCTTGAACAACGCCTGCGCTTGCCTGTGGTGGCAGCGCCGATGTTCCTGATTTCCAACCCCGAGCTGGTACTGGCCTGCTGTGGCAGTGGCGTGGTCGGCAGTTTCCCGGCGTTGAACCAACGTGACAGCACCGGTTTCAAGGCCTGGCTGGAAGAAATCGAGGCGGGATTGGATCAGTTGCAGGCGCCAGCACCCTATGCGGTGAACCTGATCGTCCACCCGACCAACCCGAGGTTACAGGCTGACCTCGCACTGTGCGTCGAGCACCGCGTACCCATTGTCATCACAAGCCTCGGCGCCGTGAAGGAAGTGGTGGATGCAGTGCACGGCTACGGCGGCCTGGTGTTCCACGACGTCACCACCCGCCGTCACGCCGAGAAAGCCGCCGAAGCTGGCGTCGACGGTCTGATCGCCGTTGCAGCCGGCGCCGGTGGCCATGCAGGTACCTGGAGCCCGTTCGCGCTGGCGGCCGAAATCCGCCAGTTCTTCGACAAGACCCTGCTGCTGGCCGGCTGCATCAACCACGGTCACGAGATTCTCGCTGCACAGTTGCTCGGTGCCGACCTGGCCTACATGGGCACGCGTTTCATTGCCACCCACGAAAGCCATGCCCAGGCAGCCTATAAGCAGATGCTCCTTGAGGCCCAAGCCGCAGACATCATCCACACGCCTGCCGTCTCCGGCATCCCGGCCAGCTTCCTGCGCCCCAGCCTTGAACAGGCCGGGTATGACATGGCGGCACTGAAATCCGGGCACGAGCAAGGCAAGCTCAAGCCGATCGACGATGAAGCCAAGGCCTGGAAGACCGTCTGGTCGGCCGGCCAGGGCGTCGGCGAAATCCATGACTTGCCTGCAGCCGCCACACTGATCGAGCGCCTGCACAACGAGTACCGCGCCGCCTTGGCGCGCTTCCAGGCGTTGCGCGACAAGGCCCTCTAGCAAAAGGCAACAACTCGCGCGGCCAGGCTGTACACTAGGCGCCCTCTTCAGCCCCCAGGAGCCTTGCATGACCCGTTACGCCATGATTACCGGAGCTTCCAGCGGCCTGGGCCTGGCCCTGGCGGAAGCACTGGCACGGCGCGGGCGCAACCTGATCCTGGTGGCACGCCATCGAGAAACGCTGGAGCCGATAGCGCTCGAACTGGCCCAGCGCTTCGGCGTCGAAGTGCTGCTACGCGCCTGTGACCTCAGCCAACCCCTGCGGCTGTCCGGTTTCGTGCTGGAACTGGAAGAAGGCGAGCGACGCATCGACCTGCTGGCCAACTGCGCCGGCCAGCGGACCTATGGCCCGTTCCTGGCCCACGAGTGGGCCGACGAACAGGACTTGCTGGAGGTCAACATCCTTGCCCTGAGCCGACTGTGCCACGCCATTGGCAACCTGATGGCGGTGCAAGGTGGCGGGCAGATCCTCAACGTCGCTGGGCTGGCCGCGGTGGCACCTGGGCCGGGCATGGCCACCTATGCCGCCAGCAAAGCCTATGTGATGCACTTCAGCGAAGCGCTGCGCGAAGAGCTCAAGCCTGCTGGCATCAAGGTATCGGTGCTTTGCCCCGGCCCGGTCCGCTCGTCGCGCCGGCGCATCCCCCGGCTTGAAGGCAACAGCCGTTGCCTGAGCCCTGAAGAAGTGGCGTTGTGCACGGTGCGCGCATTGGCGAAAA
The DNA here is from genome assembly GCF_002759075.1 of Pseudomonas sp. 382. Classification (NCBI taxonomy): domain Bacteria; kingdom Pseudomonadati; phylum Pseudomonadota; class Gammaproteobacteria; order Pseudomonadales; family Pseudomonadaceae; genus Pseudomonas; species Pseudomonas sp. 382. Next base: position 8,310 of record NZ_PEMX01000002.1, read on the forward strand.
ATCGCGCAGTGATCATGCCGGTACGCCGTGATCGCTGGCTGGCCTTCGCTCCGCGCCTGCTGCCGCGCTGGTTGACACGCAAGCTGGCCGGCTTCATCCATCGCCGTTACTGCCCGGTTGGCATGGAATAGCCACTGGGCGAGTGACGCCCGGCTGAGTACACTCGGCCCGACACTCACCATGGAGCAAGTGCTGTGGAAGATCTATTCATCAAGATCATCAACCGGGAGATCCCGGCGAAGATCATTTACGAGGACGACCAGGTTCTGGCGTTCCATGACATCGCGCCGCAGGCGCCGGTGCATTTTCTGGTCATCCCGAAGAAGCACATCCGCACCCTCAATGACCTGACCGAAGAGGACAAGGGCCTGGCCGGCCACATCCTGTTTACCGCCCAGCGCCTGGCCAAGGAACTGGGCTGCGAGGATGGCTTCCGCGTGGTCATGAACTGCAACGAGCAAGGCGGCCAGACCGTCTATCACATCCACATGCACGTGCTTGGCCAGCGCCAGATGCACTGGCCACCGGGCTGACCCAAGGCAAGCTCCTCCTGAGCGATTGAGGTAAACTGTCGGGCATCACTTCAGCGGAGGTGCCCGATGGCTACCGAACGTCACTACTCGCCGCTCGACCGCTTGTTGCTGCAGGCCGATACCGCCATGCGCACCTTGCTGCCCTTCAGCGGCCAACCCTCCCGCCCATCGCCGGCGATCATCCAGCCTGATGCGGAACTGGATGACAACCAGACCCGCCACATCGCCGGGCTGATGCGCATCAACCATACCGGCGAAGTCTGCGCCCAGGCCTTGTATCAGGGCCAGGCCCTGACCGCCAAGCTGCCGCAAGTGCGCAAGGCCATGGAACATGCTGCCGAAGAGGAAGTCGACCACCTGGCCTGGTGCGAACAACGTATCCGTCAGCTGGGCAGCCACCCGAGCGTGCTCAACCCACTGTTCTACGGCATGTCATTCGGCATTGGCGCTCTCGCCGGCCTGGTCAGCGACAAAGTCAGCCTGGGTTTCGTCGCCGCTACCGAGCATCAGGTCTGCAAACACCTGGACGAACACCTGGAACAGCTGCCGCAGGAAGACGAGAAATCCCGCGCCATTCTCCAACAGATGCGCGTGGATGAAGAGCAGCACGCCGAGTCTGCCCTTGAAGCTGGCGGCTACCGCTTCCCGATGCCGGTGCGTTTCGGCATGAGCCTGCTGGCCAAGGTCATGACCAAAAGTACCTACCGCATCTGACAAGGACACACGCATGAGGGACCGTATCGACGCCAAGGACCTGGCGCGCGCCGTGCAAGCCGGCATTCTGCAGCCTGGCCAAGACCAGGCCTTGCTGGCTTTCCTGCGCCAGCAAACGCCAGCCCAGGGCAATTTCCAGCTTGCCCATGTCGCCTTTTACTTCGGCGCGCTGCTGATCATGGGGGCAATGGGCTGGCTGCTCACCGAAGCCTGGATGACAATGGGTGACGGAGCCTTGCTGGCCATCGCCACGCTTTATGTCGTTCTCCTCACCTCGTTCGCCCTCAACCTGCAGGGGCGCAAGCAACCGGTGGCCGCCGGGGTACTGGCCGCCGTCGCGGTCAGTATCGTGCCGTTGGTCGTGTTCGCCATCGAGCGCCTGACGGGTTGGTGGCCACTGGATGATGCACAGGCGGACTATCACCAGTACTACACCTACGTGCAGGGTGGCTGGCTGCTGATGGAGGCCGCCACCGTGGTTGCCGGGCTGCTCATGCTGCGCCTGGTTCCCTACCCCTTCGTGGTGATGCCGATCGCCGTGGCCCTGTGGTTCATGTCGATGGACCTGAGCGAATGGGTGTACGGCTCGCCCTTCTCCTGGGAACAGCGGCGCACGGTGTCACTGTGGTTCGGGCTCGGCTTGCTTTTGGTATTCCTGATCGTCGATGGGCGTACCCGCGAGGACTATGCCCACTGGGGCTATCTGGCTGGCCTGGCGGCATTCTGGGGCGGGCTGACGATGATGGAAAGCGACAGTGAACTGGGCAAGGCTCTGTACTGCCTGATCAACCTGGCCTTGATGGGTGCCGCGGTGTTGTTGCGCCGGCCGGTGTTCATGGTGTTCGGTGCGCTGGGGGTAGCAGCTTATCTGGGTTATCTGTCTTACGACGTGTTTGCCGAATCGCTGCTGTTCCCGCTGGTGCTGAGCCTCATCGGGCTGGGGGTGATCGGCTTGGGGTTGGGGTATCAAAAGCGGCGGGAGCAGTTGAGCCGGGCGGTCAGAAGCAGTTTGCCGGCATGGTTGCTGAGGGCCTTCCCGGCCCTGCGTGACTGACTGCGGCTCGCCGGGGCCGCTGCTCGGCCCCGATCGTCGGACTCAGCCCAGCTCTACGATTTCATAGCCATGGGTGATTTCAACACCGGCACGTTCGAGCATGATCGACGCCGAGCAGTACTTCTCAGCCGACAGCTCCACCGCACGCTTGACCTGAGCCTCTTTCAGCCCTCGCCCTTTGACCACGAAGTTCATGTGGATCTTGGTGAACACCTTCGGGTCTTCACTGGCACGCTCGGCTTCCAGGAACGCTTCGCAGCTTTCCACCGCCTGGCGCGACTTCTTCAGGATGCTCACCACGTCGAAGCTGCTGCAGCCTCCAAGGCCGAGCAGGAGCATTTCCATCGGGCGCACGCCCAGGTTGCGGCCGCCCGCCTCGGGCGGGCCGTCCATCACCACCACGTGGCCGCTCCCCGACTCACCGAGGAACATCGCTTCACCGGCCCACTGGATGCGTGCCTTCATCTGTCCGTACTCCTGGATTCGCAAAAGGGTGTCAGCTTAAGCCTTGTATGCCTGTCGGAAAAGCTCAATGCGAGTCGCTTTAGTGGCAAAACTTCAAGCGCTGTCTGATAAGCTGGCGCCAATTGACTGGCGCGTCGCGTCAGACAAGGTCTAGAAGAGCCTATGCCTCGCCTCGAACAGGATTTCGTGATGGTTGCCTCAGCCCTACCCGCCAAGATCAAGAACATCGACAAACTGCTGGTTCATTGCCAGCGCCGCCGCTACACCGCCAAAAGCAATATCATCTGCGCAGGCGACCGTGCCGAAACGCTGTCGTTCATCATCAAGGGCTCGGTCACCATCCTGATCGAAGACGACGAAGGTCACGAGATGATCATCGCCTACCTCAACAATGGCGACTTCTTTGGCGAGCTGGGGCTATTCGAACCGGCAGGCGGCGAGCAACAGCGCAGCGCCTGGGTACGTGCCAAGACCGAGTGCGAAGTGGCAGAGATCAGCTACGACAAGTTCCGCGAACTGGCCCGCCAGGACCCGGAGATTCTCTACGCCCTGGGTAGCCAGATGGCCCAGCGCCTGCGCAACACCACGCGCAAGGTCGGCGACCTGGCCTTCTTCGACGTTACCGGCCGCGTGGCCCGTTGCCTGCTCGACCTGTGCAAGCAACCGGATGCCATGACCCACCCGGACGGCATGCAGATCAAGATCACCCGACAGGAAATCGGCCGCATCGTCGGTTGCTCGCGGGAAATGGTCGGCCGCGTCCTCAAAGACCTCGAAGAACGCAGCCTGGTACAGGTCAAGGGCAAGACCATGGTGGTCTACGGCACTCGTTAATCCTTGGGCAGCGCCGCCAGCACGTCGCGGTAGGCCAGGGACAGGCGCTCGAACCAGGGCGCCTCAGGCGCCACTTCGTGCAGGGCGATATGGCTGTCGGCGCGGCAGCGTTGCTCCAGGTCGCAGCACTCATTGAAGCGGTTGACCGCCGCGACCATCGACTCGCGCTCGTTGTCCAGCAGCAGCGCGCCATGCACCAGCACCACCGGGCGTTTGCCACCCAGGCCCTGGCGCCAGCGCTGGGCCGTACCGACCAGTTTGCGGCCATTGAGGTTGACGTTGTAACGACCATCGCAGAAGGCACCATCGATTTCACCCACCGAAGCGACGCCGCCCCACTCGCGCAGCACATCGCACAATGGCAGGCACAGGCGTTCGTAGGCGCTTTCGATTCGGCCATGATCGCCTTCGCTACGCGGGGCCACGTAGACCAGTGCAACGTTCACCGTCGCGTGCGACTGCGGCACCGGCTCACCACCGGTTTCACGCAGCAGGACCGGCCAGCCGGCAATTGCCAGCTCCGAGCAGGCGGCTTCGAAGTTGTCCAGGCGGCTCATGCGGCGTGGCATGACCAGGGCGTGATCGGTGGGGCGCCAGAACAGCACGCCGCAATCGCGCTCGCCACGGCAGACGGCAGCGAGTAGCTCCTGCTCGGCATGCAGGCCCTGCTCGACGGTTAGGGCCAGGGGTTGATCGGTCATTGATCCACCTTTCATATTGTTTTTGCGGGCATGAAAAAGCCGGCATCAAGCCGGCTTTGTTTCGATCAGTCCAGAGGCTGAACAGTCTTCTTCACCTGATCCGGGAAGAACAACCGCTGCAGCTCCAGCCCCGGATGCGGTGCGCGCATGAACGCCTCACCGACCAGGAACGAGTAGACCTCGTTGATCTCCATCAGCTCGACATCGGCACGGTTGAGAATTCCGCTCTCGGTAATCGCCAGACGCTCTCGTGGAATGCGTGGCAGCAGGTCGAGGGTGGTTTCCAGGCTGACTTCGAAGGTGTGCAGGTTACGGTTGTTCACCCCCACCAGCGGCGTATCGAGGGTCTTCAGCGCACGCTCCAGCTCATCGCCATCATGCACCTCGACCAGCACGTCGAGGCCGACATCCTTGGCCACCGAAGCCAGCTCCGCCATCTTCACATCATCCAGCGCCGACACGATCAACAGCACGCAGTCGGCACCCAGGGCACGGGCCTCGAAGATCTGGTACGGGTCGACCATGAAGTCCTTGCGGATCACCGGCAGCGAAACAGCCGCGCGGGCCTGCTGCAGGTACTCGTCTGCGCCCTGGAAGTAATCCACATCGGTCAGCACCGACAGGCAGGTCGCCCCGCCTTTCTCGTAGCTGACGGCGATGTCCGCCGGCACGAAGTTCTCGCGGATCACGCCTTTGCTTGGCGAAGCCTTCTTGATTTCGGCGATTACCGCCGGCTGCTTGCGCTTGGCCTGCTCGATCAGCGCATTGGCAAAGCCACGCGGGGCATCCGCTGCCTTGGCCAGGCGCTCCAGTTCGGCAAGGCTGACGCGCGCGCTGCGCTCGGCCACTTCCTGGAACTTGCGGGCGATGATTTTTTCCAGCACCGTCGGCACACTCATGCTTCGTTCTCCACCTTGAATACTGCAGTAAAGGCGCCCAGTTCCTGCAGTTTCTCCCAGGCCAGCCCGGTGTGCAGTACGTCGTGGGCCAGTTCCACGCCAGCCTTCAGGCTCATGGCATGGTCAGCGGCATACAGTGCCGCGCCAGCATTGAGCACGATCATTTCGGCGGCCTTCTGGCCGTTTTCGGTCTTGCGCCGGCCCAGGGCATCGCGGATCAGCTCCAGCGAGGCCTGCGGCGTCTCGACAGCCAAGCCATGCAGGCTCTGGCTCTTCATGCCTAGGTCTTCGGGTTCGACCCAATACTCTGTGATCTCGTCATTCTTCAGCTCGGCGACGAAGGTTGGCGCAGCCAGGCTGAACTCGTCCAGGCCATCCTTCGAGTGCACCACCAGCACATGCTTGCTGCCCAGCCGCTGCAGGACCTCGGCCAACGGGCGGCATAGCGCCTGGGTGAACACACCGACCACCTGGTGCTTCACACCGGCCGGATTCGTAAGCGGGCCGAGCATGTTGAACAGGGTACGCAGCCCCAGATCGCGACGCGGGCCAGCGGCATGTTTCATGGCACTGTGATGGCTCTGGGCGAACATGAAACCGATGCCCAAGCTGTCAATGCAGCGAGCGACCTGGGTCGGAGTCAGGTTCAGGTAGATACCGGCGGCTTCCAGCAGGTCGGCGCTGCCGCTCTTGCCCGACACGGCACGGTTGCCATGCTTGGCCACGCTGCAGCCGGCAGCGGCGAGGACAAACGCGGACGCGGTGGAAACGTTGAAGATGTTGGCGCCATCACCGCCGGTACCGACGATATCCACCACGCCATCGAGGCTTTTCAGTTCGACTTTGTCAGCCAGCTCGCGCATCACCGAGACCGCACCGACGATCTCGTCAATGCTCTCGCTCTTCATGCGCATGCCCATCAGGAAGGCGCCGATCTGCGCCTCGCTGCATTGGCCGGTCATGATCTGGCGCATGACGTCACGCATTTCATCGGTGCTGAGGTCCAGGTGACCGACGATGCGGCCCAACGCGCTCTTGATATCCATGATCAATCCTTAGCGGCGGCCGCCGGTCTGCTTGAGGAAGTTGGCGAACAGCTCGTGGCCCTGCTCGGTGAGGATGGACTCGGGGTGGAACTGTACCCCTTCAATGTTCAAGGTCTTGTGACGCAGGCCCATGATCTCGTCGACCGAACCGTCTTCATGGGCAGTCCAGGCGGTGACCTCCAGGCAATCCGGCAGGGTTTCGCGCTTGACCACCAGGGAGTGGTAGCGGGTTACCGTGAGCGGGTTGTTGAGCTCGGCGAACACGCCGAGGTCGCGGTGGTGCACCGGGCTGGTCTTGCCATGCATGACCTGACGGGCACGCACCACATCACCGCCGAAGGCCTGGCCGATGGACTGGTGGCCCAGACATACGCCGAGGATCGGCAGCTTGCCGGCAAAATGCAGGATGGCTTCGATGGACACGCCTGCTTCGCTCGGCGTGCACGGGCCTGGGGAAACAACGATGCGCTCGGGGTTGAGGGCTTCGATCTCGGCGATGGTCATTTCATCATTGCGAATGACCTTGACCTCCGCACCCAGCTCACCAAGGTACTGAACAACGTTGTAAGTGAATGAGTCGTAATTGTCGATCATCAGTAACATCGGGCTAAACCTCTTGAATCTACTGACTTCAAAAAACGAACCTTCCTACACCACCGCAGGCACGGTTTGGCCACGAAGGGCAGTCGCTAAACGGACAGGAAGGTAAACGGGGACGGGCCGGACTGGCCGGCAGGAGATAAAGTCAGGCGCGCCAACGCCAACGGGCATGGGCCTTGATTACGCGCATCAAGAGTTTGCTGACGATCAACACAGGATAGGTCTCGCTCATACTTGCAGGCACAGTAGCCTACCGGGGCGGCTGGCGCAATATGCCCGTAAACACGGGGAAACGAATGGACTTGGGAGGGATGCAAAGCGATTTGCTAAGGTCGAGCAGCTACTCCTCATAAAAACAATGAATAGGATGTTCAACGATGCGAAAAGCCCCCCTGGTACGGTTCACCCTCGCCTCGCTGGCCTTGGCCTGCAGCCAGGCCTTCGCCGCGCCTTCGCCCTACTCCACATTGATAGTTTTTGGCGACAGCCTCAGCGACGCCGGGCAGTTTGGTGGCGCACGCTTCACCAACCGCAATGCCAATGGCGACTACGCCCCGGTGTCGCCGATGATCCTGGGCGGTCGGCTGGGAGTGAACCCGACAGCGCTCGGCCCCTCCACCTCCCCCGTCAATCCGTTGCTGGGGATTGCCGATGGCAACAACTGGGCGGTCGGCGGCTACACCACCCAGCAGATCCTGAATTCGATCACCAGCACGTCCGAAACCATCATTCCGCCAGGTCGCCCTGGTGCCGGACTGGTTCTACGGGAAAAACCGGGCTACCTGGCCAACGGCCTGCGTGCCGACCCCAATGCGCTGTACTACCTGACCGGCGGCGGCAACGATTTCCTGCAGGGGCTGGTGAACAGCCCGGCCGATGCCATCGCCGCCGGCGGCCGTCTGGCCGCCAGTGCCCAGGCGCTGCAGCAGGGCGGGGCTCGCTACATCATGGTCTGGCTGCTGCCTGACCTCGGACAAACCCCAAACTTCAGCGGCACGCCCCAGCAAAACCCGCTGTCGCTGCTTTCCGGTGCATTCAACCAGTCGCTGCTCAGCCAACTGAGGCAGATCGATGCCGAAATCATCCCGCTGAACATTCCCGTGCTGCTGAGCGAGGCCCTGGCCAGCCCCAGTCAGTTCGGCCTGGCTATCGGCCAGAACCTGGTTGGCACCTGCTACAGCGGCGAAGGATGCTTGGGGAACCCGATATATGGCATAAATGGCACAACGCCAGATCCGACCAAATTGCTGTTCAATGACTCAGTACACCCAACCATTGCCGGCCAGCAACTGATTGCCGACTACGCCTATTCGATCATTTCTGCTCCCTGGGAGTTGACCCTGTTGCCGGAAATGGCTCACGCCAGCTTGCGTGCGCACCAGGACGAACTGCGCAATCAGTGGCAGTCACCCTGGCAGGCCGTCGGCCAATGGCAAGCTTTCGTCAGCACCGGTGGCCAGGACCTGGACTTCGATGACCAGCGCAGTGCTGCCAGCGCTGACGGACACGGCTACAACCTGACCTTGGGCGGCAGTTACCGTCTCAACGACGCATGGCGCCTGGGCCTTGCCGGTGGTGTATACCGGCAGAAGCTGGAGGCCGGTGAACAGGACTCGGACTACAAGCTCGACAGCTACCTGGCCAGCGCCTTCGCCCAGTTCCGGCAGGACCGCTGGTGGGCTGATGCCGCGTTGAGCGCGGGTCGTCTGGACTACCACGACCTCAAGCGCACCTTCGTACTTGGCGTCAACGACCGTAGTGAAAAGGGTGACACCGATGGCGAGGCTTGGGCCGTGACTGCCCGGGTGGGCTACAACCTGGCGGCCGAAAGCAGCAGCTGGCAACTGGCACCTTTTATCAGTGCCGATCATGCGCGGGTAAAAGTCGATGGCTATGACGAAAAAAGCGGGCGATCGACTGCGCTGGGCTTTGATGATCAGGAGCGGACTTCGCGGCGCCTGGGCGTTGGGCTGCTAGGCAGCGTGCAGGTACTGCCGAGCACCCGGCTGGTTGCCGAGGTTGCGCATGAGCATGAGTTCGAGGATGACCAACAGGATGTGACCTTGCACCTGACGACGTTGCCGGCCAATGACTTCACGCTGACCGGGTATACGCCGCACAGTGATTTGACCCGGGCGAGCCTGGGAGTGAGCCATGAACTGGTGGCGGGGGTGAACCTGCGCGGGAACTACAACTGGCGCAAAAGTGATGAGTTGACTCAGCAGGGTGTGAGTCTGGGCGTCAGCATCGACTTCTAAATCCTTGGGGCTGCTTTGCAGCACTTCGCGGGCTTGCCCGCTCCCACAGGGATCGCACATGCTTCAAGACTTGCGCAATATCTGTGGGAGCGGGCAAGCCCGCTAAGGGCCGCAAAGCGGCCCCAATCGATTTACTTGGCGGTAGTCTGCTCAGCCAGCGCCACGGCACGGAACATCGCCCGGCGCTTGTTGATGGTCTCTTCCCATTCCAGCGCCGGCACCGAGTCGGCAACGATGCCGCCACCTGCCTGCACATGCAGTTCGCCATCCTTGATCACCGCTGTACGGATGGCAATCGCGGTATCCATGTTGCCGTTCCAGGCGAAGTAGCCGACCGCACCACCGTAGACGCCACGCTTGACCGGCTCAAGCTCGTCGATAATTTCCATCGCACGGATCTTCGGTGCTCCCGACAAGGTGCCCGCCGGCAGGATTGCCCGCAGCGCATCCATCGCGGTCAGGCCTTCACGCAGTTGGCCGGTGACGTTGGACACGATGTGCATCACGTTGGAGTAGCGCTCGATCACCATCTTCTCGGTCAGGCGCACGCTACCGGTGGACGAGACCCGACCCACGTCATTGCGGCCGAGGTCGATGAGCATCAGGTGCTCGGCGATCTCTTTCTCGTCCGACAGCAGGTCGTCTTCCAACGCCCGGTCCGCTTCTTCGGTAGCCCCACGCGGGCGGGTACCGGCGATCGGGCGTACGGTGACCAGGTTGTCCTCTACTCGCACCAGCACTTCCGGCGAACTGCCGACCACATGGAAGTCGCCGAAGTTGAAGAAGTACATGTACGGCGTCGGGTTGAAGCAGCGCAGCGCGCGGTACAGGTCGATGGGTGCAGCCTTGAAGTCGATCGACATGCGCTGCGACGGCACGACCTGCATGCAGTCACCGGCCAGGATGTATTCCTTGATACGGCCCACCGCGTTCTCATAGTCGTCCCGGGTGTAGCTGGAGCGGAACGCCGGTTCGGCAGCCATCGGGCCGCTCAAGTCCAGGCCGCGACGCGGGGTGATGGGCTGGCGCAGTGTTTCCAGCAGGTCTTGCAGGCGTGCCTGGCCTTGCTCGAAGGCCTGCTCTTGCGTCGGGTCAACCAGCACGATGGCGTGCATCTTGCCCGCCAGGTTGTCGAACACCACCACCGCGTCGGAAACCATCAGCAGGATGTCCGGCACTCCCAGCGGGTCTGGGTTCGGGCTGGCACCCAGGCGCTTCTCGACATAGCGCACGCAGTCATAGCCGAAGTAGCCGACCAGGCCACCGTTGAAACGCGGCAGGCCAGGGATGTCGGCGACCTTGTAGCGGTCCTTGAAGCTTTCGACAAAGGCCAGCGGGTCTTCGACGTCGTGGCTTTCCACCTCCACGCCATCCTGCAGGATGCTCACGCGGTAACCATGCACGCGCATGACGGTGCGCGACGGCAGGCCGATCATCGAGTAACGGCCCCACTTCTCACCGCCCTGCACGGACTCGAGCAGGTAGGAGTTGGCCTGGTCGGCCAGTTTCAGGTAGATCGACAGCGGCGTGTCGAAGTCGGCCAGGGTTTCACAGGCCAAAGGGATGCGGTTGTAGCCGGTAGCGGCCAGGCGCAGGAATTCTTCGCGGGTCATGGGTAGCCTCGTGGCAAGCAGCAATAGGGTCGGGCAAGCGGACGGGCCGGCAGGCGCCGGCAGGCATGAGTCAGGCGCGCCAGCGCCAACGGGCCAGGGCCTTGATGACTTTCATCCAGAATTTGCCAGTGACCGCCACGGTGGACTCTCTGTCTTGGGAGGCTTGAAGGTCCGCCAACGTTATCCCAGTGGCCGGGTCTGCGCAACCAGGCAGCAGAGCGCGCAGGTCGTCGACCACCAGGCTGGGCGATTCCTCGGTGATTGGCCGGCCATGGTTGTAGCCATAGGTGAGACCCACACATTGCACCCCGGCTGCTTTGGCCGCCAGCACATCGCTGCGCGAATCGCCGACGAACAGCGACTGCTGCGGGCTGACACCGGCCATCTGCATGACGAACAGCAGCGCCGCCGGGTCGGGCTTTTTCTGCGGCAAGGTATCGCCACCGATGATCCAGCGGAAGTAGCGGCCGATCTTCATCTGGTCCAGCAACGGTGCGACAAAGCGCTCCGGCTTGTTGGTGATCAGCGCCATTTCCACGCCCCGCTTCTGCAGCCAGCGCAGGGTGTCTTTCACGCCGGGGTAGAGCACAGTGAGCTCATGGTGTTCGGCGTATGCGTCCATGAACAGCGCCAGCCCCTTTTCGGCCAGCGCATCGTCCACCTCTTCATGCTCGATGCCACCGGCCAGCGCGCGGCGCACCAGTATCTGGGCGCCGTTGCCAACCCAGTGGCGCACCGCCTCAAGACCCGCTGGCGGGCGCCCCAGTTCGAGCAGCATGCGATCCACGGCGGCGGCCAGGTCGGGGACCGAGTCGATCAGCGTACCGTCCAGATCGAACATCACCAGCCTGGGCAGCGTCCCCGGGAACAGCTGCTCGAAGCCACTCATGGGCGGGCCTGGGCCAGTTCGGCACGCATCTTGGCGATGACTTCCTGGTAGTCAGGGGCGTTGAAGATCGCCGAGCCGGCTACGAAGGTATCAGCGCCAGCGGCGGCGATTTCGCGAATGTTGTTGACGTTGACGCCGCCGTCGATCTCCAGGCGGATGTCGCGGCCGCTGGCATCGATCAGCGCACGCGCTTCGCGCAGCTTGTCGAGGGTGCCAGGGATGAACTTCTGCCCGCCGAAGCCTGGGTTGACGCTCATCAGCAGGACCATGTCGACTTTGTCCATCACGTACTTCAGGGCATCCAGGCTGGTGGCCGGGTTGAACACCAGGCCGGCCTTGCAGCCGCCGTCCTTGATCAGTTGCAGCGAGCGGTCGATGTGCTGCGACGCTTCCGGGTGGAAGGTGATGTAGGTGGCGCCGGCCTCGATGAAGTCGCCGATGATGCGGTCGACCGGGCTGACCATCAGGTGCACGTCGATCGGCGCGGTCACGCCGTATTTGCGCAGCGCGGTGCAGACCATCGGGCCGATGGTCAGGTTGGGTACGTAGTGGTTGTCCATGACATCGAAGTGGACGATGTCGGCACCCGCAGCCAGAACCTTGTCGACGTCCTCGCCCAGACGGGCGAAATCGGCAGAGAGAATGGAGGGGGCAATAGCGTAGGGCTGCATGGCGCACCTGTTGGCAGAATCACGGTGGCGCGCATTGTAACTCAGGGAAGTCTATCAGGGCTGATTAGCATCAACCTGTACCGGCCTCTTCGCGGCTAAAGCCGCTCCCACAGGGTTCGCATACCTCCTGTGGGAGCGGCTTTAGCCGCGAAGAGGCCGGTACAGACAATGCATCATCAGGCAGGTTGTTGAGTCCTGAGCTTCTCGCTACGCCCGCGCAACCACTCCAGGGTCAGCAACAAGACCACCGAGAAGGCAATCAACAGCGTCGCCGCCGCTGCAATGGTAGGGCTGAGGTTCTCGCGAATGCCGCTGAACATCTGCCGCGGCAGGGTCGCCTGCTCCGGTCCGGCGAGGAACAGCGTCACCACCACTTCGTCGAACGACGTGGCAAAGGCGAACAGTGCCCCCGAGATCACCCCGGGGGCGATCAGCGGCAAGGTCACCCGACGGAAGGTCAACAACGGCGAGGCGCCGAGGCTGGCAGCCGCACGCACCAGGTTGTAGTTGAAGCCCTGCAAGGTCGCCGACACGGTGATGATGACGAACGGCACGCCCAGCACTGCGTGCACCAGGATCAGCGAGGTGAAACTGTTGCCCATGCCCAGCGGGGCGAAGAACAGGTAGCTGGCCACGCCGATGATCACCACCGGTACCACCATCGGCGAAATCACCAGCGCCATCACCAGCGATTTGCCCGGGAAATCGCCACGGGTCAGGCCGATCGACGCCAGGGTGCCAAACACCATGGCCAGTACCGTGGCCGCTGGCGCGACGATGATGCTGTTCTTCAATGCCCGCATCCACTCGGCGGAGGCAAAGAAGTCGTGGTACCACTGCAGCGAAAAGCCTTGCAGTGGATAGACCAGGAAACTGCCGCTATTGAACGACAGCGGCACGATCACCAGCACCGGCAACACCAGGAACAGCAGGATCAGACCGCAGAGGATGCGCAGGGTGTAGAACCAGACCCGTTCGACGGGCGACATGTAGGGGCTCAGCATCTCAAGGCTCCTCAGCTCAGGCGCAGGCGGCTGGCGCCGACCAGCCAGCTATAGATCAGGTACAGCAGCACGGTCGCCAGCAGCAGCAAGCCACCCAGGGCAGTGGCCATGCCCCAGTTGATGCTGGTGTTGGTATAGAAGGCGACGAAGTAGCTGACCATCTGGTCGTTCGGGCTGCCGAGCAGCGCCGGGGTGATGTAGTAGCCAATGGCCAGGATGAATACCAGCAGGCAACCGGCGCCTACCCCGGCGTAGGTCTGCGGGAAGTACACCCGCCAGAAGCTGGCAAACGGGTGGCAGCCCAGCGAAATCGCCGCACGCATGTAGCTCGGCGAAATACCTTTCATCACGCTGTACAGCGGCAGGATCATGAATGGCAGCAGGATGTGCACCATCGAGATGTACACGCCAGTGCGGTTGAACACCAGTTCCAGTGGCTGGTCGATGATGCCCATCGCCATCAGCGCACTGTTGATCAAACCGCCGGACTGCAGCAGCACGATCCACGCAGCGACCCGTACCAGGATCGAGGTCCAGAACGGCAGCAGCACCAGGATCATCAGCAGGTTGCTCTGCCGGGTCGGCAGGTTGGCCAGCAGGTAGGCCAGTGGATAGGCCAGTACCAGGCAGATGGCGGTGATCACCACACCCATCCACAGGGTGCGGGCAAAGATATCCAGGTAGATGGCCTGGTCGGGGGTGGCTTTGGCCAGCTCGCCAAGGTCATCGATGCGGTGGTCGAGCGACGCCAGCAGGTAGAACGAGGTCAGCGAGCTGGTATTGCGGCGAATCGCCTGCCAGTAGGCCGGGTCGCCCCAACGCTCGTCGACTGCCTGCAAGGCATCCTTGTATGAGGCAGGCTCGGCCTTGAACGGCAGCGCCCGTGCGGTTTTGGCCAGCAGGCTGCGGTAGCCGGCCAGCTCCATGTTCAGGCGCTTGGAGAGGTCGCCCAAGGTCTGGTTCTTGCGCGACTCGGCCAAATCTTGGCTCAGCGCCTTGTAGACGTCTTCGCCGGGCAGGCTCTTGCCGTCCCACTGGCTGATCAGCTCGACGGTGCGCGGCAGGCCGCCGACCACTTCCGGGTTGCCGACGCTCTTGTACAGCAGCGCCGCGATCGGCACCAGGAACACCAGCAGGAGAAACAGCGCCAGCGGCGCTATCAACGCCTGCGCCTTCCAGCGGTTGACCCGCTCGGCATGCTTGAGGCGCTGCTTGAGACTTGGACCTGCGCCTTCGTTGAGGGGCACTGCAATGGCCATGGCGAACTCCGCGATACAGGCTGAAATTGGGGCCGCAGCGCGGCCCCGCTTCCCGGTTTCTTACTTCTTCGCCGCCCAGGCGTTGAAGCGTTGCTCCAGCTGCTCGCTGTTGTCGGCCCAGAAGGCCACGTCGATCTGCACCTGGTTGGCGATGTTCTCAGGCGTGGTCGGCATGTCTTTCTTCACCGCATCGGCCAGCAGCGGGACGGCCTTGGAGTTGGCCGGGCCGTAGGCAATGTTCTCGGAGTAGGTCTTCTGCTGCTCGGGCTGCACGGTGTAGGCGATGAACTTCTTCGCCTCCTCCACATCCTTGGCGCCTTTCGGGATCGCCCAGGCATCGAAGTCGTAGATGCCGCCGTTCCACACCACCTTGAGGTTGCTCTCTTTCTGCACCGCAGCGATGCGGCCGTTATAGGCCGAGCTCATGACCACGTCACCCGAGGCCAGGTACTGTGGCGGCTGGGCGCCGGCTTCCCACCACTGGATGCTTGGCTTGAGCTCGTCGAGCTTCTTGAAGGCGCGATCCACGCCCTCCTTGGTGCCCAGCACCTGATACACGTCCTTCGGCGCAACACCGTCGGCCATAAGGGCGAACTCGAGGGTGTACTTGGCGCCTTTGCGCAGGCCACGCTTGCCCGGGAATTTCTTGGTGTCCCAGAAATCGGCCCAGCTGGTCGGTGCGGTCTTGAGCTTGTCGGCGTTGTAGGCCAGCACCGTGGACCAGACGAAGAAGCCCACGCCGCAAGGCTGGATGGCGCCCTTCACATAGTCGGATTCATTGCCGAACAGCGCCGGGTCGAGTTCTTCGAACATGCCCTCGTCGCAACCACGGGCCAACTCTGGCGACTCCACCTCCACCAGGTTCCACGACACGCTGTTGGTGTCGACCATGGCTTTGACCTTGGCCATTTCACCGTTGTACTCACCCGCGACGATCTTGCCCTTGCCGGCCTTCTCCCATGGCTCGTAGAACGCCTTGACCTGGGCAGCCTTGTTGGCACCGCCGAAGGAAACCACGGTCAGGTCCGCCGCCATGCTCTGGCCGGCGGCGCACAGGCCGAGAGCCAGGGCGGTCAGTTTCAACTGCTTGCGCATTATTATTTTCTCCACAGTACAGGGTTGGTGAAGCAACCGATCAGTGGGCTTCGGCAATCGGATCGAGCGCGCGGGCGTGCTCCACCTCCCAGCCCAGGGGTACCACATCGCCCACGGCCAACGCCGGGTCGAGCTCGGCGATCGGCTGTTTGACGAAGAAGTCGGCCTTGCCACAGACCTCCAGGCGCACCCGTACGTGGTCGCCCAGGTAGATGAACTCGGCCACGCGGCCAGAGAAGCGGTTGACGCAGCTTTCGCTGTGGCCGTTGAGGCGCACGCGCTCGGGGCGTACCGAAAGGGTCACCGGCTCGCCGGCCTGGCCGACATTCACCGCCAGCGCCTCGACCCGCTCGCCACGGGCCAGCTGCACTTGGCAACGCTTGCCATCGCTGGCCAGCAGGGTGCCGTTGATGCGGTTGTTCTCGCCGATGAAGTTGGCGACGAAGGTGTTGCAGGGTTCTTCATAAAGGGTGCGCGGGTCGGCGATCTGCTGGATTTCGCCCTGGTGGAACACCGCCACGCGATCGGACATGGTCAGTGCCTCACCCTGATCGTGAGTCACGTAGACCACGGTCACGCCCAGGCGCTGGTGAATGTGCTTGATCTCCATCTGCATGTGTTCACGCAGCTGCTTGTCGAGGGCACCCAGCGGTTCGTCCATCAATACCAGCTGTGGTTCGAACACCAGTGCCCGAGCCAATGCCACACGCTGCTGCTGACCGCCGGAAAGCTGGCCGGGGTAGCGCTTGGCGAAAGCATCGAGCTGGACCATGTTCAGCACCCGCTTGACCCGTTCGCTGATGTCGGTCTTGCTCAGGCCGCGCACGGTCAGCGGAAAGGCCAGGTTCTCGGCCACGGTCATGTGCGGGAACAGTGCGTAGTTCTGGAACACCATGCCGATGTCGCGCTTGTGCGGCGGCACGTTGTTGATCGAGCGCCCGGCCAGCTGGATTTCACCGGCGGTCGGGGTTTCGAAACCGGCCAGCATCATCAGGCTGGTGGTCTTGCCCGAGCCGGAGGGGCCGAGCAGGGTGAGAAATTCACCCTTGCGAATGTCCAGGTTGAGGTTTTTGACGATCAGCGATTCGCCGTCGTAGCTCTTCTGCACACCACGGAAGCTGACCAGCGTCTCGCTGGTGGCAGCGTTCGAATTCGCCTCGCTCATGCCTGCACCTTCTTGTTGGAATGACTGCGTAGGCAAAAGAGTAGAAGAGCCGCCAGCGCCCGGAAATCGGCGGTGCTGAGAGAATGTCCTCATCCGGCTGGAAGATTTGTTGTAGGGATTGCCCTACAAGAACGGCGCTTTCAGCACAGACATTAATCCCGGTGGGAGCGGGTTCACCCGCGAAGAGGCCAGCCCAGGCACCGTGCAAATGGCAGGCCTGACCCTTTCGCGGGTAACCCGCTCCCACAGGATTCGGCGCCGTACAGGCAATGGCAGCTGTCGCAATCAGAACAGTCAGACCAGCTTGTGCTCCATGGCGTACTTGACCAGCTCCGCCAGTGAATTGACCTTGAGCTTCTGCATCAGCCTGGCCTTGTGGGTGCTGATGGTCTTGCTCGACAGCGCCAGTTGCTGGGCGATGTCGTTGACGTTGGCGCCCTGGGCCAAGCGCTCGAACACCGAGAACTCGCGCTCTGACAACAGCGTGTGCAGTGGCCGGGTCTCAGTCAGGCCCACCTCGAAGACCATGCGGTCGGCCAGTGCCGGATCGATATAGCGCCCGCCGCCTGCAACCCGGCGAATCGCCGTGAGCAACAGGGCCGGGTCACTGTCCTTGGTCGCATAGCCAGCAGCGCCAGCTTTCAAGGCACGGGCCGCCATTTGCGCCTCATCGTGCATCGACAGCATCAGGATCGCCGGAGCATCGTGCAACGCGCGGATTCGCGGGATCGCCTCCAGGCCATTCACCCCCGGCATGGAAATATCCAGCAACACCACCTCGCAGGGTGTGTGGCGCAGGGTTTCGAGCAACTGCTCGCCGTTCCCGGCCTCCCCCGCCACCTGCATGTCTTTGGCCAGGCCAATCAACTGTTTGATGCCTTCGCGGACAATGGTGTGGTCTTCGGCCACCAGCACTCGAATCACGCTCGCTCTCCTACTCCAAGGGAATGGTCACGCTCAGGCTGGTGCCTTCGCCTGGTTCACTGTCCAGCGCCATGCTGCCGCCGAGCATCAGCACCCGCTCACGTACGCCGACCAGGCCGAACGAGGCAGGTCTGGGCTGGTCCCGACGGAACCCGGTGCCATCGTCGCTGACGGTCATGCGCAGCTGCCCGTCCTCCCGCACCAGCTCGATCTCCACACTGTGCGCCTGCGCGTGGCGCATCACGTTGGTCAACGCCTCCTGCAGGATGCGGAACAGGCCGATGGCCTTGGCATCGCTCAATGCTGGCAGATTATCCGGCACCTGCACCAGACAGGGTATCTGTGTGCGCGCTTCGAAGCGCCGCGCCTGCCATTCGATGGCCGAGGCAATGCCAGCGTCGAGGATCGGTGGACGCAGCGCGGTGGCTACGTCGCGCACCAACTGGAACAGCTGGGCGATCAGGCGCTTCATGCTGCCCAGGCGCTCGTGCAGCCCAGGATCCAGGTCGGCAAAGGCCAGCTCGCACATCGACACTTCCAGCTTGAGCACGGTCAGCATCTGCCCCAGCTCGTCGTGAACTTCACGGGCGATGCGGGCCTTTTCTTCTTCGCGCACGCTCTCCAGGTGCGCCGACAGTTCGCGCAGCTGTTCCTGCGACTGGGCCAGCGCCAGCTCGGCGCGCTTGCCTTGGGTAATGTCCCAGACGATACCGTCCCAGGCCACCCGGCCATTGGGCAGGCGTCGGGCACTGGCCTTGATGTCGGCCCAGCGTTGCTCACCCTGACGGGTGAGGATGCGCCCCTGCCACGACCAGTCCTGATCGCTGGCAATGGCCAGGTCCTGCACCTGGTGATAGTCGGCCCGGTCGTCCGGATGAACGAGATTGCGCAAGCCCATCAACGGGTGCTGGATCTGCGCAGGCGTGTAACCCACCAGTGCCTCGCTGCCTTCGCTGATGTAGGGAAATTCCGGCTCGCCTTCGGCCGGCGCCGGTTCAAGGCGGAACACCAGGCCCGGCACGTTGCCTGCGATACCCTTGAGCCGCGCCTCGCTTTCGCGCAACGCCGCCAGGGCGCGATGGCGCTCGGTGACATCGGCGAGGTACACCACCAGGTATTCGGCATCGCGAAAACGCAGGAAACTGAGCGACAGCTCCACCGGGAGCAAGCTGCCATCAGCGCGCCGGCATTGGGTTTCGAATTGCCGGGCACCGCCGTCGCCGGCGCGGGCCCCCTTCCACAGTTCCAGCCAGCGGTCCATACTCAGGTTCGGCTCGAAGTCGCTCAGCGGGCGCTCCAGCAACTCAGCCTCTGCATAGCCGAGCATGGCCTCCACTGCATGGTTGGCGTAGCGCACATGGCTGTCCCAATTGACCCAGAGAATGCCCACCGTACTCTGGTCGATAGCGAACTGGCTAAGGCGCAGTGCCTCTTCGCGGCCCTGCCGCTCGGTCAGGCTTTCCCGCGTGGCCAGCAGACTGCGCTCCAGCTGACGTTGCTGCCGACGCTGCCACACCAGGGTGGCCACGGTACACAGCAGCAACATGCCGAACAGCAACGCCAGGTTCTGCCAGAAGCCCGGCGACTCGCTCAAGCGCGGGTACTTCGGCTGCAACCAACGCTGGTGAAGTTGCTCCAGCGCCTTGGCAGGCATGGCCTGCAGCCCGCGTTCGAGCACATCGGCGAGCATTGGCCAGTCGCGCCGGGAGCCCACCCGCAATAACTGGGGCAAACCTATATCACCCACCACTACCAGCTCGGCGAACTCATTTTCGCGTGACAACCGACTCAGCTGAGCCTCATCCAGCACCGCGTAACTGGCCTGGCCGCCGACCACCCATTGCAACGCCTCGCGTTCGCTGGGCACGCCTTGCACGTTCAGGCCGCTGTAATTACCGCGCAGATAGTCGGCTAGAACGCTGGGCATGCGCACTGCGACGCGGGTTTGCGCATCGAGCTTTTCCAGCTCTACCGACATTGCCCCTGTCCGCGCTCCCACCACCAGTTGGGGGACCCGCATGTAAGGGTCGCTGAACAGCCACAGGCGCAAGCTGGCCGGGGTTTGCGTCAGCCCTGGGGCAAAATCGATTTCTCCCGCCTGCAAGGCATGTTCAAGGCTGGCCTGGTCAGTGAAGTTGCGCCAGGTCAGGTCCAGGCCCAACGCTTGTCCCAACCAGTTCACCAGCTCGACGTTGGCGCCGTAAAGCTGTTGCAGACGCCGGTCGAACTGGGCGTAGGGCGCCTGCAGCACCAGACCGACACGCAAGCTGCGATGGCTTTCGAGCCATTGCTGCTGTGCAGGCTCCAAGGTCACCGCTGGCGACACCTGCGGCCGTGCCAACGCGATCAAGGGCAGGCACAACCAGCCGATAACCAACAGGCGACGCAATCGCTTCATCTACACGCTCGTCTTGGCAAGGGCGGCCATGCAGCATGGCCGCCGCGGGCAAATACTATTAGGCTGCCGGTATCATTCTGGCCTTGGGTTGATTCATGTCCACACTTTATCGCACGACGCTGGCAATGTGCTGCCTGGCCTCGCTCCTATCACTCGCCGCCCTGGCCGCCGATGCGGCCACGCCAGAGGCTGCAACCGAGGCGCCCTCCGCCGCGGCGCCACGCCCACCGCTGCTGGAGCGCAGCCAGGAGGGCGCGCAAGCCCTGGAGCGCCTGGTACCAAAAGCCGAACAACAGACCCTGCAGGCCGGAGCGGACAGCTTCCTGGCCCTTTGGAAACCGGCCAACCTCGCTGATCCGCAAGGTGCCGTGATCATCGTGCCTGGCGCTGGCGAGAATGCCGACTGGCCCAATGCAGTCGGGCCGCTGCGGCGCAAGTTCCCGGATATCGGCTGGCACAGCCTGAGCGTGAGCCTGCCCGACCTGCTCGCCGACGCCCCGCAGGCGCGGGTAGAGGCCAAGCCGGCGCCAGCGCCTGAGCAGAAGACAGGCGAAAGCGCACCGGCCAAGGACACCCCTGCCGACGCCAACGCCAACGTCGCCCAGGCCACGGCCGCCGACGCCGAGACCGCAGAAAGCACCGACGCCGAGCAAGCCAGCGAACAGAACGACGTGGCCGACGCTGAACGCATCTTCGCCCGCCTGGATGCTGCCGTAGCCTATGCGCAACAGCACAATTCGCGCAGCATCGTGCTGATCGGTCACGGCAGCGGCGCCTATTGGGCAGCGCGCTACCTGAGCGAGAAGCAACCGCCGCAGGTGCAGAAACTGGTGATGGTGGCGGCGCAGACGCCGGCGCGGGTCGAGCACGATCTGGAAAGCCTGACGCCAACCCTCAAGGTGCCGACGGCCGACCTCTACTACGCCACCCGTACCGGCGACCGCAATGCCGCCGCGCTGCGCTTGCAGGCCAGCAAGCGGCAGAAGGACAGCCAGTACAAGCAGCTCTCGCTGATTGCCATGCCGGCGAACAAGGACGGCGAGCAGGAGCAGCTGTTCCGCCGGGTTCGAGGCTGGATGAGCCCGCAACAGTAGTGTGAATGGCCAGGGGCGCTGTGCGCCCCTGCTAGAACCCCTGCCGCTTGCGCACGATGGCATAGGCCTGGTGCAGTTCGCGGGTCCGCTCGGTCGCTTCGCGCACTTGCGCCTCGCTTGCTCCGCTGCCCGCCAGCTTGTCCGGATGATGCTTGCTGACCAGGCGCCGGTAAGCCTGCTTGACCTGGTCCCCTTCAGTGTCGGCCTCGATGCCCAGCAAGCGCAGTGCTGCCGCATAGTTCATAGCCGCCGCTGACGCCGGCACCTTGCGCGGCTCGTACTCCAGCGACATTGCCTGTACCTGGCGACGGCTCAGGCCCAGCTTTTGCCCCCACTCCAGTAGCAGCTCGCGCTCATGGCGCCCGGCCTTACCGTCGGCCCAGGCCATGCGCCAGCAGGCACGGAGGGTACCCTCGGCAGCATGCGGCTGCAGCCGGATCCGGCGCAGGTGGCCCGACAGCCGGTCATTGCCCGCCTTGCCCCGGTTGAACGCGGCGATGGCCCGCAACCGCGCCGCCTCGGGCATGTCCAGGCGGACCATTTCCTGCCGCGCCTGCTGAATGTGCTGCTCGGCCACACGACCATCACTCTTGGCCAGCCGCCCGAGCAAGACGAACAGCAACTCATCGTCTTGCAGGACCGGGCGAGCACCCAGGCGCTCGCACATGTCGTCCCAACCCTGCAAGCGCAGGCGCCGGTCCATCGCCTGGCCCAGCAAGGCACCGAGCAGCGCCCCGGGGATACTGGCGACCGCGAAGCCTGCGCCCAACCCGATTACCGTGCCTGGCCACCACATGTCAGGCGCGCTCGCCGATCAAGCGCTCGGCCTCGGCCAAGCGCTCAAGGGTACCGACATCCACCCAAAGGCCACGGTAATGCTCGCCACTCACCTGGCCCGACGCCATCGCCTGACGCAACAACGGCGCCAACTTGAAGGCCCCCGCCTGGCAGCCTTCGAACAGCGCCGGGTGCAGCACCGAGAGTCCGCTGAACGTCAGCGTACCGGGGGCGTCGTCACCATCGATCACCCGATCCTCGCGCAGACGGAAGTCGCCACGCCCGTGATGCCCTGGGTTGTCGACCAGCACCAGGTGCGCCAGCCCACGCAGCGGCGTGCGCAGTTGCGTGAAGTCGTAGTCGGTCCAGACATCGCCGTTGATCAGGGCAAAGGGCTCGCTCCCCAGCAACGGCAGGGCTTTGAAGATTCCGCCGCCGGTTTCCAGCGGCTCCCCTTCGGCCGAGTAACGGATGCTCAGGCCGAACCGGCCGCCATCGCCCAGATGATCTTCGATCTGCTGGCCAAGCCAGGCGTGGTTGATCACCACCTCGGTAAACCCGGCCGCCGCCAGCGCGCGCAGGTGATATTCGATCAGTGGCTGACCCGCGACTGGCACCAGCGGTTTGGGGGTATGCAGGGTCAGCGGGCGCATGCGCTCGCCTTTGCCTGCCGCAAGAATCATCGCCTTCATGCATGCGCTCCGGCTTGCAACTCGGCAATCAGCTGGCCCAGTTCGGCAAGCTCCGGGCGACGGCTGACCACTTCATCTATATAGGCGAAGAATCGCGGGACGTCGGCCAGATAACGCGGTTTTCCGTCACGATGGCAGATTCGCGCGAAGATACCGATCACCTTGAGGTGGCGCTGCACGCCCATCAGGTCACTGGCACGCTGGAAATCGCCGAATACCGGCTGCACCGGAATACCGGCGGCTCGCGCCTGGTCCCAGTAGCTGCGCAACCAGACTTCGACCTGCGCCTGCGGCCAGCTGAGGAAAGCGTCCTTGAACAGACAGGTGATGTCGTAGGTGACCGGGCCATAGACTGCGTCCTGGAAGTCCAGCACGCCTGGGTTCGGGGTGCTTTGCATCAGGTTGCGCGGCATGTAGTCACGGTGCACCAGCACCTTGGGCTGGGCCAGGGCGCTGTCGATCAGCAGTTGGCTGATACGCTGCCAGCTGGCTTTCTGCGCTTGCGTGAAGGCCAGGCCAAGCTCACGGCCTACGTACCACTCCGGGAACAGTTCGACTTCACGGCGCAGCAAGGCGTCATCGTAGCTGGGCAATGGCGCGCCCATTGGCAGACGCTGGAAGGCCAGCAGGGCGTCAATCGCATCGGCAAACAGGCCATCGGCATTGTCGGCCTGAATGATGTCCAGGTATGTCTGATGGCCCATGTCACCCAGCAACAGGAAGCCGCGCTCCAGGTCCTGCGCATGGATCTGCGGCACATGCACGCCTGCACTGGCCAGCAGATGGTCAATGGCGACGAATGGTCGGCAGTTTTCCTGCGGAGGCGGCGCGTCCATGATCACGAAACTGTGGCCCGCCCCCTGCCAGCGGAAGTAACGGCGGAAGCTGGCGTCGCTGCTGGCGGCGGTCAGGCTGCCCTCGGGCACCTCGCCCCAGGCGTTGTCGCGGAAAAGTCGATCGAGCTGCTCATGGAGCCAGACAGTCAGTTGTTGCAGGCGTACATCGTGTTCAGGCATTACAAGGGTCTCCGACGGCCCTAGCCGTCAAGCGGGTCATGCTTTATTATCCAGCATCTTTTTCAGACCATCGAGAGGCGTGCGGCCCCACACGCGGGCAGATGGCACGCAGGAAGCCCGGACTAATAAGATGGCATTGAAATCCCCCGCGTTTCGTAGAAAGTTTCCGTTGCTGGTAACCGGCGGTCTGCTGGCCATGCAACCTCTTGCCACCTCCTATGTGGTGGCTGCCGAGCAGTTCGACTGCCAAGTGTCCGCCTCCGGTGGTTGGGACTGCAAGCCCAAGACCCCAGCCAACAACCTGCCTCCGCGCCCGGTGCACGAAGGTGCTGCGCTCACGTCCGGCACCGAAGCCGAGTCGGCCGAGGCCGAGAGCGCCGACAAGCCGATGCTGGTCACCGAGGCCAAGGGCCGTGGCCTGAAGTCGCGCAGCGAAGATTACAGCCACCTCGACTGGGTTCCACGCGAGAAGCTCACTGCCGCCCAGCTGGCCGAAACCGGCCCGTATTGTGGCGGTGCGTACATCGAGCCGACCCGCCCGGGCATGGCCGACTCCACGCCGAAGGACGAGTCGCCGACCTACATCAACGCCAAGGTCTCCAAGTACCAGCAGGAGCAGCAGATCGCTACCCTCGCGGGTGACGTGGTCATGCGCCAGGGCAGCATGCAGGCCGAAGCCGACGAAGCCAACCTGTACCAGGCCGAGAACCGTGGCGAGCTCAAGGGCAACGTCAAGATCCGCGACAACGGCTCGCTGGTCGTCGGTGACCAGGCAGAGATCCAGCTCGACACCGGCGAAGCCCAGGTCGACAACGCCGAATACGTGATGCACAAGTCGCACATCCGCGGCAACGCCCTGTACGCCAAGCGTGGCGAAAACGCCATCATCCGCCTCAAGGACGGTACGTACACCACGTGCGAACCGGGCAGCAACGCCTGGCAGCTGAAGGGCAACAACATCACCCTGAACCCGGCGACCGGTTTCGGTACCGCGACCAACGTCACCCTGCGGGTCAAAGATTTCCCGGTGCTCTACACACCGTACATCTACTTCCCGATCGACGACCGTCGCCAGTCCGGCTTCCTGCCGCCGTCGTTCAGCAGCACCAGCGACACCGGCTTCATGCTGGTCACGCCTTACTACTTCAACCTGGCGCCCAACTATGACGCCACGTTGTACCCGCGCTACATGACCAAGCGCGGCCTGCTGATGGAAGGCGAGTTCCGCTACCTGACCAAGTCCAGCGAAGGCCAGTTCGGCGGCGGCTACCTCAACGACGAGGACGACGATCGCAAGCTGCAGACGGACTACAAGAAAGAACGCTGGATGATCAACTGGCAGCACAAGGGTGGCTTGGACGAGCGCCTGATGACTGAAGTTGATTACACCGACATCAGCGATCCGTTCTACTTCCAGGACCTGGAAACCGACCAGATTGGCGTCAAGAGCCGGGACGTGGTCAACCAGCAAGGTGCCCTGACCTGGCGTGGCGACACCTACACCGCCCGCCTGAATGCGCAAGCGTACGAGATGGCGACCCTGTCGCAGATTACGCCGTACGACAAGCTGCCGCAGATCACCCTCAACGGTGCACTGCCGTTCCATCCGGGCGGTCTGGACATGGGTTACGAAACCGAAGCAGTACGCTTCGACCGTAACCTCAAGAACGACACGGTGTTCGACAAGGACGGCAACCTCGACACCACCGCCGGTCCCGATGGCCGCCGCCTGGACCAGAACATCAGTGGCATTGCACGGGCCAACGGCACGCGCCTGAATGTTGCGCCGTCGATCAGCCTGCCGATGCAAGCCAGCTATGGTTACATCACGCCCAAGCTGAAATATGCCTACACGCACTATGACCTCGATCTGGACAGCCAAGGCCAGGCCCAAGCCATTGCGCAATCGGCCAACCCGGCATACGGCAGCTACAACAGCACGCTGAACCGTGATATTCCGATCGCTTCGGTCGACAGCGGCCTGTATTTCGACCGCAACACCTCGCTGTTCGGTACCAACTACCGGCAGACCCTCGAACCGCGCATGTACTACCTCTACGTCCCGTACAAGGACCAGAAGGACATCCCGCTGTTCGACACGGGTGAAACCCTGTTCAGCTACGACTCGCTGTTCCGCGACAACCGCTTCTCCGGCACCGACCGTATCGGTGACGAGAACAAGCTGTCGCTGGGTGTGACCACCCGCTGGATCGAGGACAACGGCTTCGAGCGCCAGAACTTCAGCATCGGCCAGGCCTACTACTTCAAGGACCGCAAGGTCCAGCTGCCCGGCATCGACTACCGTACCCGCAAGGACTCGCAGTCGGATGTGTCGCCATACGCGTTGCTGTACAACTACTACTTCAACCGCGACTGGCGCTTCAATTCGGACTTCAACTGGGACCCGGACAGCCGCAGCACCCGCTCGGGCAGCGCGATGTTCCACTACCAGCCTGAAGACAACCCGAACAAGGTGGTCAACTTCGGTTATCGCTACCGCAATGACACCATCGCTTACGATTCCACCACCGGTACCTGGAAAGTGGGCGGCGGCGACTATGGCACGCCGGGCGACCCGAACTTCATCAAGGATTACTACAAGATCCAGCAGCACGACTTCTCGGTGATCTGGCCGCTCGTGCCGCAATGGAGCGTGATCGCCCGCTGGCAGCATGACTACAACCGCAACCGTACCCTGGAAGCCATGGGTGGCTTCGAGTACGACAACTGCTGCTGGAAGCTGCGCCTGATCAACCGTTACTGGATCGACTCCGACGACTTTAGCCAGGCTACCCCGACAAACGAAAAGGGTGACCACGGCATCTTCCTGCAAATCGTCCTGAAAGGCCTCGGCGGCGTAGTGGGCAACAAGGTGGAATCGTTCCTCGACCAAGGCATTCAAGGTTACCGTACACGTGAAGACCAAGCTTATTGATCGACTGCGCCCGGTATTGCTGGGCGCTGCATTGCTGAGTGGCGCGGTGCATGCCGCGGTACAACCTCTGGACCGCGTGGTAGCCATCGTCGACAACGACGTGGTCATGCAAAGCCAGCTGGACCAGCGCGTCCACGAGGTGCAGCAGACCATCGCCAAGCGCGGCGGTGGCGTACCACCGACCGGCGCACTGGAGCAGCAGGTACTGGAACGCCTGATCGTCGAGAACCTGCAGCTGCAGATTGGCGAGCGTTCGGGGATCCGCATCACCGACGAAGAACTGAACCAGGCCATCGGTACCATTGCCCAGCGCAATGGCATGTCCCTGGAGCAGTTCCGCGCCGCCCTCGCCCATGACGGCTTGTCGTTCGACGACGCCCGTGAGCAGGTCAAGCGCGAGATGATCATCAGCCGCGTGCGTCAGCGTCGCGTTGCCGAGCGCATCCAGGTGTCCGAGCAGGAAGTGAAGAACTTCCTCGCCTCGGACATGGGCAAGATGCAGATGTCGGAAGAGTACCGCCTGGCCAACATCCTCATCCCGACCCCGGAAGCCGCCAACTCGGACGACATCCAGAAAGCTGCACGCAAGGTTGGCGAGCTGTACCAGCAACTGCGCCAGGGCGCCGACTTCGGCCAGGTGGCGATTGCCAACTCGGCCAGCGAAAACGCCCTGGAAGGTGGCGAAATGGGCTGGCGTAAAGCGGCCCAGCTGCCACCGGACTTCGCCAAGATGCTCAGCAGCATGGCAGTCGGCGACATCACCCAGCCAATCCGCATCCCCAACGGCTTCATCCTTCTCAAGCTCGAAGAGAAGCGCGGTGGCGGCGAGAACGTGCTGCGTGACGAAGTGCATGTCCGTCATATCCTGATCAAGCCGAGCGAAATCCGCAGCGAAGCAGCCACCAAGCAGTTGGCCGAGCGCCTGTACGAGCGTATCCAGAACGGCGAAGATTTCGGCGAACTGGCGAAGAGCTTCTCGGAAGACCCAGGTTCGGCACTCAACGGCGGCGATCTCAACTGGGTCGACCCGAACAGCCTGGTGCCTGAGTTCCGCGAGCAGATGGCCGACGCCCAGCAAGGCGTGGTGACCAAGCCATTCAAGACCCAGTACGGCTGGCACGTCCTGGAAGTGCTGGGCCGTCGCGCTACCGACAGCACCGAACAGGCGCGTGAGCAACAGGCCATGAACGTGCTGCGCAACCGCAAGTACGACGAAGAGCTGCAGACCTGGCTGCGCCAGATCCGCGACGAAGCCTACGTTGAAATCAAGCTGCCTGGCGCTGACCAGGCCGCGAAGTGAAGCCCCTGCGCTTCGCCGTCACTCCCGGCGAACCAGCCGGCATAGGCCCTGACCTGTGCCTGCTGCTCGCCGCCGACGCCCAGCCCCATCCCCTGATTGCCATCACCAGCCGTGACCTGCTCGCCGAGCGGGCCACGCAGCTGGGGCTGGCGGTCAACCTGCTAGCGGTAGCGCCAGGCCAATGGCCTGACCAGCCTGCGCCTGCCGGTAGCCTGTACGTATGGGATACACCCTTGGCTGCGCCCGTGGTGGCGGGCCAGCTGAACAAGGCCAACGCGGCGTTCGTGCTGGAAACGCTGACCCGTGCCGGCCAAGGTTGCCTTGATGGGCAATTCGCCGGGATGATCACCGCGCCAGTGCACAAGGGCGTGATCAACGAAAGCGGTATCGCCTTCTCCGGCCATACCGAATTTCTTGCCGACCTGACCCGCACCGCCCAGGTGGTGATGCTGCTGGCCACCCGTGGCCTGCGCGTTGCCCTGGTGACCACGCACCTGCCGCTGCGGGACATTGCCGACGCCATCACTGCCGAACGTGTGGAGCGGGTTACCCGCATCCTGCACGCCGACATGCGCGACAAGTTCGGCATCGCCAACCCGCGCATCCTGGTCTGCGGCCTCAACCCGCATGCCGGAGAAGGCGGCCATCTTGGCCGCGAAGAAATCGACATCATCGAGCCGACGCTGGCCCGCCTGCGCACTGAAGGCATGGACCTGCGCGGCCCACTGCCGGCCGATACCCTGTTTACCCCCAAATATCTGGAGCACTGCGATGCAGTGCTGGCGATGTACCACGACCAGGGCCTGCCCGTACTCAAGTACAAAGGCTTTGGCGCAGCCGTCAACGTGACCTTGGGCCTGCCGATCATCCGCACATCGGTCGACCACGGCACTGCCCTGGACCTCGCCGGTAGCGGCAAGGTCGACACCGGCAGCCTGCGCGTAGCCCTGGAAACCGCCTACCAGATGGCCGAGAACCGACCATGAACGAGCAATACCAACACCGGGCACGCAAGCGCTTCGGCCAGAACTTCCTGCACGATGCAGGCATCATCGACCGCATCCTGCGCGCCATCAACGCCAAGGCTGGCGAACACCTGCTGGAAATCGGCCCGGGCCAGGGCGCCCTGACCGAAGGCTTGCTGGGCAGTGGCGCTCAGCTGGACGTTGTCGAGCTGGACAAGGACCTGGTCCCGATCCTGCAGCACAAGTTCGCTGGCCGCGATAATTTCCGCCTGCACCAGGGCGATGCGTTGAAGTTCGACTTCAACCAGCTGGGTGTGCCACCACGCAGCCTGAAGGTGGTCGGCAACCTGCCGTACAACATCTCTACCCCGTTGATCTTCCACCTGCTCAGCCATGCCGGACTGATCCGTGACATGCACTTCATGCTGCAGAAGGAAGTGGTCGAGCGCATGGCTGCCGGCCCAGGCGGGGGTGACTGGGGTCGCCTGTCGATCATGGTCCAGTACCACTGCCGCGTGGAACACCTGTTCAACGTCGGCCCAGGCGCGTTCAACCCGCCGCCGAAGGTCGACTCGGCAATCGTGCGCCTGGTGCCGCACGAAGTGCTGCCGCACCCGGCCAAGGATGCACGGTTGCTGGAGCAGGTGGTGCGTGAGGCGTTCAACCAGCGTCGCAAGACCCTGCGCAACACCATGAAAGGCCTGCTCGACAGCGCCGCAATCGAGGCCGCTGGCGTGGATGGCAGCCTGCGCCCTGAACAGCTCGACCTGGCGGCGTTCGTGCGCCTGGCCGATCAGCTGGCCGACCAGCAAGCCTGATTCAGCCTGCACCGGCCCTTTCGCAGGTGAACCCGCTCCCACAGGAATTGCGCAACCCCAGGAGCCTGTGCAGTCCACCCTGTGGGAGCAGGTTCAGCCTGCACCGACCCTTTCGCGGGTGAGCCCGCTCCCACAGGAATTGCGCAACCCCAGGAGCCTGTGCGGTCCCTGTGGGAGCGGGTTTACCCGCGAAGGGGCCGGCACTGACAGCACACCCTCCAAGCCCCTACACCGCTGGCCCTCCACCCTGCCAATGGCCTAGACTGCATTATTGCGTCAGTTCGCCCAAGGCCCTTGCATGTCCGACCCTCGCTATCAGATCGACGTCAGCGTCGTGACCCGTTACCTGAAAGACCAATCCGACCCCGAAAGCAGTCGCTTCGCCTTCGCCTACACCATCACCGTGCAGAACAACGGCCTGGTCAAAGCCAAGCTGCTGTCACGCCACTGGCTGATCACCAACGGTGATGGCGAAGTCGAGGAAGTGCGCGGTGCCGGCGTGGTCGGCCAGCAGCCGACCATCGAACCTGGCCAGAGCCACACCTACAGCAGTGGCGCGGTGATCAGCACACGCGTCGGCACCATGCAGGGCAGCTACGAGATGTTCGCCGAAGACGGCAAGCGCTTCGAAGCCGACATCGCACCCTTCCGCCTCGCGGTTCCTGGAGCGCTGCACTGATGGCTACCTACGCCGTCGGAGACCTGCAAGGCTGCCTTGGTCCGCTCAAATGCCTGCTCGCGCGGGTCAACTTCAACCCGGCGGTCGACCGCCTCTGGCTGGTCGGCGACCTGGTCAACCGCGGCCCCGAGTCGCTGGAAACCCTGCGCTACCTCTACTCGATCCGCCAGTCACTGGTGTGCGTGCTGGGCAACCATGATCTGCACCTGCTGGCTGCCTGGCAAAATGTCGAGCGCTTGAAGAAGAGCGACACCCTGCGCGAGGTCATCGAGGCGCCGGACGCCGATCAGTTGTTCGACTGGCTGCGCCAGCAGAAGCTGCTGCATTACGACGAGCCCCGCGGCGTCGCCCTGGTTCATGCCGGTATCCCGCCACAGTGGACCCTTGGCCAGGCCCTGAAGCTCGCTGCGGAAGTCGAAGAAGTGCTGCGCGACGACGGCCGACTGAAGCTGTATCTGGATGGCATGTACGGCAATGAGCCGAACAAGTGGAGCAAACACCTCACCGGTATCGAGCGCCTGCGGGTCATCACCAATTACCTTACGCGCATGCGCTTCTGCACCCCCGCAGGCAAGCTCGACCTCAAGAGCAAGGAAGGCCTGGGCACCGCACCCAAGGGCTACAAACCCTGGTATGCCCACAAAGACCGCCGCTCCCGCCACGTGACGATCATTTTTGGCCACTGGGCTGCACTCCAGGGCCAGGTCGACGAGCCTGGCATCATCGCTCTGGACACCGGCTGCGTGTGGGGGGGCGCCATGACCCTGTACAACGTTGACAGCGGTGAATACCACCGCTGCGACTGCACCGACGACGGCAATGTCCGTCTGCCTGCACAACCCACTACACTGAACGATCAATCCTGAAGAGAGCCGTACCATGAGCGAATTCAAGCGCATCCCTCCCGAGCAGGCCCTGGCACTGCGCGCACAAGGTGCGGTAGTCGTCGACATTCGCGACCCGCAAGCCTTTGCCGCCGGCCACATCACCGGTGCCAAGCATCTGGATAACCACTCGGTCGCCGAGTTCATCCGCAATGCCGACCTAGATGCCCCGACCCTGGTGGTCTGCTACCACGGTAACTCCAGCCAGAGCGCAGCGGCCTACCTGGTCGGCCAAGGTTTCTCCGAGGTGTACAGCGTCGATGGCGGCTTCGAACTATGGCGCGCCACCTACCCGGCAGAGACCGCTCAAGGCGCTGCCGAATAATTTTTTCATATTTACTGCAGCCCGCGCCCCACGCGGGCTCGCAGCCCACCTGACGAACGGTCGTTCGTAACTTCTGCACTGCGCGCCCTTGACCTTGCGGATAACCAACTATTCTTAAGCGCAGGCCATCCAAAAAAAGGGGAGAGCCGGTACACCGGCGTGCGGGTCATCGGTAGCGTTTCAGGGTGTTCTGGGGGGTATACAGCAATCGGCGAACCCGGTTGCATGCCAGCATCAGCTGACTGATCCGGCGTCGTCTCCACGTATCGAGCGAGGTGACGTCATGAGCATTTTTAGCCACTTCCAACAACGCTTCGAGTCTACGCGCCAGGAAGAACTCTCGCTGCAGGAGTACCTCGAGCTGTGCAAAGAGGATCGCAGTGCCTACGCATCGGCGGCTGAACGGCTGTTGCTGGCCATCGGTGAGCCAGAACTGATCGACACCTCAACCAACTCCAGGCTGTCGCGAATCTTTTCCAACAAGGTCATTCGCCGGTATCCGGCCTTTGCCGACTTCCATGGCATGGAAGAGTGCATCGACCAGATCGTTTCGTACTTCCGCCATGCCGCCCAAGGCCTGGAAGAGAAGAAGCAGATCCTCTATCTGCTGGGCCCGGTAGGCGGCGGTAAATCGTCGCTGGCCGAGAAACTCAAGCAGTTGATGGAAAAGGTGCCCTTCTACGCAATCAAGGGCTCGCCAGTGTTCGAGTCGCCCTTGGGCTTGTTCAATGCCACCGAAGACGGGGCCATTCTCGAGGAGGAGTACGGCATCTCGCGGCGCTACCTGAACACCATCATGTCGCCCTGGGCCACCAAGCGCCTGCAGGAGTTCGGCGGTGACATCAGCAAGTTCAGGGTAGTGAAGCTGTACCCCTCGATCCTTAACCAGATCGCCATCGCCAAGACCGAGCCGGGCGACGAGAACAACCAGGACATCTCCGCCCTGGTCGGCAAGGTCGATATCCGCAAGCTCGAGGAATTCCCGCAGAACGACGCCGATGCCTACAGCTATTCGGGCGCTCTGTGCCGGGCCAACCAGGGCCTGATGGAATTCGTCGAAATGTTCAAGGCGCCGATCAAGGTCCTGCACCCCTTGCTCACCGCCACCCAGGAAGGCAACTACAACAGTACCGAAGGCCTTGGGGCCATTCCCTACACCGGTATCCTGCTGGCCCACTCCAACGAATCGGAGTGGCACACCTTCCGCAACAACAAGAACAACGAGGCGTTCATCGACCGGATCTACATCGTCAAGGTGCCGTACTGCCTGCGGGTCAGCGATGAGATCAAGATCTACGACAAGCTGCTGATCAACAGCTCGCTGGCCAAGGCCCATTGCGCGCCAGACACGCTGAAGATGCTCGCCCAGTTCACCGTGCTCTCACGCCTGAAGGAGCCGGAAAACTCCAACATTTATTCGAAGATGCGCGTCTACGACGGCGAAAACCTCAAGGACACCGACCCGAAAGCCAAGTCGATCCAGGAGTACCGCGATGCGGCGGGCGTCGACGAAGGCATGAACGGCCTGTCGACCCGCTTCGCCTTCAAGATTCTCTCCAAGGTGTTCAACTTCGATCCACATGAAGTGGCAGCCAACCCGGTGCACCTGCTGTACGTGCTGGAACAGCAAATCGAGCAAGAACAGTTCCCGGCCGAAGTACGCGAGCGTTACCTGCGCTACCTGAAGGAGTACCTGGCACCGCGCTACATCGAGTTCATCGGCAAGGAAATCCAGACGGCCTACCTCGAGTCCTACAGCGAATACGGTCAGAACATCTTCGACCGCTACGTGCTGTACGCCGACTTCTGGATCCAGGACCAGGAATACCGCGATCCGGAAACCGGCGAGATCCTCAACCGCATCGCCCTCAACGAAGAACTGGAAAAGATCGAGAAACCGGCAGGCATCAGCAATCCGAAGGACTTCCGCAACGAGATCGTCAACTTCGTGCTGCGTGCCCGCGCCAACAACAATGGCAAGAACCCGAGCTGGCTCAGCTATGAGAAGCTGCGGGTGGTGATCGAGAAGAAAATGTTCTCCAACACCGAGGACCTGCTGCCGGTCATCAGCTTCAACGCCAAGGCCAGCAAGGAGGACCAACAGAAGCACAACGACTTCGTCACGCGGATGGTGGAACGTGGCTACACCGACAAACAGGTTCGCCTGCTCTCGGAATGGTACCTGCGGGTCAGGAAATCGCAATAAAGCGGCAAGCTACAAGCCGCTCGCTTCAAGCTGCCCAGCGCCGAGCGCAAGCCCGGCGCCGTAGCGTGAAGCAGCGGTGGCTGCTGATTCCAGCAGTCTGAAGCTTGTGGCTTGCAGCTGCTCCCAGCTACCGGAGGGACCATGAGCTACGTTATCGACCGACGCCTGAACGGCAAGAACAAGAGCACGGTCAACCGCCAGCGCTTCCTGCGGCGTTACCGTGAACACATCAAGAAGGCCGTCGAAGAGGCCGTGAGCCGCCGTTCCATCATGGACATGGAACATGGCGAACAGATCAGCATTCCGGGACGGGACATCGATGAACCTGTGCTGCACCATGGCCGGGGCGGCAAGCAGACCATCGTGCACCCAGGCAACAAGGAGTTCACCGCTGGCGAGCATATCCCTCGGCCACAAGGCGGCGGGGGCGGCGGTGGCCGCGGCAAGGCCGGCAACTCCGGCGAGGGGATGGATGACTTCGTCTTCCAGATCACCCAGGAAGAGTTTCTCGAATTCATGTTCGAAGACCTCGAACTGCCCAACCTGGTCAAACGCCACCTGACCGGCGCCGACACCTTCAAGACCGTGCGAGCTGGCATCGCCAACGAGGGCAACCCGTCACGCATCAACATCGTCCGTACCCTGCGCTCGGCGCACGCCCGGCGCATCGCCCTGACCGGCAGCAGCCGTGCGCTGCTGCGCGAAGCACAGAAGGAACTGGACCGGCTGAAGATCGAAGAACCCGACAACTTCACCGATATCCAGGAAGTCGAACAGGAAATCGAACGGCTCAAGGCACGCATCAACCGCCTGCCCTTCCTCGACACGTTCGACCTCAAGTACAACCTGCTGGTCAAGCAACCCAATCCCAGTTCCAAGGCGGTGATGTTCTGCCTGATGGACGTGTCCGGTTCGATGACTCAGGCCACCAAGGATATCGCCAAACGCTTCTTCATCCTGCTGTACCTGTTCCTCAAGCGAAACTACGACCGGATCGAGGTGGTGTTCATCCGCCACCACACCAGCGCCCGCGAAGTCGACGAGGAAGAATTCTTCTATTCCCGGGAAACTGGCGGCACCATCGTCTCCAGTGCGCTGAAGATGATGCAGGAAATCATGGCTGAACGTTACCCGGCCGCCGACTGGAACATCTATGCCGCCCAGGCGTCCGACGGCGACAACTGGAACGACGACTCGCCGATCTGCCGCGAGATCCTGTCCAAGCAGATCATGCCGCATGTGCAGTACTACACTTACGTTGAGATCACCCCCCGTGAGCACCAGGCGTTGTGGTACGAGTACGAGCGAATCGGTGAAGCCTTCCCCGACACATTCGCCCAGCAGCAGTTGGTATCGGCCGGCGATATCTACCCGGTCTTCCGTGAACTCTTCCAGCGCAGGTTAGCCACATGACCGCCAGAGCACAGAGACGCCAACCCATTTCCACCGGGTCCGAGTGGACGTTCGAACTGATCCAGACCTACGATCGGGAAATCAGTCGGCTGGCCGAGCGTTACGCCCTGGACACCTACCCCAACCAGATCGAGGTGATCACTGCCGAGCAGATGATGGATGCCTACGCGTCCGTCGGCATGCCGCTGGGTTACCACCATTGGTCCTACGGCAAGCAGTTCCTCAGTACCGAGAAGTCCTACAGCCGGGGCCAGATGGGTCTGGCGTACGAGATCGTGATCAATTCCGATCCGTGCATCGCCTACCTGATGGAAGAGAACACCATGTGCATGCAGGCACTGGTGATTGCCCACGCCTGCTATGGCCACAACAGCTTCTTCAAAGGCAATTACCTGTTCCGCACCTGGACCGACGCCACATCCATCATCGATTACCTTGTGTTCGCCAAGCAGTACATCGCCCAGTGCGAGGAACGCCACGGCATCGACGCCGTGGAGGACCTGATCGACTCCTGCCATGCGCTGATGAACTACGGCGTGGACCGCTACAAGCGCCCCTATCCGATCTCCGCTGAGGAAGAACGCCGGCGTCAGAAAGACCGGGAAGAGCACCTGCAGCGGCAGATCAACGACCTGTGGCGCACGATTCCAAAGAGTGCGGACAAAGGCGGTGACCGCGACGATGCCCGCTTCCCCTCCGAGCCGCAGGAAAACATCCTCTACTTCATCGAGAAGAACGCTCCGCTGCTCGAACCCTGGCAGCGCGAGGTGGTGCGCATCGTGCGCAAGATCGCCCAGTACTTCTACCCACAGCGCCAGACCCAGGTGATGAATGAAGGTTGGGCCACCTTCTGGCACTACACCCTGATGAATGACCTGTACGACGAAGGCCTGATCACTGAAGGCTTCATGATCGAGTTCCTGCAGTCCCACACCAGCGTTGTGTTCCAGCCCGGTTTCGACAGCCCGTACTACAGCGGCATCAACCCGTATGCACTGGGCTTTGCCATGTACACCGACATCCGCCGCATGTGCGAAAACCCGACGGAGGAAGATCGCCACTGGTTCCCCGACATTGCCGGCAGTGACTGGCTTTCTACCATCAAGTTCGCCATGAGCAGCTTCAAGGACGAGAGCTTCATCCTGCAGTACCTGTCACCCAAGGTGATGCGTGACCTGAAACTGTTCAGCATCCTCGATGATGACCAGCGCGACGACCTGCTGGTACCGGCCATCCATGACGAGGCGGGTTACCGGATAATTCGTGAGCAACTGGCTGCCCAGTACAACCTGGGCAACCGCGAGCCCAACGTGCAGATCTGGAGCATCGACCGCCGCGGCGATCGCTCCCTGACCTTGCGCCACCAGCAGCACAACCGCAAACCGCTGGGCGATTCCACCGAGGAAGTGCTCAAGCATCTGCACCGCTTGTGGGGCTTCGATATCCACCTGGAGACAGTACAGGGCGACCAGGTGGTCAAGACCCATCACATGCCACCGCGCGGGGAACATGCCGAGAGCGGCGACTACGGGCGCATGGACCTCGCCGTCATCCACCACCTCTGATGCACCGCCATTACTGCCAACAGGTTATCCTGTGGGCAGTAATGGAGGCTGCACATGCACATCTACAAAGTCGGCGGCGCAGTACGCGACCGCCTGCTCGGGCTCCCGGTCAGTGATATCGACTGGCTGGTGGTTGGCGCCACGGTCGAGGAAATGCATGCCCTGGGCTTCCGCCCGGTCGGCGCTGATTTCCCGGTGTTCCTGCATCCAGAGACCGGCGAGGAATATGCCCTCGCACGCACAGAGCGCAAGAGCGGACGCGGTTACGGCGGGTTCACCTTTCACGCCAGCCCGGACGTTACGCTAGAGGAAGACCTGATCCGCCGCGACCTGACCATCAATGCCATGGCCGAGGATGAACAGGGCGTGGTCTTCGACCCTTACCATGGCCAGGCCGACCTTGCACAACGCATTCTGCGCCACGTTTCCCCCGCATTCGCCGAAGATCCCCTACGTGTGTTGCGTGTTGCCCGCTTTGCCGCACGTTACGCCCCCTTGGGCTTCAAGGTCGCCGATGAAACACTGGCGCTGATGCGCCAGATCGCCGAATCTGGCGAATTGCAGGCGCTGACAGCCGAACGTAGCTGGAAAGAGATCGAACGGGCGCTGATGGAAAGTCAGCCGCAAGTGTTCATCCAGGTATTGCAGACCTGTGGCGCTTTGAACGAGTTGATGCCTGAGCTGGAACAGCCTGCGCACGCACTGGGCGCCCTGCGCCGGGCGGCAGAGCGCCAGCAGCCGCTGGCTGTGCGCTGGGCGTGCTTGCTGCGAGGGCTGGAGCCAGTGGCGATCAAAGCACTCAATCAGCGTTTCAAGGCGCCGCGTGAATGCCAGGAACTGGCCGTGCTGGTGGGTGAGTTTGCCGGGCGGGCTGACAACGCGTTGCAATTAACGCCTGCAAAATTGCTGGAAATGCTGCAGAAATTCGACGTTTATCGACGACCACAGCGTTTCGAGGATTTCATTGCCGCGTGTGAAATGGCCACCTGTGAAGGTTATCCACAGGGTAATTATCTGCGCGGGGCGGCAGCCGCAGCCCGGGCAGTGGATGTGAAGCCACTGGTGGAAGCCGGGCTGACCGGGCAAGGCCTGGGCGAGGCCCTCAACGGTGAGCGGCTAAAAGCGCTCGAGGCTTACAAGCCGGGCTGACCACACCGGCCCTTTCGCGGCTAAAGCCGCTCCCACAGGGATCGCATCAGACCAAAGCTTATGGGGTCCCTGTGGGATCGCATCAGACCAAGGCCTATGGGGTCCCTGTGGGATCGCATCAGACCAAGGCTTATGGGGTCACTGTGGGAGCGGCTTTAGCCGCGAAAGGGCCGTTACAGGCTCACGCCTGGGTCAGCTGCACGCCCCGCCATTCGAAAGCGACAGGTGCCAACACCTGGTCGATCCGCGCCTCCTGCCACAGCTGCGCCATGCTTTTGCCCGCACCTGGATGTACAAGCTCCGGCGCCAGCAACGACAAAGGCCACAGCACGAAGGCATTCTTCAGGATCTCCGCCCGAGGCAGCACCAGCCCATCGAACGTGCCATGCAGGTCGTCATACAGGAGTACATCGATATCCAGCGGCAGGCCCTTGCGATCCGGAGCATAGCGACCATTGTCCGCCTCGATGAACTTGAGCCGGCGATCCAGCTCCATCAGCGGCAGATCGGTCTTGCCGGTGACCACGAAGTTGATGAACGGCCCGCTCTTGATCCCCACAGCCTGGCTCTCGAACGCCGGGGAACATTGCATGTCGCTGAGAATGGCCGCCAGCGCATCGAGCCCCGCACACAGGTGCTGGTGGCGATCGATGTTGCTGCCAAGGCCCAGGTAAACGGTGTTCAGAGACATCCGCGCTCGATCTCCACGCCAACACCGCCGCGGGCGGCGGGAACGGCCCCCGGCTTGGTCAGCTTCAACCGCACCCAGGGAATGTGGAACTCTTCCATCAGCGCGGCCACCAGGCGCTCGGCGAAGGTTTCCACCAATTCGAAGCGCGCCTGCTCGGCAAATGCCTGGATCCGCGCCGACACACTGGCATAGTCGAGTGCCAGGTTCAGGTCATCACCGGCGGCTGCCGGGCGGTTATCCCAGGCAAAACTCAGGTCCAGGCGCAGGCACTGGCGAATATCCCGCTCCCAGTCATAGGCGCCGATGACGGTATCGACTTCCAGGCCTTCGATGAACACTCTGTCCAAGCACTTCTCTCCACAGCACGACAAGGGCGACTGGCGCCGTTAGAATCAGGGCGTCCTCGCCCGGAATAGTTAGCATGTTTTGGTTACTGGCGTTGCTCGCCTACCTGCTCGGCTCGCTGTCCTTCGCCATCGTCCTAAGCCGCCTTTCGGGCAGCCCGGACCCTCGTTCCAGCGGTTCGGGCAATGCCGGCGCCACCAACATGCTACGCCTGGCGGGCCGTAAACTGGCGATCCTGACCCTGCTCGGCGACCTGTGCAAGGGGCTGTTGCCGGTTTTGCTCGCCCGCGCTGCCGGCCTTGGCCTGCAAGAGCAAGCCTGGGTCGGCGTGTGCGCAGTGCTCGGCCACCTGTTCCCGCTGTATTTCCGCTTCCGCGGCGGCAAAGGCGTCGCCACTGCCGCAGGCATGCTCATGGGCCTGTATTTCCCAGCCGCACTGCTGGCCATCGGCGCTTGGCTGTTGACCTTCTACCTCACTCGCACCAGCTCGCTGGCGGCGCTTGTGGCAACCCCGCTGACCTTGCCACTTCTGGCTTGGCGAGAGCCGGAGGCGCTGCTGCCGATCGCCGTGCTGACAGTGATGATCGTCTGGCGCCACCGCAACAATCTGCGCGACTTGTTTGCCGGGCGCGAAAGGCATTTCTGACGCGCCCGCACGCCATCACAGCGGCGGCAGCTGCTCCATGGGCCAGCGTGCCTGCACGCTGATGGCCAAGTCCTGCTTCTGCCCGGCCAACAGACGCTGGCAACCGGCATAGGCGATCATCGCACCGTTATCAGTGCAGAACTGTGGTCGCGCGTAGTACACGTTGCCCTTGAGGCCGGCCAGCATGTCTTCCAGGGAGGCGCGCAAGGCCTTGTTGGCGCTCACGCCACCCGCGATGACCAGGCGCTTGAGGCCAGTCTGCTTGAGGGCCCGCTTGCACTTGATGGTCAGAGTCTCCACCACCGCCTGCTGGAAAGCCAGGGACAGGTCGCAACGGGTTTGCTCGTTGTCGTCGCCAGCATTCTTGCATTGCTGCCAGGTGTTCAGGGCGAAGGTCTTGAGGCCACTGAAGCTGAACTCAAGACCCGGCCGATCGGTCATCGGCCGCGGGAACACGAAGCGCCCAGGCACACCCCGCTCGGCCAGGCGCGCGATTTCCGGCCCCCCCGGGTAGTTGAGGCCGATCAGCTTGGCGGTCTTGTCGAACGCTTCGCCGGCAGCATCGTCGAGGCTCTCGCCCAGCAGCTCGTACTGGCCGATGCCATCCACCCGCACCAGCTGGGTATGGCCGCCGGAAACCAGCAAAGCGACGAACGGAAACTCGGGAGGGTTTTCCTCCAGCATCGGCGCCAACAGGTGGCCTTCCATATGATGCACACCGATCGCCGGGATATCCCAGGCGAAAGCCAGGGCCTGGGCGCACGAGGCGCCGACCAACAGCGCACCGACCAGGCCAGGGCCGGCAGTGTAGGCAATGGCGTCGATCTCGGTGGCGACGCAGCCAGCTTCCTCCAGCACCTGGCGGATGAGCGGCAGCATGCGCTTGACGTGGTCACGCGAGGCAAGCTCGGGCACCACGCCACCGAACACGCGGTGCAGGTCGATCTGACTGAACAGCGCGTCGGCTAACAAACCGCGCTCGCTGTCGTATAATGCGACGCCGGTTTCGTCGCAGGATGTTTCCAATCCCAGTACTAGCATGGGCTCGTCCCTTGTGGGGGCTGAATTCGAAGCCGCGCATGATAGTCCCCGTGCCGGGTGCCGACCAGCGGTTTTCGATCAGAGGCTTTGCATTCCGGCGTACTAAGGGTTAACATCCGCAACCCTTGAAAACCGACGTTCTCCAGCACACCTTTGTTTTGCCAGGAGCACGTCTACCCCGGTAATGAATTAAGGTAGCCCTGGATGCCAGCCGTCAAAGTTAAAGAGAACGAACCCTTCGACGTAGCTCTGCGTCGTTTCAAGCGCTCCTGCGAAAAAGCCGGTGTACTGGCTGAAGTTCGTAGCCGCGAGTTTTACGAGAAGCCGACCGCCGAGCGTAAGCGCAAAGCAGCTGCAGCTGTTAAGCGTCACGCCAAGAAAGTTCAGCGCGAACAGCGCCGCGCCGTTCGCCTGTACTAATACAGACGTTCTACGCAAGAGCTTCTGCCCTGCCCGGCTCGCTGCCGGGCCGATGGCAGCGGTTTGTTTGGCCTTGAGCAGCTAGCCCAAGGTGCCTGCAGCAACTTGCAGCGGGCAAATGGTTCCAAAGCGTCAGATCTGGTTTCGGCCAGTCGTGCACGTCCTGACTGACGAGCCCCCGGCAAGCCGGAGGCTGGCGACGAGCACACACTCCCTCGCACTTCCCCTAGCATCACTCGCCCCGTTAGCGTTTAGACTTGCCAGTTGCCAGATGACGAGACTGCCATGGCCGGGCTGATTCCCCAAAGCTTCATCGACGACCTGATCAACCGCCTCGACATTGTCGACGTGGTGAGTTCGCGCGTTCAGCTGAAAAAAACCGGCAAGAACTACTCCGCCTGCTGCCCGTTCCACAAGGAAAAGACCCCTTCCTTCACGGTCAGCCCAGACAAACAGTTCTACTACTGCTTCGGCTGCGGTGCCGGCGGCAACGCCCTTGGTTTCGTCATGGACCACGACAACCTGGACTTTCCCCAGGCCGTCGAGGAGCTGGCCCGCGCAGCCGGCATGGAAGTGCCCAGGGAACAAGGCCGTCGCGACAACAAGCCGCGCCAGCCAACCGATTCGCCGCTGTACCCATTGCTCGATGCCGCCTCGGAGTTCTACCGCCAGGCCCTGCGCAGCCATCCGACCCGCAAGGCGGCGGTGGACTACCTCAAGAGCCGTGGCTTGTCTGGCGAGATCGCCCGAGACTTCGGCCTGGGCTTCGCGCCGCCGGGCTGGGACAACCTGCTCAAGCACCTGGGCGCCGACAGTCTGCAGCAAAAGGTGATGATCGACGCCGGCTTGTTGATCGAGAATGCGGAAAGCGGCAAACGCTACGACCGCTTCCGCGACCGGGTGATGTTCCCGATCCGCGATAGCCGTGGGCGCATCATCGCTTTTGGCGGCCGGGTACTGGGCGACGACAAGCCCAAGTACCTCAACTCACCGGAAACCCCGGTGTTTCACAAGGGCCAGGAACTCTACGGGCTGTACGAGGCACGCAAGCACAACCGCAACCTCGACGAAATAATCGTCGTCGAAGGCTACATGGACGTGATCGCCCTGGCCCAACAAGGCCTGCGCAATGCCGTCGCCACCCTCGGCACCGCGACCAGCGAAGAGCACCTCAAGCGCCTGTTCCGCGTGGTGCCCAGCGTACTGTTCTGCTTCGACGGCGACCAGGCCGGGCGCAAGGCTGCCTGGCGGGCGCTGGAATCGACCCTCTCGGCACTGCAGGATGGCCGCCGTGCGCGCTTCCTGTTCCTGCCAGAAGGTGAAGACCCGGACAGCTTGGTACGCGCCGAAGGCACCGATGCCTTCATGGCCCGGATCAACCAGCACGCACAGCCACTGGCCGACTATTTCTTCGAGCAATTGAGCAACGAAGCCGACCCGCGCTCGCTGGAAGGCAAGGCACACATGGCCACCCTGGCTGCACCGTTGATCGAAAAGATCCCCGGTGCGAACTTGCGTCAGCTCATGCGCAACCGCCTGAAGGAAATCACCGGCCTCGACCCTCAGCAGGTCGAGCAACTGGCGCAACAGGCCCCGGCGACCAGCGGCGTGCCAGATTACGACCCTGGCTATGACTACGATGCCATGGCCAGCTATACCCCCGACTACGGCGACATGCCACAGCCCGACTACGCCCCCGTTCATCAGCAACAGGAGTGGAAGCCAAACAAAGGCGGGGGCAAGAAGCAGTGGGGCGACAAGCCCTGGGACAAGAACCGCAAGGGCGGCAAGCCATGGCAGCAGCGCGACGAAGCACCGCCGCGGGTGCCGGCACCGGTCGAACCACCGACCCTGGCCGCCCTGCGCACCTTGCTGCACCATCCATTGCTGGCCGGCAAGGTCGAGGATGCCAGCCACTTCGCCGACGAAGAACACCTGTACAGCCAGCTGCTGGTGGCCCTGATCGAAGCTGCGCAGAAGAATCCTGGGCTAAGCTCAATGCAGTTGATCGCACGTTGGCACGGCACTGAACAAGGCCGTCTGCTGCGGGCCCTGGCCGAAAAGGAATGGTTGATCGTGGCCGACAACCTTGAACAACAGTTTTTCGACACTATAACTAGCTTGTCCGCCCGCCAACGCGAGCGCAGCCTGGAACAACTGCTCAGGAAATCACGTCAAAGCGAATTGACCAGCGAGGAAAAATCACAGCTCCTCGCCCTGCTGAGCCGGAATGTTCCCGCACAAACGCCGACCTCATCTGGCGCGTGAGGCCCATGCTCGGGTATAATCCTCGGCTTGTTTTTTGCCCGCCAAGACCTTCAGTGGATAGGGTGTTATGTCCGGAAAAGCGCAACAGCAGTCTCGTATCAAAGAGTTGATCACCCGCGGTCGTGAGCAGGGCTACCTGACTTACGCGGAGGTCAACGACCACCTGCCTGAGGATATTTCAGATCCGGAACAGGTGGAAGACATCATCCGCATGATCAACGACATGGGGATCAACGTATTCGAGAGTGCTCCGGATGCGGATGCCCTTCTGTTGGCGGAAGCCGACACCGACGAAGCCGCGGCCGAAGAAGCCGCTGCTGCGTTGGCGGCAGTTGAAACCGATATCGGCCGCACGACCGACCCGGTGCGCATGTACATGCGCGAAATGGGTACCGTCGAGCTGCTGACTCGCGAAGGCGAAATCGAAATCGCCAAGCGTATCGAGGAAGGCATCCGTGAAGTCATGGGCGCCATCGCTCACTTCCCGGGCACTGTCGACTACATCCTCGGCGAATACGACCGCGTCACCGCCGAAGGCGGCCGCCTGTCCGACGTCCTCAGCGGTTACATCGACCCTGACGACAACATCGCCGCACCGACCGACGAAGTGCCAGTACCTGGTGCCAAGGTACCAGCGGCCAAGGAAGAGTCGGACGACGAAGACGAGGAAAGCGAAGGGGGTGACGACGAGGAAGAGACCGAAAGCGGTCCCGATCCGGTTGTCGCAGCCCAGCGCTTCGGTGCCGTTGCCGATCAGCTCCAGGCCACCGCCAAGGTCCTGAAAAAGCACGGCCGTGACGGCAAGGAAAGCATCGAGGCCCTCCAGGCCCTGGCTGACCTGTTCATGCCGATCAAGCTGGTGCCGAAGCAGTTCGACGTCCTGGTCGAGCGTGTGCGCGATGCCCTGAATCGCCTGCGTCAGCAAGAGCGCGCGATCATGCAGCTGTGCGTGCGTGATGCCCGTATGCCGCGTGCTGATTTCCTGCGCCTGTTCCCGAGCAATGAAACCGACCAGACCTGGTCCGGTGACCTGGCCAAGCGCAACACCAAGTGGGCAGCTGCCCTGGGTGAAAAGGACGCCGCCATCGTCGCTTGCCAGCAGAAGCTGATCGACCTTGAGACCGAGACCGGCCTGACCGTCGCCGAGATCAAGGAAATCAACCGCCGCATGTCTATCG
Organism: Pseudomonas sp. 382; assembly: GCF_002759075.1. Lineage (NCBI taxonomy): Bacteria > Pseudomonadati > Pseudomonadota > Gammaproteobacteria > Pseudomonadales > Pseudomonadaceae > Pseudomonas > Pseudomonas sp. 382. The sequence continues at coordinate 52,839 of NZ_PEMX01000002.1, forward strand.
GCGAGGCGAAAGCCCGCCGCGCCAAGAAAGAAATGGTCGAGGCGAACCTGCGTCTGGTGATTTCCATCGCCAAGAAGTACACCAACCGGGGCCTGCAGTTCCTCGACCTGATCCAGGAAGGCAACATTGGCCTGATGAAGGCGGTGGACAAGTTCGAGTACCGTCGCGGTTACAAGTTCTCGACCTACGCCACCTGGTGGATCCGTCAGGCGATCACCCGCTCGATCGCCGACCAGGCGCGCACCATCCGTATTCCGGTGCACATGATCGAGACGATCAACAAGCTCAACCGTATTTCCCGCCAGATGCTGCAGGAAATGGGCCGTGAGCCGACCCCGGAAGAGCTCGGTGAGCGCATGGAAATGCCTGAGGACAAGATCCGCAAGGTATTGAAGATCGCCAAAGAACCGATCTCCATGGAAACCCCGATCGGTGATGACGAAGATTCGCACCTGGGCGACTTCATCGAGGACTCGACCATGCAGTCCCCGATCGACGTGGCCACGGTCGAAAGCCTCAAGGAAGCGACCCGTGACGTGCTCTCGGGCCTGACCGCACGCGAAGCCAAGGTGCTGCGCATGCGCTTCGGTATCGACATGAACACCGACCACACCCTTGAAGAGGTAGGCAAGCAGTTCGACGTGACCCGTGAGCGGATTCGTCAGATCGAAGCGAAGGCGTTGCGCAAATTGCGCCACCCGACTCGCAGCGAGCATCTACGCTCCTTCCTCGACGAGTGATGACGAACCCCGGCCCAGGCCGGGGTTTTTCTTATCCGACAAATAGTTGTGATCGGCCACTCTGCTGGCTGAATGCCCGTCTACACTCGACTTCAGACCAACTGAATGCGAGGCCGCTATGCTGCCGAAGCCGGCCATTCTGTTGCTGTTCCTGATGCTGTGGAACACAACGGCCGGCGCCCTGACCCTGACAGACGAGGAAAAAACCTGGCTCGCTGCCCACCCGCAGTTGAGACTGGGCGTCGACGCTTCCTGGCCACCTTTCGAGTTTCGTGACCAGGAGGGCCGGTACCAGGGATTGGCCGCCGATTACATCGCCCTGCTCCAGGATCGCCTGGGCGTAATACTGAAACCGGTCGAGCCGAGCAGGTGGACCGAAGTGCTGCAGCAGGCGCGCGAAGGCCGCATCGACTTGCTGCCCGGCATCATGTCGACACCCGAACGCCAGGGCTACCTCGCGTTCACCCGTCCCTACCTCGATTTCCCCATCGTCATCCTGGCCCATGAAGGCGGCCCACAACCGCGCACGCTCAAGGACTTGTACGGGCTGAAGGTCGCTGTGGTGGAAAACTATGCGCCCCATGAACTGCTCCGCACCCACCACCCGGACCTGAACCTGGTGGCGATGCCGAATGTCAACTCGACCCTGCAGGCACTGGCCACCGACGCGGTGGACGCCGTGGTCGGTGACCTCGCCTCCAGTATCTGGAGCCTGCGCCAGCTCAAGCTCGAAGGGTTGTATGTAAGCGGCGACACACCCTATCGCTATCAGTTGGCAATGGCCGCGCCCCGTGACCAGCAGGTACTGGTCGGCATCCTCGACAAAGTGATGGCCGACATGTCCAGCGAAGAGATCAGCCATATCCAGCAGCGCTGGGTCGGCGCCGTGGTCGACCAGCGAAGCTTCTGGCACGACACGCTGCTCTATGGGCTGCCGGCCGTCCTGCTGCTGATCGCCATTCTCGCCGCGGTCATCCGTATCAATCGCCGGCTCAGCTCGGAAATTTCCAGACGTATCGCCCTGGAACAGGAACTGCGCAGCAGCGAATACCATTACCGCGGCCTGATCGAGAGCCTGTCGGCAATCGCCTGGGAAGCCGACGCCAACGACTTCACCTACAGTTATGTCTCGCCGCACGCCGAGGACCTGTTGGGCTACCCGTTGCACGACTGGCTCAAGCCCGGCTTCTGGCGCAGCATCCTGCACCCCGACGATGCGCTCTGGGCCCAGGCTTTCTGCGAAAGCGAAACCGCCGCAGGGCGTGATCACAGCCTCGATTACCGCGTGCTACGCGCCGACGGCCAGGCGCTTTGGGTGCGCAACATCGTCAGCATGATCGAACACGGCCACCGGCCGGTGATGCGGGGCCTGATGATCGACATCAGCGAGACCAAACGCACCGAAGACGCCCTGCGTCTGTCTGAGCAAAAGTTCGCCTCGGTGTTCGAGCAGTGCCCGGACATTCTGCTGATCGCACGGCATAGTGATGGCGTGCTGCTCGAGGTCAACGAAGCCTTCGAAGAACAGATCGGCCTGAAACCGGGTGAGGTCATCGGCCGTACCGCTACCGAGCTCAACCTGTGGGGGGTCGAAGGCATGGGCCCGAGGCTTCTCGAACGCCTGCATCAGGGTGGCATCCGCAACCTTGAAATGACTTTCCGCCGCAGCAACGGCCAGTTGTTCACCGGCCTGACTTCGGCCGAAACCTTCGAGCTCGACGGCACCCCGGCGCTGGTCGTGGCGGTTCGCGACATCAGCCAGCTCAAGGAAACCCAACAACAGTTGCAGACCTCCGAGGAAAAGTTCGCCAAGGCTTTCCACGCCTCGCCTGACGGCCTGTTGCTGTCGCGCCAAAGCGACGGCCTGCTGCTGGAAGTCAACGAAGGCTTCTGCCGCCTGACCGGTTACGAATTCAACCAGCCGATCGACCAGACTTCCTTCGACCTGGGGATCTGGGTCGACCTCAACGAACGCAAACGCCTGATCGACCAACTGGGACGCAATGGTTTCGTGCGTGACTTCAGCTGCCACCTGCGCCGCAGCGACGGGCAGATTCGCCTCTGCGAACTCTCGGCCCGGCCACTGCCGATCGGTGGTGTCGACTGCATGCTGACCATCGCCCGCGACATTACCGAACGCCACCTGATGCAGGAAAAACTGCAACTGGCTGCCACCGTGTTTGAAAATACCGCTGAAGGTGTATTGATCACCGACACCGACCAGCGCATCAGTGCAGTCAACCGTGCCTTCAGTGAGATCACCGGCTACAGCGAGATCGAGGCGCTCGGCCAGACCCCGCGCCTGCTCGCCTCTGGCCAGCATGACAGCGCCTTCTATGCCGCCATGTGGCACCAGCTCACCGCAGAAGGTCACTGGCAGGGCGAGATCTACAACAAGCGCAAGAACGGCGAACTGTATCCCGGTTGGCTGACCATCAGCGCCGTTCGCAACAATGATCGCAACATCACCCACTTCGTCGCCGTGTTCGCCGACATCTCCAGCCTCAAGCACGCCCAGGCCAAACTCGACTACCAGGCCCACCACGACCCACTGACCGGCCTGCCCAACCGCGCCCTCTTCGAAAGCCGGCTGCAGGCCGTGCTGACCTGCGCACAGGTGTCCAACCGGCAGGGTGCTGTGCTGTTCCTCGATCTGGACCGCTTCAAGCACATCAACGACAGCCTCGGCCACCCGGTTGGCGACCTGTTGCTCAAAGGCATCGCCCAGCGCCTCAAGGAGCAGGTGCGCGACGTCGACACCGTGGCCCGCCTGGGCGGCGACGAATTCATCATCCTGCTGCCCGGCCTGCACAAGCCCAGCGATGCCCATGCCATCGCCAACAAGTTGCTGGCCTGCTTCGTCGCCCCGTTCCAGGCCGGCGAGCATGAGTTCTTTACCAGCGCCAGCATCGGCATCAGCCTTTACCCGCAGGATGGCACCGACGTCGCCACGCTGATCCGCAACGCCGACGCCGCCATGTACCGCTCCAAGGCCAAAGGTCGCAACCGCGTGGAAGCCTACACCCGTGACCTGACCGTACAGGCCAGCGAACGCATCGCCATGGAGCACGAACTGCGCCGCGCCATCGAGCGCAACGAGATGAGCCTGAGCTTCCAGCCCAAGCTGAGCCTCAAGACCCAGACCCTGGTCGGGGCCGAAGCATTGGTTCGCTGGAGCCACCCGACATTCGGCGAAGTGCCGCCCGAGCATTTCATTCATCTGGCCGAAGAGAACGGCACCATCCTGCAGCTGGGCGACTGGGTGCTGGAGCAGGCTTGCCAGCAGATGCATCGCTGGAAAAAGGCTTATCAAGCCTTCGGGCCATTGTCGATCAACCTGGCTGGCGCGCAGCTGCGCCACCCCAACCTCGCCAAGCGCATCGAGCACCTGTTGAAGGTGTATCAGCTGAAAGCGGGCGACCTGCAGCTGGAGATTACCGAGAACTTCATCATGAGCCAGGCCGAAGAGGCCTTGGCCATTTTGCATCAGCTCAAACAGCTGGGCGTGCAGCTGGCGATCGACGATTTCGGTACCGGGTACTCATCGCTGAGTTACCTCAAGCGCCTGCCGCTGGATATCCTCAAGATCGACAAGTCGTTCATTCGCGGGCTGCCAGACGACCCCCATGACGCCGCCATCGCCCGCGCCATCATCGCGCTCGGGCGCAGCATGCAACTGACGATCATTGCCGAAGGCGTGGAGAACCAGGCACAGCAGCGCTTCTTGGCAGCAGAGGGCTGCGAGCAGATCCAGGGTTACATCGTCAGCCTGCCGTTGCCACCGGACGAGTTCGCAGCGACGTTTCTTCGCATAGCACTATCTGATCTTTCGGATGGCACGCTTTCAAAACCCTCGTTATAATCCGGGCACTTACTGAGGGCCTATAGCTCAGTCGGTTAGAGCAGAGGACTCATAATCCTTTGGTCCACGGTTCGAGTCCGTGTGGGCCCACCAGATATGACGGAAGCCGCGCCAATGCGCGGCTTTTTTGTGCCCGAATGTTGACCGTTCAAGGCCTTGCCCCGCTCGGCTGCGGCTGGCTAGGCTAGGGGCCCCTTCGTAGAGACTTACCATGTCGGACTCTCGCCCCATCGCCCTCGACGAAATCGACCATCAGCTGATCGCTCTGCTGCAGATCAACGCCCGTGAGAGCGTCGCTACCCTCGCCCGCCAGCTTGGCATCGCCCGTACCACGGTGAACTCGCGCCTGGAACGGCTGGAAAAGCACAAGGTCATCACCGGCTATGGAGTGCGTCTCGGCCAGCGCCTGATCGGCGGTGGGCTGCAGGCTTATGTCGGGATCAAGGTGCAGCCACGCTCCGGCAAGGAAGTGGTAAGGCGCCTGAGTGCCATGGGGCAGGTGCAGCAGCTGTGTGCGGTGAGTGGCGAGTTCGACTACGTGGCCTGGCTACGCAGCGACTCACCGGAGCAACTCGACCAACTGCTAGACCAGATTGGCAGCGTCGAGGGGGTGGAGAAGACCACCACGTCGATCATCCTCAGCAGCAAGGTCGATCGAGGGCAGCCCGTTTGAAACGTCGCAGCACTTGGCTGCGCTGATCGTAAAAAATGATGCTAGTGCCATCACAATGACGATGAATAATACATTTCGCCATCACTCTGCATCTTAATTACGATAGCGCCGCTTCATAAAATGACCGTCAGCCATCTCCTATAATCAGGCTTCGCCCCCTGCGCAGCCGCTCTGGCAAGGTCACTTCATGAACAAGAAAAACCGCCACCCCGCCGACGGCAAGCAACCTATTACCATCTTCGGCCCGGATTTCCCCTTCGCCTTCGACGACTGGCTGGAACACCCCGCTGGCCTGGGCAGTATCCCGGCCGAACGTCATGGCGAAGAAGTCGCCATCGTGGGTGCAGGTATCGCCGGGCTGGTTGCGGCCTACGAATTGATGAAGCTGGGCCTCAAGCCCGTGGTGTATGAGGCCTCGAAGCTCGGTGGCCGACTGCGTTCGCAGGCCTTCAACGGTACCGACGGCATCATCGCCGAGCTCGGCGGCATGCGTTTCCCGGTGTCCTCGACCGCCTTCTACCACTACGTCGACAAGCTGGGGCTGGAAACCAAGCCCTTCCCCAACCCGCTGACCTCCGCCTCGGGCAGCACGGTGATCGACCTCGAAGGCCAGACCTACTATGCAGAAAAGCCCAGTGACCTGCCAAAACTGTTCCACGAAGTGGCCGACGCCTGGGCAGACGCGCTGGAAAACGGTGCGCAGTTCGCCGATATCCAGCAGGCGATCCGTGACCGTGATGTACCTCGGCTGAAAGCGTTGTGGAACAAGCTGGTCCCCCTGTGGGACGACCGCACCTTCTACGACTTCGTCGCCACCTCGCGCTCGTTCGCCCAGTTGAGCTTCCAGCATCGTGAAGTGTTCGGTCAGGTCGGTTTCGGCACCGGCGGTTGGGACTCGGACTTCCCCAACTCGATGCTGGAAATCTTCCGCGTGGTCATGACCAACTGCGACGATCATCAGCACTTGATCGTCGGTGGCGTGGAACAGGTGCCTCAGGGTATCTGGCGCCATGTGCCGGAGCGTTGCGTCCATTGGCCAGAGGGCACCAGCCTCAGTTCGTTGCATGGCGGCGCACCGCGCAGCGGCGTCAAGCGCATCGCCCGTGCTGCCGATGGGCGCCTGGCGGTCACCGACAACTGGGGTGACACCCGCCACTACGGTGCAGTGCTCGCGACCTGCCAGAGCTGGCTGCTGACCACCCAGATCGACTGCGAAGAATCGCTGTTCTCGCAAAAGATGTGGATGGCCCTGGACCGCACCCGCTACATGCAATCATCAAAGACCTTCGTCATGGTCGACCGGCCGTTCTGGAAGGACAAGGATCCGCAGACCGGCCGCGACCTGATGAGCATGACCCTGACTGATCGCCTCACCCGCGGCACCTACCTGTTCGACAACGGTGACGACAAGCCGGGGGTGATCTGCCTGTCCTACGCCTGGATGAGCGACGCCCTGAAGATGCTCCCGCATCCGGTGGAAAAGCGCGTGCAGCTGGCCCTGGACGCACTGAAGAAGATCTACCCCAAGACCGATATCGCCGGGCACATCATCGGCGACCCGATCACCGTTTCCTGGGAAGCCGACCCGCACTTCCTCGGCGCATTCAAGGGCGCGCTGCCAGGCCATTACCGCTACAACCAACGCATGTACGCACACTTCATGCAGCAGGATATGCCCACCGAGCAACGCGGCATGTTCATCGCCGGCGACGACGTGTCGTGGACCCCGGCCTGGGTCGAAGGTGCGGTGCAGACATCGCTGAATGCGGTGTGGGGTATCATGAACCACTTCGGTGGCCACACGCACCCAGACAACCCAGGCCCGGGTGATGTGTTCGATGAGATCGGGCCCATCGCCCTGGCCGACTGAAACCAAGGAGGCAGCATGCGCATCGCTCTGTTCCAGGGCGCACCCAACCCGCTGGACGTGCCCGGCAACCTGCAACGGCTGCGCCACCAGGCGCAGCTGGCGGCCGAGCGTGGCGCGCAATTGCTGGTGTGCCCGGAGATGTTCCTGAGCGGCTACAACATCGGCCTGGCGCAGGTCGAACGGCTGGCCGAAGCCGACGATGGTCCTGCGGCCATGGGGGTGGTGGAGATTGCCCAGTCACACCGCATCGCCATTGTTTACGGCTACCCGGAGCGCGCCGATGACGGAGCGATCTACAACAGCGTGCAGCTGATCGATGCCCATGGCCGCAGCCTGTGCAATTACCGCAAGACCCACCTGTTCGGTGAACTGGACCGGGCGATGTTCAGCCCTGGCGCCGACCATTTTCCGGTGGTCGAGCTGAACGGCTGGAAAGTCGGCATGCTGATCTGCTACGACATCGAGTTCCCGGAAAACGCCCGGCGCCTGGCGCTGGCAGGTGCCGAGCTGATCGTGGTGCCGACGGCGAACATGACGCCGTACGATTTCGTCTGCCAGGTGACCGTGCGCTCGCGGGCGCAGGAAAACCAGTGCTACCTGGTATATGCCAATTACTGCGGGGCCGAGGGCGAGATCCAGTACTGCGGGCAGAGCAGCATCATCGGGCCCGATGGCAGTCTGCTGGCCATGGCGGAGCGAGATGAATGCCAGTTGCTGGCAGAGCTTGAGCATGAGCGAGTGATGCAGGGGCGTGAGGCGTTTCCTTACCTGACCGATTTGCGCCAGGAACTGCATTTGCGTCAAGGCTGACAGAGGCCGCTTAGCAGCCCATTCGCGGGCACGCCCGCTCCCACAGAGACCGCGTGATCGTGCGGTCGCATGCCATTCCTGTGGGAGCGGCGGGCCCGCGAATGGGCCGGACCTTTCTTGCAAATGGGTTAGCATGGACACCTGCCCTGGAGTTCCCATGCCTGACACCACCCGCCACCTCACCCTCGCCAACGGTCTGCAGTTGGCTCTGCGCCATGCGCCGCGCCTGAAGCGCTCTGCGGCCGCGTTGAGGGTCCATGCGGGCAGCCATGACGCGCCAACCGCATGGCCAGGCCTGGCCCATTTCCTCGAACACCTGTTTTTCCTGGGCACAGCACGCTTCCCGCTGGAAGACGGCCTGATGCGCTATGTCCAGGCCTTGGGCGGCCAGGTCAACGCCAGCACCCGCGAGCGCAGCACCGATTTCTTCTTTGAAGTACCACCCGCGGCATTGGCCGGTGGCCTGGAGCGCCTGTGCCAGATGCTTGCCGAGCCGGATCTGGGCATCGAACGGCAGCGTCGCGAGCGGGAAGTCATCCACGCCGAATTCATCGCCTGGTCACGCAACCAGCAGGCGCAACAGCAATTCGCTTTGTTGCAATCTGTGGGTGGCGATCACCCCTTGAGCGGCTTTCATGCCGGCAACCGCTATTCCCTCGTACTGGGCGATAGTGCTTTCCAGCAAGCCCTCGCAGGCTTCCACCAGCGCTTTTACCAGGGCGGCCAGATCACCCTGAGCCTGTGCGGCCCGCAACCGCTGGATGAACTGCAACAGCTTGGCAGCCACTACGCCGGCGTCTTCAAGCCGAGCCCCGCTGTGTTACAAGCCTTGCCACCCGCCTTGGCCGCCAACCAGCCACTGCTGTTCGCACACGACGGCCTGCCAGCAGGGGCAGAACAGGCACTGGAACTGCTGATCGCCCACCTCGGCGACAACCGCCCCGGCAGTTGGCTGCATGCACTGGAGCAACGTGGCTGGCTCAAAGTGTTCAAGGCCGAGAAGCTGCATGCGTTTGCCGGGCAACTGCTCTGGCACCTCGACCTGGAGCTTGCCCCGGATGCCAACAGCGATGAGGCTCTGAAGCTGCTGCACGGCTGGTTCGAGTTCATCGGCAAGACAGACCCCGGCCCACTCAACCGCACGTTTGGCTGTTTGCAACAACGTCGTCAACGCAGCGCCAGCGCACTGGAGCTGGCCCGACGCGACAGCGCCGGGCAGCCGTTTGCAGCACTGGATGCCCAAGCTCTGAGGGCGCTCGAAGCGCTGCTTGAGCAGCTGCCGCGATGCACATACGGGCAATGGCAGCTGCCTGCGCCCGAGCCCTTGTTTTCGGATGAACTGCCCTCTGCCCCAGCTGCTGAGTTGCCAGCTGCATTGTGCATCAGCGACTTGCTGCCACCCTCCAGGCAATACGCAGCACTGTATTTGCGTTGGCAGGTGCCATCGGCATTGCGCCAGCGTCTGTACAGCGTACTGCAACGTGCCCTGCGCCCCCTGCAAAGTCGTTGCGAGCAAGCTTGCGTGCAACTGCAATTCAGCGCGTCGGGCGACAATTGGCAGTTGTGCTGCGCTGGCCATCCGGTAGCCGTGGTACGCGCCGCAGGCCAGGCCCTGGCCCTGATGCAAGTGCCCTCCAACTGGCAGACGTCGCCACCTGAGGCGCCCGCGCTGATCCCGATCAGGGCGTTGATCAGTCAGCTACCTGACGCCGTGCTTGGCACTCGCCCGGCCACAATGCCGTCTGCCACCCTCGACCAGGCGCTGCTCGATGGCGTCTGGCAACACAGCCATTGGCACGGCCTGGCCGTCGGCTTCGAGCCCAGTGCTGTGCAGGCCCTCGGCGCCGTGCTGCAGGGTTGCCCCGGGCAAGGCGGGGCGCCCACGCCGGCTGCCGGCTGGGCTGGTCGCCGCTGGCACCATGCCGAGGTGCCAGGCAGTGAACATGCCCTGCTGCTGTTCTGCCCACTGCCAGCCGCACGGCAAGGCAGCGGTCGCCTGCTGGCGCAGCTGCTACAAGGCCCGGTATATCAACGCCTGCGCGTCGAATTGCAGCTGGGCTACGCGGTTTTCAGTACCTTTCGTCAGATCGAGGGCATCGGTGGCCTGCTGTTCGGGGTGCAATCGCCGCATGCCAGCCAGGCCGAGATCCTCGATCACCTGCGCGAGCTGCTGGGCCGCGGCGTCACCCTCGATGCGGTCGCCCGACAAGCACTGGCCGAGCAGTTCGACGAAAACGCCATGGCCAACGCCGACGTCACTGAATGGGCATGGCAGACACACCTGGCCAAAGAGCCTGGCGACCTGCTTGCGCTGCGGCGGTCTATTCTGAACACGCAACAGGCAGATCTGGACGGCCTGCTACGCGACCTGCTCGGTACCGATTGGCCGTGGCTTTGCCTGGCCAACAGTGCTGCGCCAGAGGCGTCCTGGCACTGATCTCGCGGGGATTGTTACGTTTGCTGCAAGGGCGCTTATCAAAGAATTAACCTTTCGGTACAAATTTTTCTTGTAAGATAACGCTATCTCAGCCAACGGAACCTCCTGCTCCAGGCGGCACCCAACGAATAGCTGAAGTAACCCAACCCCATCCGGAAGGAGAACGCCCATGTGGACCAAACCTGCATACACTGACCTGCGTATCGGCTTCGAAGTGACCATGTACTTCGCCAACCGCTAAGCCCTGCTTTGCGGATCGACGCCTCGGCCCGCCGGGGCGTCGTTGTTTTCCGGATACGGCTTTTCGCAGAAGGAGTGGCCATGTACATCCAGATTCTCGGTTCCGCCGCCGGTGGTGGTTTCCCGCAGTGGAACTGCAACTGCGTCAATTGCAAGGGCTATCGCGACGGCAGCCTGCGCGCCACGGCACGCACCCAGTCGTCCATCGCCCTGTCAGACGACGGTGAGCACTGGATCCTGTGCAATGCCTCGCCCGACATCCGCGCCCAGCTCCAGGCCTTCGCACCGATGCAGCCGGCGCGTGCCCTGCGCGATACCGGGATCAACGCCATCGTCCTGCTCGACAGCCAGATCGACCATACCACCGGCCTGCTCAGCCTGCGCGAAGGCTGCCCGCATCAGGTCTGGTGCACCGACATGGTCCATCAGGACCTGACCAGCGGCTTCCCGCTGTTCAACATGCTCAGCCACTGGAACGGTGGGCTGCAGTGGAACCGCATCGAGCTCGAAGGCAGTTTCGTCATCGACGCCTGCCCTGACCTCACGTTCACCCCCTTCCCCCTGCGCAGCGCCGCGCCGCCCTATTCGCCGCACCGCTTCGACCCCCACCCGGGCGACAACCTCGGCCTGTTGGTCGAAGACACGCGCACTGGCGGCAAGCTGTTCTACGCTCCCGGCCTCGGCCAGGTCGATGCCAAGCTGCTGCAGATGATGCATGGCGCCGACTGCCTGCTGGTCGACGGCACGCTGTGGGAGGATGATGAAATGCAGCGCCGTGGTGTCGGCACCCGTACCGGCCGCGAGATGGGCCACCTGGCGCAGAATGGCCCGGGTGGCATGCTCGAAGTGCTCGACGGCTTCGCGCGCCAGCGCAAGGTGCTCATCCACATCAACAACACCAACCCGATCCTCGATGAAGACTCCCCCGAACGCGCCGAAGTCCAGCGCCGCGGCGTCGAAGTCGCCTTCGATGGCATGAGCATCGAGCTGTAAGGAGGCCCCGTGAGCGACGCACTGCCAATGTCACCTGCCGAATTCGAGCAGGCCCTGCGCGCCAAGGGCGCCTACTACCACATCCACCATCCCTATCACGTGGCGATGTACCAAGGCCGCGCCACCCGCGAGCAGATTCAGGGCTGGGTAGCCAACCGCTTCTACTACCAGGTCAACATCCCGATGAAGGACGCCGCGATCCTGGCCAACTGCCCGGACCGCGAGGTACGCCGTGAGTGGATCCAGCGCCTGCTCGATCATGATGGCGCGCCAGGCGAGGACGGCGGTATCGAAGCCTGGCTGCGACTGGGCCAGGCGGTCGGCCTCGACCCTGACCAGCTACGTTCCCAGGAACTGGTGCTGCCCGGCGTGCGTTTCGCGGTCGACGCCTACGTCAACTTCGCTCGCAGGGCCAGCTGGCAAGAAGCGGCCAGCAGTTCGCTGACCGAACTGTTCGCCCCGCAGATCCACCAGTCCCGCCTGGACAGCTGGCCACAGCACTACCCGTGGATCGACCCGGCTGGCTACGAGTACTTCCGTACTCGCCTGGGCCAGGCCCGGCGTGATGTCGAGCACGGCCTGGCGATCACTTTGCAGCACTACACCACCCGTGCGGGCCAGGAGCGTATGCTGGAAATCCTGCAGTTCAAGCTGGATATCCTCTGGAGCATGCTGGATGCCATGAGCATGGCCTACGAGCTGAACCGCCCGCCTTACCACACCGTCACCCCGCAACGGGTCTGGCACAAGGGGATTGCCCCATGAGTTTCGACCGCAAGCAAGTGCCGAGCTGGCGCCCCGGCTACCGCTTCCAGTACGAGCCGGCGCAAAAAGGTCATGTGCTGCTGTACCCCGAAGGCATGATCAAGCTCAACGACAGCGCCGGCCTGATCGGCGGGCTGATCGACGGCAAGCGTGACGTGGCGGCGATCATCAGAGACCTCGAACAACAATTCCCTGGTGTGCCCGAAGTCGCAGACGATATCGAGCAATTCATGGAGGTGGCCCGTGCCGAACACTGGATCGTCCTCGCCTGAGGTACCGGTCGGCCTGCCGCTATGGCTGCTGGCCGAGCTGACCTACCGCTGCCCGCTGCAATGTCCGTACTGCTCCAACCCACTGGACTTCGCAGCCCAAGGCCAGGAGCTGAGCACTGCGCAGTGGTTCAAGGTGATGGCCGAAGCCCGCGAGATGGGTGCCGCGCAGATCGGCTTTTCCGGTGGTGAGCCGCTGGTGCGCCAGGACCTCGCCGAGCTGATCGGCGAGGCCCGTCGGCTGGGCTACTACACCAACCTGATCACCTCCGGCATCGGCCTGACCGAAGCGCGCATCGCCGCCTTCAAGGAAGCCGGGCTGGACCATATCCAGATCAGCTTCCAGGCCAGTGACGAACAGGTCAACAACCTGCTGGCCGGTTCGAAGAAGGCCTTCGCGCAGAAGCTGGAAATGGCCCGCGCGGTAAAGGCCCACGGTTATCCGATGGTGCTCAACTTCGTCACCCACCGGCACAACATCGACAAGATCGACCGCATCATCGAGTTGTGCATCGCCCTTGAGGCCGACTTCGTCGAGCTTGCCACCTGCCAGTTCTACGGCTGGGCGCACCTCAACCGCCTGGGCCTGCTACCGACCCGCGCACAGCTCGAACGTGCCGAACGCATCACCAATGAGTACCGGCAGAAGCTCAAGGCCGAGGGCAGCCCGTGCAAGCTGATCTTCGTCACCCCGGATTACTACGAAGAACGCCCCAAGGCCTGCATGAACGGTTGGGGCAGCCTGTTCCTGACCATCACGCCGGACGGCACTGCCTTGCCCTGCCACGGCGCCCGGCAATTGCCGGTGCAGTTCCCCAACGTGCGCGACCATGACCTGCACCACATCTGGTACGACTCGTTCGGCTTCAACCGCTTCCGCGGTTACGACTGGATGCCCGAGCCTTGCCGCTCGTGCGATGAGAAGGAAAAAGACTTCGGCGGCTGCCGATGCCAGGCCTTCATGCTGACCGGTGATGCCAGCAAGGCCGACCCGGTATGCGCCAAGTCTGCTGACCACGGCATTATCCTCAAGGCCCGTGAAGAGGCGGAAAGTGCCCAACTTGCCATCGAAGAGCTGACCTTCCGCAATGAGCGCAACTCCCGTGTCATCGTCCGCGGCTGACTTCAGCGCCGCCCAGGCCGTCGCCGCCGGCACCGACTTTGCCGAACTCAAGCTCGGCGACGCAGGCCTGTTCTGGAACGAGTTCCGCCCCGCCGATGGCGTTTGCCGCATCTGGCAGTGGCGTGACCACCAGGCACGTTGCCTCACGCCCGATGGCTTCAGCGCGCGCAGCCGGGTCTATGAATACGGCGGCGGCAGCTTCTGCCTGGGCGGTGACGGGCTGCTGTTCGTCAACGAAAAGGATCAGCAGGTCTATACCCAGCGCCTTGAAGGCGGTGCCCCCCGCGCCCTGACCGCCGAAGCCGACTGCCGTTATGGCGATGTGCAGTGGCACGACGGCAAGGTACTGGCAGTCGAAGAGCGCCATGGCGAAAGCGTCGAGCATCGCCTGGTGGCATTGGCCGAGAGCTACCGCGAGGTGCTCGCCGAAGGGGCTGACTTCTATGCTTCGCCCACGGTCAGCGCTGATGGCCAACGCCTGGCCTGGGTCGAATGGGACCGTCCGGCACAACCCTGGACCGTTACCCGACTGTTATGCCGCGAGCGTGACGCCAACGGCTTCTGGGGAGCCCCACGCTGTATCGCCGCCGAAGATGAATCACTGCAACAGCCGCGTTTCGACACCGAAGGCCGCTTGTACTGTCTGTCTGATCGCAATGGCTTCTGGCAGCCTTGGGGCGAGGTCGACGGCCTCTGGCAGGCGGTGCCGGCCGAGCCCGCCGACCACGCAGCCGCGCCCTGGCAACTGGGCGCCAGCACCTGGCTGCCACTAAGCCCGCAACACTACCTGGCCACCTGGTTCGAAGGGGGTATCGGGCAACTGGGCCTGCACGATGAAAATGGCCGCATGGAGCGCTTCGCCAGTGCCTATACCCGCTTCCGCAACCTGGCAATGGATGCCGAATACCTCTATGCCGTCGCAGCCTCACCGATCAGCCCGCCAGCAGTTATTGCCATTGCCCGCATCAACCATGAGGTCAGCGTGCTGGCCGGTGGCGCTGAAGTGCTACCTGCAGCGCACATCAGCCTGCCGCAATCGATCCATTACAAGAGCGGCGACGCGTTTGCCCATGGCTTCTTCTATCCGGCAACGGCCACCAAGGGCCCTGCACCTTTGCTGGTATTTATCCACGGCGGTCCGACTTCGGCCTGCTATCCGGTGCTCGACCCACGCATCCAGTACTGGACGCAACGCGGTTTCGCCGTTGCCGACCTGAATTACCGGGGCAGCACGGGCTATGGCCGGGAATACCGCAAGGCCCTGCACCTGCGGTGGGGCGAAAGCGATGTGCAGGATGCCTGTGCCGCCGTCGAGTACCTGGCTGGGCAAGGGCTGATCGACCCCGGCAAGGCCTTCATTCGCGGCGGCAGTGCTGGTGGCTACACCACGCTGTGCGCCCTGGCATTCCACGACGTGTTCCGCGCTGGAGCCAGCCTTTACGGAGTCAGTGATCCGATTGCCCTGGGCCAGGCCACGCACAAGTTCGAAGGTGATTACCTGAACTGGCTGATCGGTGACCCGCAGCAAGACGCCGAACGTTATCGCCAACGCACGCCGCTGCTACATGCCTCGCAAATCAGGGTGCCGGTGATCTTCTTCCAGGGCGAACTGGATGCTGTGGTGGTGCCGGAGCAGACGCGCTCGATGCTGACCGCGTTGCAAGCCAATGGCATCGAGGCTGAAGGGCATTTCTATGCAGGGGAACGGCACGGGTTGCGCAAGGCCGAGAACCTGGCGCATGCGCTGGAAGAAGAGTGGAAGTTCTATTGCAGGGTGTTGGAGGGCTGACAGCCTGGGGCCGCTCTGCGGCCCCGGCATCCTCAGCGCTTGGCGATAATGTAGACCGCATGCACGATCCCGGGAATGTAACCCAGCAGGGTCAAAAGAATGTTCAGCCAGAACGCCCCGCCAAACCCCACCTGCAGAAATACACCCAGCGGCGGCAGGATGATGGCGATGATGATGCGAATGAAGTCCATGCGGGTCTCTCCTGAAGGGGTTACAAGGAAGACCCGTTGCGCTTGCTGGAGGTTCCACAGGCAAAAAAAAACGCCCCGGGCCAAATGAAACAGGCACGGGGCGATGCGCAGAAACGCCAGACGGTTCGTTGAGTTCTTGATCAGGCCGGCATTTCGCGGCGGGCCTGTAGTTGCGCATGCAAGCGGGCAAAGGCTCGGGCCAGGCGCAGGAGCATTTCATCGATATTGCCCTTGCTGACGGTCAACGCTGGCGAGAAACGCACCACATCCGCCTGCGGTGCATTCAGCAGCAAGCCTTCGTGCAAGGCAGCCTCGACCAGTTCCTTGGCGAGGCTTTCCTGCAACTGCAACGCCCACAACAGCCCTTGGCCACGCACCTGGCCCTGGCCATAGCGGCCAGCCAGGCGGCTAAGGCCGTCGCGCAAATGGCGGCCGCTGTCTTGCACCTGCTCGAAGAAGCCAGGTTCCAGCACGGTTTCCAGCACGGCCAGGCCGGCGGCGCTCATCAGTGAATTGCCGTGATGGCTACCCTCCAGTTCGCCCGGCTCGGCGCAACAGGCGGTCCCGCGGGCCAGCAAGGCCGCCAGCGGCACGCCACCACCCAAGCCCTTGCCCAGCGTGATGATGTCGGCACGCACACCGTAGGTCTGTTCTGCCAGCAACGCCCCGCAGCGGCCGATACCCGTCTGCACTTCATCGAGAATCAGCAGAATGCCCAGTTCCCGGCAGAGCTTTTCCACGCCTTGCAGGTACTCGCGCGTTGCCGGGATCACCCCCGCCTCGCCCTGGATCGGCTCGAGCATGATTGCCACGGTGCGCGAATCGACCTCGGCATGCAGCGCCGCCAGATCGTTGAACGGCACCTTGCTGAACCCCGGCAGGCCCGGTTCGCAGCGGTTGCACGGCAGCGGGTCGGAAGCTGACAGCGCACCCAGGCTACGGCCATGGCAGGCCTGACTGGCAGTGATGATGTGATAGGCGCCATTACGGTTCAGCTGGCCCCACTTGCGCGCCAGCTTGATCGCCCCCTCACAGGCCTCGGCGCCGCTGTTGAGCAGGTAGGCCTGGTCGCTGCCAGTGCTCTGGCACAGGCGGTTGACCAGCGCCAACAGGCCACGGCTGTGGTAACCAGCACCTGGGTTGATCAGCGCCTGGGCCTGGTTGCCCAAGGCTTTGACCAGCGCCGTCGGGCTGTGCCCAAGGCTGTTGACTGCCCCGCCCTGGGTGAAATCCAGGTAGGCATGCCCTTCGCTGTCCCACAACCAGGAGCCCTGGCCACGCACGAACACTTGCGCAGCACGCTCGGTGCTCGGCATCAGATGCTCACGCGACAACTGCGGCGCATCCGCCACAATCGCCGGCGCACGCTTGGGCTCGGCAACTGCGGGAGCCGAACGGCGCAGGTTGAACAGGTTCATCGGGGCTCCACCCAATCATGAAAGAGGCGGCCAGGGATCCGGTCGTGTTGCGACGCTGGATAATTTTGCCTTGCCTATCAAAAGTGTTTTTCAAATGCGGTAACAATGCGCTCAGCGATCGCTGTAAGCCATTGGAATACAGCGATAGACTAGGCATCAGCGGCGCTTGCGGCCATTTCGTTTTCCCAGCTTTTTCGATAAGTGATACTTATGGATTTTCGCCAACTGCGTTATTTCGTCGCGGTGTATGAAGAGGGCCATGTCGGCCGCGCCGCCGAACGCCTGTCGCTGTCGCAACCGGCACTGTCACAGCAGATTCGCCAGCTTGAGCACAGCCTCGATCTCAGCCTGTTCGAACGCAGCAACAAACGCCTGCTGCCGACCCTGGCCGCACACACCCTGTACAACCATGCCCTGCCGCTACTGGATGGCCTGCAGCGGGCCCATGAGGCCATGCGCAACTTCAAGGGCCAGTCCTTGCGCACCTTGGCCATTGGTGTGCTGCAGACCGTGCGGCCAAGCCTGGTGCCACAGCTGCTGGAGCGTGTGCGCAAGGCACAGCCGCATCTGGTGGTGCAAATCTATGAGCTGTCAGGGCTGGAGATCGAACGGCGGCTGCTCAATGGCAACCTCGACATCGGCATCAGCTACCTGCCACCGCGCCAGCCTGGGTTGCACGGTTCGCTGCTGTACGAAGATGAGTTGCAAGTGGTCATCCCGGACGCCCACCCTTTGAAGGACTTCAAGAAAGTCTCGATCAAGCAGGCCGCCGAACTGCCCATGCTGATGCTCGGTGAGGAATTCCAGATCCGCCAGATCTGGAAGGAACAACTGGCCGCACAGGGCCGCCGACCGCAGGTGCAAGCCGAAATGAACAACATGGCCGGGATTCTCGACAGCCTGGCGCACACCTCGCTGGCGACCATTTTGCCAGGGCGGGCCAAGGATGCTGCCGAAGATGATCAGGGCTTGCTATGGAAACCACTCAGCGAGCCACGCGTGCCGCTCAAGGTCGGCTTGGTGTTTCGCGATGCCCAGCGCCAGCAGGCCTCGGTGGAGCTGCTGCGCACGCTGCTGGAAGAGGAGACCGATGCCCGACAGCTGGGCGCCCCGCCGCTGGATGTGCTTGGCTGAAAACATGCGGACGAAGAAAACCCCGCCGAAGCGGGGTTCTCTAGACTGTTTCCCTGTGACATCCGTATCGCCCCGCCATCCTGGCAGGAAATCCTTCGTTGTCCCTGTTCTGTCCTTTGCGCTTCCTGCGCAACGTCCATGTACAAAGATTAACCGTGGATCCAATCTGGCACCAGTGGCGAAAAGTCACCACGTTATGTAGAAAAAGGCTTACAAGAAGTAGTCTTTCGCAAACATATCAGTCAATCAGAACTGCTCGGCATCCAGCAGGTACAACGACTCGCTGCCAGCCTTCACCGAAGCCACCAGCGAGCCCACCCGCGGCAGCAGTCGTGCGAAGTAGAACCGCGCCGTGCCCAGCTTGGCCGAATAGAACGCCTCGTCGCCCTCAGCCGCCTTGGCCGCCCGGGCCATCAGCGCCCACATGTAGGCATAGGCCACATAACCAAAGGCATGCAGGTACTCGACCGACGCGGCACCGATTTCATTCGGGTTGCCCTTGGCCTGCTCCAGCACCCATTCGGTCAGCCCATCGAGCTGATCCAGGCAGGCGCCCAGCGGCTGGGTAAACTCGTCCAGCTGGCCATCCGCGCTGGCAATGAACTGGCGAATCTCGTCAGAGAACAGCGTGTAGTAGGCCCCACCGCTGGCCACCACCTTGCGCCCCATGAGGTCCAGTGCCTGGATACCGTTGGTGCCTTCGTAAATCTGGGTGATACGCACATCGCGCACCAGTTGCTCCTGGCCCCACTCGCGAATGTAGCCATGGCCACCGAATACCTGCTGGCCATGCACCGTGCACTCGAGGCCAAGGTCGGTGAGGAAGGCCTTGGCCACCGGGGTCAGCAGGGCCACCAGCTCTTCGCTGCGTTTGCGCGTTGCCGGGTCCTGGCTGTACTTGGCGCTGTCGAGCTGCATCGCCACGTAGGTGGAGAAGGCACGACCGCCCTCGATCAACGCCTTCATGGTCAGCAGCATGCGCCGCACATCGGGGTGGACGATGATCGGGTCGGCGGCCTTGTCCTTGGCTTGCGGCCCGGTCGGGGCACGGCTCTGCAGGCGATCACGGGCGTATTCCACGGCGTTCTGGTAGGAACGCTCGGCCGACGCCAGGCCTTGGATACCCACGCCCAGGCGCTCGTAGTTCATCATGGTGAACATCGCCGCCAAGCCCTTGTTCGGCTCGCCGACGATGTAGCCGACCGCCTCGTCGAAGTTCATCACGCAGGTCGCCGAGGCCTGGATGCCCATCTTGTGCTCGATCGAGCCGCAGGTGGCCGGGTTGCGCGCGCCGAGGCTGCCGTCTTCGTTGACCAGGAACTTCGGCACCAGGAACAGCGAGATGCCTTTGGGCCCCGCCGGTGCATCCGGCAGCTTGGCCAGCACCAGGTGGATGATGTTCTCGGTCAGGTCATGCTCGCCGCCGGTGATGAAGATCTTGGTGCCGCTGACCTTGTAGCTACCGTCGGCCTGGGGCTCGGCCTTGGTGCGGATGATGCCCAGGTCGGTACCGGCATGCGGTTCGGTCAGGCACATGGAGCCTGCCCAGACACCGGCGTACATGTTGGGCAGGTACTTTTCCTTCAGCGCCTCACTGGCGTGGGCATTGATCGACAGGCAGGCGCCGGCGGTCAGCATCGGGTACAGGCCGAATGCCAGGCTCGAGGCGTTGACCATTTCCTCGACCTGGGCCGAGATCGCCTTGGGCATGCCCATGCCGCCGAACTGCGGGTCACCGCCCACGCCCACCCAACCGCCTTCGGCGTAGGTGTTGTAGGCCTCGATGAAACCGGCTGGGGTACGCACGGCACCGTTGTCCCAGTGACAGCCTTCTTCGTCGGCGGCACGGCTGAGGGGGGCGATGCTCTTGCTGGTGACCTTGCCGGCTTCTTCAAGCACAGCCATGGCGGTGTCCGCATCGACCGCCTCGGCCAGTTCGGGCAGCTGCGCCCACAACTCGGCCACATTGAAGACTTCATTCAGAACGAAGCGCATGTCGCGCAGGGGCGCTTTATAGTCAGCCATGACAACCTCTCGCTGGTCGGGTCGGGGCGGCCACACGGACCGCGGCACGGGGTTCTTGAAACAAACAACCCGGGGTTGAATCCAGTGTAACCGAACAACTTTTGCGAGACATAGGGTCATAACGCGACCATATAGTCAATTTCGGTCACGCCATTCGCACGGCACCACGCTGGGATTGTTGACCATAGACCATGACGCAGTTACGGCCCGCACCCTTGGCACTGTAGAGCGCCTGGTCGGCGGACTTGAGCACTTCCTCCGGGTTGCGATGATCGACCAACCGTTCGGCGACACCGATGCTGATGGTTACCGAAACCGTGCCGCCCGCGCTACCACTGCGGCGCTGACGCCCTGTGGAATCGTCCTGGGGGCGGCTGTTCTGATCACGCAGGTGCATGGTGTAGTTGGCGATCATCTCGCGCACTGCTTCGACGTGCGGCACGCACTCTTCTGCCGTCTTGCCGGCGAACACCAGGGCAAACTCTTCACCCCCGTAGCGATAGGCGCGGCCCCCACCGGTCACCTTGGACAACCGGCTGGCGACCAGCCGCAGCACTTGGTCACCGACATCGTGGCCGTGGGTGTCGTTGAATTTCTTGAAGTGGTCGACGTCGGTCATCGCGATCACGTAGTTGCGACCCAGGCGTTGCATGCGTTCGTTCAGCGCACGGCGCCCCGGCAACCCGGTAAGCTCGTCACGGAAGGCCATCTGGTAGGCCTCGTGCGATACCGCAGCGGCAATCATGAGCATCACCTGGCTGCACATGATGTTCAGGGTGAACGGCAGGATGAAGGTCTTGGGCAGCATCCAGAAGATACCGACCAGGCCGATCAGCTGTGCAGCATGCAACGGCCGGGGCTCGCGCAGGTATTGCACAACCAGCAGGATGAACACCACCAGGAACACCGGGTAGACCATCTGGATCAGGCTCATCCACTGGCCGTGCAGCGAGGGCCAGCGGATCTCCGCCAACCAGGCCAGCAGCGCCTGCGGGAAGCTCTGCTCCAATGCCACGGCCACGCTGCCGACGGCGAACAGCACGGCGAAGCGGGCCAGCAGGTCCTGGGCCAGGTGAGTGCGTTCCTGCCAGGCGCCGAACAGGCCGTACAGGGCAGGCAGCAACAGGCACACAAGGTGGAAGATCACGGCTGCGTCCTCGCGCACGCGGCCATTGTCACGGTAGAAATCGGTCTGCGTGTCGAGCAGGAAATATGCGATGTACACCGTCACCATCAGGAACAGTTCACGCTGGCGGCGATACACGGCGCAGTAGGCGCCACCCAGCAGCAGGACCAAGGTGGGAAGAACATTGAACAGGGATGTGAAGAAGACGCTGAGGTCTCTTACATAAGCCGCCGCGAGCCCGGCCAGCAGCAAAAACAGCGAAGGCAGGAAATGGCTCGCGCGAACAGCGTTTAGACGAAACAAGGGCAATCTCCGACCCGGCAGATCAATAATAGCATTGTGCCTCTAGTTCATCGGCAGCACACGTGAATAGATGAATACACCGGTGGGTTAACGGCAGCGGGGGTGGAGTGCTTGAGCTTTTCTTGTAACTGAAAGCGACCGCGATCCCTGTAGGAGCGGCCTTGCCGGGGCGCCGGCAAGGCCGCTCCTACAGGGCGACCACGTTACAGGTCGTTGTTGAATGGCAGCAGCGGCCCCTGCGCAGTGGAGCGACCTGCGGCACCGACGGCATTGAGCTGGAACTCGGCGTCTTGTGCTTGCCGAGAGGTGATCTGTGCGCTGGCCGGTTTTTGCCCGACCGAGTTCTCATCGCCCTTCTCACCCTGCGGCAGGACAAGGGACGGATGATCGAACGGCGCCCGCTCCCAAGCCACGCGCGGATCGGTCAAGCCGACTTCCATGAACTTGACCAGTGCATCCACCTCATCCGCCGTCAGGTTCAGCGGGGTCATGTCCGGATCAAGGTTGGAGCCGTTGTGCTGGTTGACTGCCGGGTGCTCGAAGCCGCTGGTGTTGCTGGCGTCTTCGCCGCGCCGGTCACCGCCGCGGTTGTAGAATTCCATCACCTGCTGCAGCGTTGCCCGGCTGCCGTTGTGGAAATAGGGCCCGGTCAAGGCGATGTTGCGCAGGGTCGGGGTCTTGAAGGCGCCATCGACCGCGTCGCGGAAACCGACACTGGGCTTGAGCGTCGGGTCGCAGGGGACTGCTGCGCTCAGTGGCACTTCGAAGGTGCACACATCGACCTCCAGTGGGTCGGGAACATTCCCGCCTTGCAGTTGGCTGTTGTACTCACGGGTGAAGGACAAAGGATTACCCCAGGCGTCCGAGCCCCCCAGAGCCAGGTCCTCGGAGGTGGGGCGCACACCGGTGTTGTAGAACCCATTGTCATAGAGTGTGGTCAGGCCGTCAGCCATGACCATGCGCTCGACGCGCTCATGCGGCTGGAACAGCAGCCTGCTGCCCGCGTTGGTCAACTCCGCACCACCATGGCAGCTGACGCACTTTCCCTTGCCCAGGAACAGGTTCATGCCTTGCACCTGCTGGGCATTCATGGCGGTGTGGTCGCCCTGCAGATAGGCATCCAGTGGCGCCTGGTCAGAGATCAGTGTGGATTCGTACATCTGGATCGCCAGCCCGAAGAACAGCGGGAAGTTCGCCTCCATCTGGGTATAGGGCTCGCTGCCCAGCAAGACCGGCTGCGTGGCGTTCCACAGGCGAGGCTGAAAGGCGTTCTTGATCAGTTCGCGATAGGTTGGCCGACGGGCACTGGAGACGGGGCCGAGTACAGAGTCGGTGGGCGAAATCTTTTGCCCCTTGAGCATCATGGTGTCGAGCATGCGCCGGCCAATGTCGGCGAAAGTACGCCCACCACAAGACATTTCCACCGCGCTGCCGGGAGGCCCGACGGCTTGCGAAGCGGCCGAGGCATCCTTCAGAGCCAGGCGTACCTTGACCGCGGCGCCACTGGCATCCTTGGTCACGAAGATCCCAGCGTCAGGGTCGCGGTTACCGAACGGCGAGAAGCCGTTGAATACGTTGTTGGCCCGGCCATCCCAGAAGTTGCGCACGTTGAATGCCGCGTTGATCACCGACGGTGCATTGCGCCCGGTGGCGCGCCGCACGTTGATGCCACCCACCTGGAAAATGCCATCCGGCTGCTGGGTGCACTTGTCGAAGCGCGACTGGCGGGGTTTGACAAAGTTGGCATCGAACACACCTTGCGAGCCGACGACGTCATCGCTCGAATAGACAATCGCCGAGTTACGGTCCAGAGGATTGGCCAGTACGTGGCTCGGGAAGTCGCCCTTTTTCAACGTGTAGTTCGGGCCGCCCTTGCCACCGGAGCGGGTGGTGTAACTCGGCACGTCACCCGGAATGTCACCTGCCGTGAACGGCTTGTTGAAGATCGACGCGACGTTGGCATTGGTATTGGCCTGGCCGGGGTTGATCTGGTTGGTGATCCGGTGATCGACACCAGCGTGGTAGTGGCATGAAGCGCAGGCGGTGGCGCCGTCACTGCCGATCGCCATGTCCCAGAACAGCGCCTTGCCCAAAAGCACTACCGCCCCGCGATTGATCACGTAATCGGACATCAGGTCGACTTTGCGGCCACCTTCGGTACCGGAGGGATCCGGCGGCGTCATGCCCCGCAGTGACTGCAGGCTGGGCACATCCGGGACGACCGGAACGGTCCCGGCCGGGTCCGCAGCCCGAACGCTGGTGAAAGGAAGGCTGGCGGCGAATGTCATCGCTATTGCACAGGCCAGGCGGGGGACTCGCACGTTACTCAGATAGTCGACCATGATGGACTTCCCGACGGCTCAGGTTTTTCAGGCTGTTGGTTCGCGCAACGAAGTGCGCTTAATGCCACCATAGCTGTAACAAAGTATTTCGACACGAAACATTCAATGATTTTTTTAGACCAGTTTATTTTGTCGGCAATACCAGGAAATACTGAAATTCAAACTTCCTCAGTTCCGGGGTAAAACAACCCCATTAATGGGTGGAATCCCCCAAATCGTATTCACGAACCGTTCACAGAAACGACGAAAGCCCCAGCACACAAGGAGCATGACGTTATAAAGGCGACCAGATAGCATCTGGCAATGTATTTGCTAGCTATAGTGAACAAGAGATGAAATTAATAAATTGGCTGAACTCGACCCAACCAAAAGTCACCAAACAATTAGCCTGCGCATGTCGGAAAGTTGCGCTGCGCCAGCTATTGTAATTTGCGAAATTAAAGACCAGCTCGAACACGTGAAGATAAAATAAAGCAAAAAAAAACGCCGCTCATCAGGAGCGGCGTTCTCTTCGGTAACTCACCCGAGTTTAGTAACCCAGAGAGAAGTCTTCTTCTTTCATGTCCATCAGGTTGTTGGCGCCCGACAGCATGGTGGCGACGTGAGTACGGGTACGCGGCAGGATGCGCTGGAAGTAGAAGCGCGCAGTCTGCAGCTTGGCAGTGTAGAAGGCTTCTTCGCTGGTGCCGGCTGCCAGCTTTTCCGCCGCCAGGCGAGCAATGTCAGCCCAGAAGTAGGCCAGGCACGCATAACCGGAGTACATCAGGTAATCCACCGACGCGGCGCCGACTTCCTCGCGGTCCTTCATCGCAGCCATGCCCACTTTCATGGTCAGCTCGCCCCACTCCTTGTTCAACGCAGCCAATGGCCCGACGAACTCCTTGATCGCGTCATTACCTTCCTGCGCCTGGCAGAACTTGTGCACGATCTTGGTGAAGCCCTTGAGCGCTTCGCCCTGGGTCATCAGCACCTTGCGGCCCAGCAGGTCAAGGGCCTGGATACCGGTGGTGCCCTCGTACAGCATGGAGATGCGGCTGTCGCGCACGTTCTGCTCCATGCCCCACTCGGCGATGAAGCCGTGGCCGCCGTAGATCTGCACGCCATGGTTGGCGGCCTCGAAGCCGACTTCGGTCATGAACGCCTTGGCGATCGGGGTCAGGAAGGCCAGCAGGGCATCGGCCTTCTTGCGCTCTTCCTCATCCTGGCTGTACTTGACGATGTCCACCTGCTTGGCAGTGAAGTACACCATCGCACGGTTGCCTTCAGCGAAGGCCTTCATGGTCAGCAGCATGCGACGCACGTCGGGGTGGACGATGATCGGGTCAGCGGCCTTGTCCGGCGCTTTCGGGCCGGTCAGGGAGCGCATCTGCAGGCGCTCACGGGCGTATTTCAGGCCACCCTGGAACGCCACCTCGGCATGCGCCAGACCTTGCAGTGCGGTACCCAGGCGTGCGGTGTTCATGAAGGTGAACATGCAATTCAGGCCTTTGTTGGCCGGGCCGATCAGGTAGCCAGTGGCACCGTCGAAGTTCATCACGCAGGTAGCGTTGCCGTGGATACCCATCTTGTGTTCGATAGAGCCACAGCTCACGCCGTTGCGCTCACCCACGCCGCCTTCGGCGTTGGGCAGGAACTTCGGCACGATGAACAGCGAAATGCCTTTGGTACCCGCCGGAGCATCTGGCAGACGAGCCAGCACGATGTGGACGATGTTGTCGGCCATGTCGTGTTCACCGGCCGAAATGAAGATCTTGGTGCCGGAGACCTTGTAGCTGCCATCAGCCTGTGGCTCAGCCTTGGTGCGCAGCATGCCCAGGTCGGTACCGCAGTGTGGCTCGGTCAGGCACATGGTGCCGGTCCATTCGCCGGACACCAGCTTGGTCAGGTAGGTGTGCTGCTGCTCAGCGGTGCCGTGGGCGGAGATAGTGTTCATCGCGCCGTGGGACAGGCCTGGATACATGCCCCAGGACCAGTTCGAACCCCCGACCATTTCGCTCAGGGCCAGGCCCAGCGACTCCGGCAGGCCCTGGCCACCGTGTTCGACGTCATGCGCCAGGCTCGGCCAGCCACCTTCGACGAACTGCTGGTAGGCTTCCTTGAAACCGGTCGGCGTCTTCACGCCCGACTCGCTCCAGGTGCAGCCTTCCTGATCACCGATACGGTTCAGTGGCGACAGCACCTGCTCACAGAACTTCGCGCCTTCTTCCAGGATCGCGTTGACCATGTCAGGCGTTGCGTCCTGGCAACCCGGCAGGCTCTGATAGTGCGCCTCGTAGCCGAGCAGCTCGTCGCGGACGAAACGAATATCACGCAAGGGGGCTTTGTAATCAGGCATTGCGATGAACCTCTGTGATGAGTTCGGTAGGGGACCGCTGATACCGACCAGCTCTTGGCGGCTTTCGGTCAAACAGTTGTTTGAAACTTACGTTTAGGACAGCCCGATGTCAAGAAGGGACTATGGTGCCATTTACGCCACGAAAGATGGCGTTTATGCCACTCCCTCCAAAAACAATGCCCCTGTGGGAGCGGGGCGCCCGCGAAAGGGCCAGAGCAGGCAACGGAGCTGCATGATCTGACGCTTTCGCGGGCACGCCCGCCCCCACAGGGGCTGTGTAAAACTCGGAGAAAAGTGGCCGATCAGGCGTAGGTATCGATGAACCGCCCGAGCATTTCGTCGGAAGCCTTGGCCACCTTGGCGCCTAGTTCGACCTCGGTCTTGCCCAGGGCCAATTGCACGGTGCTGGTTGCCAGGTCCATTTGCTGGCTGCGGTCGACCCCACGCAGGCGCTCGGCCTGAAAGTCGCTGGACTGGCTGGTGGCGGCACGCTCAACCGAGGCATTGGCGATCTCGCCGGCGGCCTGACCGACCCGGTTCTGGCCGTTGTAGATGGCATTGAGGCCCGCGTAATACGCGGTGCTGCCGGTGATTTCCATGTCAGAACTCCAATGACGCTGGATATGAACAAGGGCAATTAAAGCAGGCCAGGCGCGAAAAGGCCCGTTTAAATCCCTAATGGCTCAGTGCCACTTGATAGGCCAAAGGCATATCCGGCTTCATTCACTCCAGCAAGTCGAGCTGCAAATGCTCTGCCACCGCATCCGCAGTAGCCTGCTTGAGCTTCGGCACCCGCCCCAGGCACGGGGCAGGTAGTCGCTCCGCCAGGCTGGCGAGGTTTTCTTCCAGCCGCGAGGTCCGTGGTTCGATGACATTCGCCACCCAGCCTGCCAGTTGCAGCCCGTCGCGGGCAATTGCCTCGGCACTGAGCAGTGCGTGGTTGATACAGCCCAGGCGCACCCCAACCACCAGAATCACCGGCAGTTTCAAGGCAATCGCCAGGTCAGAGAGGTTGGCATGGTTGGACAATGGCACGCGCCAGCCGCCAGCGCCTTCGATCAGCGTGAAGTCTGCGCCCTGCTCCAGAACATGGCGCATGGCCTTTGCCAGCACCGTGACTTCCAGCGCGACACTCGCCTCCCGGGCCGCCACATGCGGCGCAATGGCCGGTTCGAAGGCAAACGGGTTGACCTCCTCGTAGGCAAGCTTGATCGAGCTCTCGTCGATCAACGCCTGGGCGTCACTGTTGCGCAGGCCTTTGGCCGTCATCGAGCAACCCGAAGCCACCGGCTTCGCGCCCAAGGTGCTCAACCCCTGCAAGCGGGCCGCATGCAGCAGCCCGGCGGCGATGGTGGTCTTGCCGACATCGGTGTCGGTCCCGGCAATGAAATAGGCCTGGCTCATGCTGCTCCTCTCATGCCTGTGGCTTGCGCAACACACCATAGACCACCTGATAGGTGGCGGGCAGCCCCTGAGGCTGGCGAAACGCTTCGTAAGCCTGCAACAGGCCTTGCATACGTGCTCGGCCGGTCAGGCCAGAAGGCCGCCCGGGGTTGAGGTTGTGCGCACCGAGCGCCTTGAGTTCATGGGTCAGGCTGCGCACATCGGGGTAGTGCAGCACATGGGCCTGGCGCCGCAAGCTGACCTCGGAGAGGCCACTGGCTGCGCACAGGCGCTGGTAGTCTTCAAACCGTCTGAAGCGATTGACATGCACCATGCCATCCACGGCCTGCCAGCTGGCGCGCAATTCATCGAGCGTGCCGACGCACAGGCTGCTGAACGCCAGCACCCCGCCCGGGCGCAATACTCGCCGAGCCTCATCCAGCACACTGGCGAACTGACCGCACCACTGTACCGCGAGGCTGCTGAACACCAGGTCGACACAGGCGTCACGCAGCGGCAGGCGCTCGGCATCGCCGGCCACATGGTAATGCGCCCCGCCCTGTTCGCCACGCGCGTGGCACAGCATGCCTTCGGCAATATCCACAGCTACGCCGTTGGCCTGGGCAAAACGCGCGCCCAGTACCCGGCTGAAATGCCCCGTGCCACTGCCAAGGTCCAGCCAGCGCGTCGGTGCCACGTCATCCGGCAACTGCTCCAGCAGGCTCATGCCCACCGCACGCTGCAAGGCCGCAACACTGTCGTAGCTGGCTGCCGCCCGAGAGAACGAGGCGGCCACCTGGCGCTTGTCCGGCAGCGCGCCGGGCAGGGTTGGACGGGAAAGGTCAGTCATCGCCACTCTCATGCAGGAAACTCTTGATGCCCGCCGCCAGCTCCTGTGGATACTCCAGCAGGAAGGCGTGGGAACTGTCTTCGACCAGGCCGACTTCCACATCGGGCAGCAGCTCGCTCAGCGCTTTGGCCACCTCGGCCGGCACCAGCCCATCGCTGCCGGCGAACAGGTGCAATTGCGGGCCGCCATAGGCCTGCAGGGCCTCACGGGTATCGAGTTTGGCCAGCACTTCAAGGCCGGTGGCCAGGTACAGCGGATCGGTATCCGGCACACCGACACCCAGTTGGCGCAGCAGCGTGCGAGGTTGCAAGGCTCCGTCGCTGCACAGGGTGCGGAAACGCTTGAGGGTCACCGACGTGTGGCTGCGGCAACCATCGAGAAAGGTGCCGAAGGTATCCTCGGCCATGCCATGGGGCCAATCGGCGCGGGCCACGAAACTGGGGTTGCTGCCCAACGTCAGCAGGCCGCAGCAATGGTCGCCACGCTTGCGCGCCAGTTCGCTGGCGAGCATGCCGCCGAGCGACCAGCCACCCAGCCAGGTGTCGCTGGGCACCTTGCGATCAAGGTAGTCCACCCAGGCTTGCACGTCGGCATCAGGCAGTTCCGGCAGGGGCATCAATTCGACCTGCAGGCGTGCGTCCTGGGCCCGCAGGCTGGCGGCGAGCGGCTCGAGGGCAGCAGTGCCCAGCCCCCAACCGGGTAAAAGGATCAAACGGTTACGCATCGGCGGCCTCCAGCTGTGGATAACACTCGGCCAATGCATTCAACAATAGCTGCACCTGCGCCTCGCTGTGCGCCGCGCTCAGGGTAACGCGCAGGCGGGCGCTGCCAGTAGGCACCGTTGGCGGGCGAATGGCGGTCACCAGCAGGCCGCGGTCACGCAGCATGCGCGACAGCTTGAGAGCCTGGGCACTGTCACCGATCAGGATCGGCTGGATCGGCGTCGGGCTGTCCACCAATTGCAGGCCGATTTGCGAAGCCCCCTGGCGGAACTGGCGGATCAGCGCAGCCAGGTGCTCGCGGCGCCAGGTTTCACGGCGCAGCAGTTCCAGGCTCTTGAGCGTGGCGCAGGCCAGCGCTGGCGGCTGACTGGTGGTGTAGATGTAGGGCCGGGCGAACTGCACCAAGGCTTCGATCAGCTCTTCACTGCCTGCGACGAAAGCGCCAGCCGTGCCGCAGGCCTTGCCCAGCGTGCCGATCAGCACAGGTACGTCATCGATGCCTAGACCAAAGTGCTCGACGATTCCGCCGCCCTGCTCACCCAACGTACCCAGGCCATGGGCGTCGTCGACCATCAGCCAGGCGCCGTGGGCGCGGGCCACAGTGGCCAGGGCCGGCAGATCGGCGAGGTCGCCATCCATGCTGAAAACACCGTCGGTGACCACCAACGTGTTTCCAGTTGCCCTGGCCAGGCGGTTGGCCAGGCTGGCAGCGTCGTTGTGCAGGTAGCGGCTGAACCGGGCGCCACTGAGCAATCCACCGTCGAGCAGCGACGCGTGGTTCAGGCGGTCCTGCAATACGCTGTCGCCCTGCCCCACCAGCGCGGTGATGGCGCCCAGGTTGGCCATGTAGCCCGTAGAGAACAGCAGCGCCCGTGGGCGACCGGTCAGTTCGGCCAGCGCCTCTTCGACAGCATGGTGCGGCGAACTATGGCCGATCACCAGGTGCGAGGCGCCACCGCCGACACCCCAGCGCTCGGCGCCAGCTTGCCAGGCGGCGATCACTTCAGGGTGGTTGGCCAGCCCCAGGTAGTCATTGCTGCAGAAGGCCAGCAGGCGTTGGCCGTCGACCACCACTTGCGGCCCCTGCGGGCTTTCCAGCAATGGCCGCTGCCGATACAGGTCTGCGGCACGCCGTTCGGCCAGGCGCGCCGCCAGGTCGAAAGCCATCTCAGGCAGACGCGGCGTCGTAGAACAGCTCACTGCTGCGTTGCTCGACCAAGGCCTGCTCGATGGCCGCCTGGTGCACTTCGTCGGCATGCTCTTCGCGGGCTTCAGGCTGGATACCCAGGCGAGCGAACAGCTGCATGTCCTTGTCGGCCTGCGGGTTGGCGGTGGTCAGCAATTTCTCGCCGTAGAAGATCGAGTTGGCGCCCGCCATGAAGGCCAGGGCCTGCATCTGCTCGTTCATCTGCTCGCGGCCGGCGGACAGGCGCACGTGCGACTTCGGCATGAGAATCCGAGCCACTGCCAGCATGCGGATGAAGTCGAACGGGTCTACGTCCTCTTCATCGGCCAGCGGGGTACCGGCGACCTTTACCAGCATATTGATCGGCACCGATTCCGGGTGCTCGGGCAGGTTGGCCAGCTGGATCAGCAGGCCGGCGCGGTCGTCCAGCGACTCGCCCATACCGAGGATGCCGCCAGAGCAGATCTTCATCCCGGCATCGCGCACGTAGGCCAGGGTCTGCAGGCGCTCGCTGTAGGTACGGGTAGTGATGATGCTGCCGTAGAACTCAGGCGAGGTGTCGAGGTTGTGGTTGTAGTAGTCCAGGCCGGCCTGGGCCAGGGCCAGGGTCTGATCCTGGTCGAGCTTGCCGAGGGTCATGCAGGTTTCCAGGCCCATGGCCTTCACGCCTTTGACCATCTCCAGCACGTAGGGCATGTCTTTGGCCGACGGGTGCTTCCAGGCCGCGCCCATGCAGAAGCGGGTGGAGCCGATGGCTTTGGCGCGAGCCGCTTCCTCGAGCACCTTCTGCACTTCCATCAGCTTTTGTTTTTCCAGCCCGGTGTTGTAGTGGCCGGACTGCGGACAATATTTGCAATCCTCCGGACAGGCGCCGGTCTTGATCGACAGCAGCGTCGAAACCTGTACGCGGTTGGGGTCGAAATGCGCGCGGTGCACGGTTTGCGCCTGGAACAGCAGGTCATTGAATGGCTGCTGGAACAGCGCCTTGACCTCAGGCAGGGACCAATCGTGACGTGTTGTTGCAGTTGTGCTGGCGCTCATCGGCGTTTCCTTGTTTAGGCTGTAACGGGCGCCGAGGTACAAGTGCCCGCCAGCGCATCACGGATAGCTCGCATACTCATGGATGGCCTATGAACTGTCAACCTTGGTTAAAAGCACTGGTTTACAACTGTACAAATATTAACCATATCTGTCTGCTATGCGGCGAACCTGCCGAACAGCATTACCCCCTGTGCGCCGCCTGCGAGCAGGAATTGCCCTGGCTCGACGAGTATTGCCTGCGCTGTGCCCTGCCATTGCCGATGGCCGGCCTGATCTGCGCCCAGTGCAGTCGCCGCCCGCCAGCTTTTCACCAGGCCATGGCGCCCTGGCACTACGGGTTCCCGCTGGACACGCTGATCAGCCGCTTCAAGCACAACAGCCAATGGCCGCTGGGGCGCCTGATGGCCGAACTGCTGGGCTTGCACATGCACCATCGCTATCAGGAAGGCCTGCCCAGGCCAGACCTGTTGTTGCCAGTACCGCTGGCCCGGCGCCGGCTGCGCGAGCGCGGCTTCAACCAGGCCGGCATGCTCGGGCGCTGGCTGTCCAAGGCACTGGTGATCGAATGTGATGAACGTTTGTTGCTGCGCACGCGTGAAACACCGGCACAGCAGAGCCTGGACGCCCGTGCTCGCCGGCGTAATTTGCGCCAGGCGTTCGCGCTGTCCAGCGAGGCAGCACTCAAGGGCCGCCACGTTGCCGTGATCGATGATGTGATGACCACCGGGGCCACCGCGCAGGCCATTGCGCAGCTGTTGCACCAGGCAGGTGCGCGCAGGATCGATGTGTATTGCCTGGCACGCACGGCAAAACCGGGGCAAGCTTGACGGGTCATCACCCGATAGGCCGCCCCATGTCCCTGCCCGCCCTGCTCACCCAGCATATTGCGCGCCGTCCGCAGCGCATCAACCTGCTCCAGCACATCGCCGAACAAGGCTCGATCACCCGCGCGGCCAAGGCTGCCGGCATCAGCTACAAGGCTGCCTGGGATGCGATCGATGAACTCAACAACCTGGCCAGCAAGCCCTTGGTCGAGCGCAGCACGGGTGGCCGAGGCGGCGGCGGCGCAAGGCTGTCCATGGAAGGCGAGCGGGTCCTGCGCCTGTATCAGAAGGTGCAGGCACTGCAGGCACAGATCCTCGACGCCGCCGAAGAGTCCAGCGACCTGGACCTGCTCGGGCGCCTGATGTTGCGCACCAGCGCACGCAACCAGCTGCAGGGGCAGGTCAGCGGGCTGCGCAGGGAGGGCCGGCATGATCGGGTGAGCCTGGCATTGGGCGGCGGGCTGGAGATCGATGCGCTGATTACCCCTGACAGCACGGCGCGGCTGGAGCTGACATTGGGGACCACGGTGGTGGCGCTGCTCAAGGCCGGGTGGGTGCAGTTGCTGGCAGCAGGGGATGAGGCGGATGCGGGTAGCAATGTGCTGAACGCCACCGTCGAAGCGGTGCTGGCGGATGCGCAAGGGGACAGCGAGGTGCGGTTGGCGCTGGGCAATGGGCAGACGTTGTGTGCATTTGCCGAGGCAGGTTGGTTGGTTGAGCAGTCGATCAAAGCAGGGAGCAAAGTGAAGGTGCAGTTCCATCCTTCCTATGTATTGCTCGGGGTACCGGTTTAACCTGTGCCGGCCTCTTCTTCGCGGGTGAACCCGCTCCTACAGGTACTGCACCCTGTTCAGGTGTTGTACATATCCTGTGGGAGCAGGTTCACCCGCGAAAGGGCCAGAACAGGCAATCTGAGGGAAAGCCATGGAATGAGTTACCATGCCAGCACGCCGCCCACCCCCGGAGCCCGCATGTCTCACCCCTTCGATACCCTCACCCCCGACCTGGTCCTGGACGCCGTGGAAAGCCTGGGCTTTCTCAGCGATGCCAGGGTCCTGGCGCTGAACAGCTACGAGAACCGCGTCTATCAGGTGGGCATCGAAGATTCGCAGCCGTTGATCGCCAAGTTCTACCGACCGGGGCGCTGGAGCGATGCGGCGATCCTCGAAGAGCACCAGTTCACCGCCGAACTGGCCGACTGCGAAGTGCCCGTGGTCGCGCCGTTGCAACACCACGGCCAGACCCTGTTCGAGCACAAAGGCTTTCGCTTCACCCTATTCCCGCGCCGAGGCGGCCATGCACCGGAACCCGGCAACCTCGACCAGCTCTACCGCCTCGGCCAACTGCTTGGCCGCCTGCACGCGGTAGGGGCTGCGCGCCCGTTCGCACACCGCGAAGCGCTGGCTGTGGACAACTTCGGCCATGCCTCGCTGAACACCCTGCTCGACGGTGGTTTCGTCCCCAGGGACTTGCTGCCGGCTTTCGAGTCCGTGGCCCGGGATCTGCTCAAGCGTGTCGAGGATGTCTATGCCCGCACCCCGCATCAGGTCATCCGCCTGCATGGCGACCTGCACCCCGGCAACCTGATGCACCGCGACGAGGTGTATCACGTCGTCGACCTCGATGACTGCCGCATGGGCCCTGCGGTGCAGGACCTGTGGATGATGCTCGCTGGCAGCCGCGAGGAACGCCTGGGGCAACTGGCCGAACTGGTGGATGGCTACAACGAGTTCCACGATTTCGACCCACGTGAACTGGCCCTGATCGAACCGCTGCGCGCCCTGCGCCAACTCCATTACAGCGCCTGGCTGGCGCGGCGCTGGGACGACCCGGCGTTCCCGCCGAGCTTCCCGTGGTTCGGCCAGCCGCGTTACTGGGGTGACCAGATCCTCGCCTTGCGCGAGCAACTGGCAGCGCTGGATGAACAACCGCTGAAATTGTTCTAGAAGCAAGCGCGCCTCTGTCTACAATAGGCGTCGCTTTACTGAGCAAGGACTCTCCATGCAAGCTGCAAACCCGCGCCGCGGGTACCTCCTGGGCCTTGGTGCCTACATCATCTGGGGCTTGTTCCCGCTGTACTTCAAAGCTATCCAGAGCGTTCCGGCGGTCGAGATCATCGTCCACCGGGTGCTCTGGTCGGCCCTGTTCGGCTCACTGTTGCTGCTGGTGTGGAAGCACCCCGGCTGGTGGCGTGAACTGCGTGAAAACCCGCGCCGGCTGGCAATTCTGGCACTGAGCGGTACGCTGATCGCCGCCAACTGGCTGACCTATGTCTGGTCGGTGAACAACGGCCGCATGCTCGAGGCCAGCCTGGGCTACTACATCAACCCCCTGATCAACGTGCTGCTGGGCATGCTGCTGCTCGGCGAGCGCTTGCGCCGCCTGCAATGGCTGGCAGTGGCCATGGCGGCGGTGGGCGTTGCCCAGCAGGTATGGCAAGTGGGCAGCCTGCCGTGGGTGTCGCTGGCGCTGGCGCTGAGCTTTGGCTTCTACGGCCTGATTCGCAAACAGGCACCGGTAGCGGCGTTGCCCGGCCTGGTGGTGGAAACCTGGATGCTGGTGCCGCTGGCGCTGGGCTGGTTGCTGCTGCATCCGACGGCAATGAGCGCACAAGCTGACTTCTACACCAGCAGCGAGGCCCTGTGGCTGATGGCAGCGGGGCCGGTGACGCTGGTGCCGCTGGTGTGCTTCAACGCAGCAGCGCGGCACCTGCCTTATACCACCCTGGGCTTCCTGCAGTACCTGGCGCCGACCCTGGTGCTGCTGCAGGCAGTGCTGCTGTTCGATGAGCAGCTGTCCTCGAGCAGCTTGATCGCGTTTATCTTCATCTGGGCGGGCTTGGCAATCTACAGCGTCGATGCCTGGCTGACCCTGCGCAAGCGCGCCTGATCAAAAAACGATCAAAACCGTGCAGGCCACGTGATTCGTGGCCTGCAGAAACATCTCCAAAGGTTATCCACACCCTCGTCCCCGTGCTTTGTGCACAAGCTGCTGATTTCTGTACGTTTTTTGCTCAAACCTCGGGAAGGCTTGCCGTTCCTGGGCTGGCGAGGGGCGCCCCCAGCTTATCCACAGGGCAGTCCCCGTCAAATCGGGATAACCCGATCAGTCCTCCGGCCGCAACTTCAACTCCACCATCAAGTCATCCGCCAGGCTCTCCAGCTTCTGTTGCAGGTCATCCAGCGACAAGGTCAATGGCAGCGCCAGTAGCGCATCGGCATGGAACAGCGGCTCACTGCTCATCGGCGCCGGCCGCACTTCGGTGGTGAAGCGCTCAAGGTTCACCCCCTGGTCCGCCAGCAGGCGGGTGATATCGCGCACGATACCCGGGCGGTCATTGCCCACCAGCTCCATGGCAATCGGTTTCCAGGTGCAGGACGGTTCGATGCCGCTCTCGGCGATGAGCACGCGAATATCGTATTGCCCCAGCGCCTGCAGCGACTTGACCAGTTCGTCGTAGTTTTCCGCTGGCACCGCCACCCGCAGGATCCCGGCAAACTGTCCGGCCATCCGCGACATGCGGCTCTCCAGCCAGTTGCCATTATGATCGGCGATGCACTGGGCAATGCGCTCGACCTGGCCGGCCTTGTCCGGGGCAATCACGGTGAGTACAAGATGATCCACAGGCCCTTCCTCGGTGTCGGGCCGCCCGAGGCGGCGTAAATACGGGGGATCGACTCAGTATAGGCAAGGCGCGGCAACCTGCCGCAGGGCAATCCGGATAACAAATCGTGTACTGTTTCAAGATTTATCTGGAACAATCCACCCGTTTTTTGCGAACATACGTTCTCCCAGCGTGACCATACGCGACCAACTGGTCGCATAACGGCGCTTTTAGTCTGATTTTGCCTCGTCTACTGCATCATGTAGTATCCCGTGGCGCGGACTACAAAACGTCGTTTGGATGTCTGCCAAGGCGCCTGTGAAAATACGCACACTGTCTGCCAGCCCGTCTGGCAGGCCGCACCCAGCCGCGCTCGTGCCATCCGACGAGGGCAAGCACTGGAACGTGTTTAGAGAAGCGCTACAGGCTTAATACAGAAGAGCGAAATAGCTGAGCAGAGTGAGGCAAGCAATGACTGGATACGTTCAAGTCGGTGGCCTTCAGGTCGCCAAGGTCCTGTACGACTTCGTCAACAACGAAGCCATTCCGGGGACCGGCATCGTCGCCGAGCAGTTCTGGGCCGGTGCAGAGAAGATCATCAATGACCTCGCTCCAAAGAACAAAGCCCTGCTCGCCAAGCGCGACGAGCTGCAAGCCAAGATCGACGCCTGGCACCAGGCACGCCAAGGCCAGGCGCACGACGCCGTAGCCTACAAAGCATTCCTCCAGGAAATCGGCTACCTGCTGCCACAAGCCGACGATTTCCAGGCCACCACCCAGAACGTGGACGAAGAGATCGCTCACATGGCCGGCCCGCAGTTGGTGGTTCCGGTGATGAACGCCCGCTTCGCCCTGAACGCAGCCAACGCCCGTTGGGGTTCGCTGTACGATGCCCTGTACGGCACCGACGCCATCAGCGATGAAGGCGGCGCCGAGAAGGGCCAGGGTTACAACAAGCTGCGTGGCGACAAGGTCATCGCCTTTGCCCGCGCCTTCCTCGACGAAGCCGCGCCACTGGCTGCCGGTTCGCACGTCGACTCCACCGGCTACCGCATCGAAGGCGGCAAGCTTGTCGTTGCCCTGAAAGGCGGCAGCAACAGCGGCCTGCGTGACGACGCCCAGCTGATCGGCTTCCATGGCGATGCCAAGGCACCGACCGCTGTGCTGCTCAAGCACAACGGCCTGCACTTCGAAATCCAGGTCGACGCCAGCACGCCAGTCGGCAGCACCGATGCCGCCGGCGTCAAAGACATCCTGATGGAATCGGCACTGACCACCATCATGGACTGCGAAGACTCGGTCGCCGCCGTCGATGCCGATGACAAAGTCATCGTCTACCGCAACTGGCTGGGCCTGATGAAGGGCGACCTGGCCGAAAGCGTGAGCAAAGGCGGCAAGACCTTCACCCGTACCATGAACCCGGACCGCGAATACGCCGCGCCCAATGGCGGCAGCGTAACCCTGCACGGCCGTTCGCTGCTGTTCGTGCGCAACGTCGGTCACCTGATGACCAACCCGGCGATCCTCGATGCTCAGGGCAACGAAATCCCTGAAGGCATCCAGGACGGCCTGTTCACCAACCTGATCGCCCTGCACAACCTCAACGGCAACACCAGCCGCAAGAACACCCGCACCGGCAGCGTGTACATCGTCAAGCCGAAGATGCACGGCCCGGAAGAAGTCGCCTTCGCCGCCGAGATCTTCAGCCGTGTAGAAGACCTGCTGGGCATGAAGCGCAATACCGTGAAGGTCGGCATCATGGACGAGGAACGCCGTACCACGGTCAACCTGAAGTCCTGCATCAAGGCGGCCGCCGAGCGCGTGGTGTTCATCAACACCGGCTTCCTCGACCGTACCGGTGATGAAATCCACACCTCGATGGAAGCCGGCGCAGTGGTGCGCAAGGGCGCCATGAAGAACGAGAAGTGGATCGGCGCCTACGAGAACAACAACGTCGACGTCGGCCTGGCCACTGGCCTGCAAGGCCGTGCGCAGATCGGCAAGGGCATGTGGGCGATGCCTGACCTGATGGCCGCCATGCTCGAGCAGAAGATCGCTCACCCACTGGCCGGTGCCAACACCGCTTGGGTACCGTCGCCAACCGCCGCCACCCTGCACGCCCTGCATTACCACAAGGTCGACGTGCAGGCGCGTCAGCGCGAGCTGGCTTCGCGCACCCCGGCTTCGGTCGACGACATCCTGACCATCCCGCTGGCGGCCGACACCAACTGGTCGGCTGAAGAGATCCGCAACGAGCTGGACAACAACGCCCAGGGCATCCTCGGCTATGTCGTGCGCTGGATCGATCAGGGCGTAGGTTGCTCGAAGGTACCGGACATCAACGATGTCGGCCTGATGGAAGACCGCGCCACCCTGCGCATCTCGGCCCAGCTGCTGGCTAACTGGCTGCGCCATGGCGTGGTCAGCCAGGAGCAGGTGCTGGAAAGCCTCAAGCGCATGGCTGCAGTGGTCGACAAGCAAAACGCTGGCGACGCCCTGTACCGCCCGATGGCGCCGAATTTCGACGACAACATCGCGTTCCAGGCGGCGATCGAGCTGGTCATCGAAGGTGCCAAGCAGCCGAACGGCTACACCGAGCCAGTGCTGCACCGCCGCCGTCGCGAGTTCAAGGCGCGTAACGGGCTGTAAACCGCATGGGGCCGCTTTGCGGCCCTTTCCGACCGGTCCGGCGCCCCGGCAAGGCCGCTCCTACAAGGAATCGCGTTTCCCTGTAGGAGCGGCCTTGCCGGGGCGCCGGACCGGTCGGAAAGGGCTGCAAAGCAGCCCCAGCCCTGCACTACTCGATCTTCAGTTCTTTCTTCACCAACCCCAGCAGTTTCTCCAGATCCACCGGCTTCAGCAGAAAATCCACCACCCCCAGGTGCATCACGTCCACCGCCTCCTCCACATCGGTGTCGCCCGACACCACGATGATCGACAATGCTGCCCGTTCCGATTCGCGGATCTGCCGTATCAGGTCCAGGCCATTGCAGGGCTGCATCCGCAGATCGGTGATCAACAGCGCAATGCGCGGCTCGTAATGCAGCTTGAACATCGCTTCCTCAACGCCGTCAGCGGTCATGCATTCGATACCCCAGCTTTTCAGGTACCACTTCAGCGCATCGCTGTTGACCGGGTCGTCATCGACGATCAACACCACCGGGCTGTGCGCAAGGGGCGCACTGAGCACGGCCAGGGCCTCGCGTTCGGCGTCACTCAGGATGTCGTCATGCTCAGCCATGTTCATCTCGTCAAAAAAATCCCGCTCAAGGGTTATGACCACGAAAGCTACGTAAATCGGCTCACCTTTCGTCGGCGCTTTGACAGTCATGCTTCACTAGACTTACGTCCAATGGGCACCACCCCGCTGCCAGCCGACCATGGGGGCCGAGAACAACAAGGCCGGCACCTATATATAGATATATATAGTTCGGCGTAGCGATACGGTCAGTGTCATGAGCAAAAAGGACGTCTACAGTCAGGCGGGTAGAACGGCAGTACTGCAGAACATCCAGGGCACCCTGCAGTTCCTGCAGCGTTTCCCGCCGTTCAACCAGATGGAGCAGAGCCACCTGGCCTTTCTGGTGGAACAATGCCAGTTGCGCTTCTATGCCAGCGGCGAAAGCATCATCAAACCCACGGATGGCCCCGTCGAGCACTTTTACATCGTCAAGCAAGGCCGTGTGGTCGGCGAGCGCCAGCACCTGGTCAAGCCCGGGGTGGAAACCACCTTCGAGATCACTGGCGGCGAATGCTTCCCGCTGGCGGCGCTGCTTGGCGAGCGTGCCACGCGCACCGAACACCTGGCGGGTGAAGACACCTTCTGCCTGCAGTTGAACAAGGCCGCGTTCATCCGCGTGTTCTCGATGTCGGACGTGTTTCGAGACTTTGCACTGCGCGGTGTCAGCAGCCTGCTCGACCAAGTCAACCAGCAAGTACGCCAACGTGCGGTGGAAACCCTCGGCACCCAGTACTCGTTGAATACCCCGCTGGGCGAACTGGCCATGCGACACCCGGTGGTCTGCGCGCCGGATACACCGCTGCGCGAGGCGGTACGGCTGATGCACGAACAGCAGGTGGGCAGCATCGTCGTGGTCGACCCGCAGCGCTACCCGATCGGCATCTTCACCCTTCGCGACTTGCGCCAGGTGGTGGCCGCCGCCGATGCCGAGCTCGCTGCACCGATCGAACAGCACATGACAGCGAGGCCCTTTTACCTCAGCCCCCAGGCCAGCGCCTTCGATGCCGCCATGGCGATGACCGAACGGCACATCGCCCATGTCTGCCTGGTGGATAACCAGCGGCTGTGTGGCGTGGTTTCCGAGCGTGACCTGTTTTCGTTGCAGCGGGTCGACCTGGTACACCTGGCGCGTACCATCCGCCACGCGCCACGCCTTGATTCACTGGTACAAATGCGCGGTGAGATCGGCCAGCTGGTCGAGCGCATGCTCGCTCATGGCGCCTCCTCGACCCAGATCACCCAGATCATCACGCTGCTCAACGACCACACGGTATGCCGGGTGATCGAGCTGGCCATAGCCGAACGCGGCGACCCCGGCGTGCCGTTCAGCTGGCTGTGCTTCGGCAGCGAAGGGCGCCGCGAGCAGACCCTGCATACCGACCAGGACAATGGCATCCTCTTCGAGGCCGCCGACGACGCCCAAGCCGAAACCATTCGAGCACGCTTGCTGCCCTTGGCGCAGTACATCAACCAGTGCCTGGCCCAGTGCGGTTTCACCCTGTGCAAGGGCAACGTCATGGCCGGCAACCCCGAGTTGTGCCTGTCACGTGCCCAGTGGGCGCGGCGCTTTGCCGGTTTTGTGCGCGAAGCCAGCCCAGAGAACCTGCTGGGTTCGAGCATCTACTTCGACCTGCGCGTGGTCTGGGGCGATGAACAGGGCTGTGAACAGCTGCGTCGGCAGCTGCTCGAGCAGGTGGCGGACAACCGCATCTTCCAGCGCATGCTTGCCGAAAACGCGCTGCGCCAGCGTCCACCAGTGGGCCGCCTGCGCGAATTCGTGCTGACCCGCCAGGGCAACGACAAGGCCGCCACCCTCGACCTCAAGGTCCAGGGCCTGACCCCCTTCGTCGACGGTGCCCGTCTGCTGGCCCTGGCCAATGGCATTGGTGCTTGCAACACCCTCGAGCGCCTGCGTCAGCTGGTCGACAAAGGGGTCATCGAAGCGCTCGACGGCGCAGCTTATGAAGAGGCCTACCACTTCATCCAGCAAACCCGCATGCAGCAGCACCAGCGCCAGACTCGCGACAACCTGCCCTACTCCAACCGCCTCGATCCAGACAGCCTCAACCATCTGGACCGGCGCATCCTGCGCGAATCCCTGCGCCAGGCCCAGCGCCTGCAGAGCAGCCTGGCGCTGCGGTATCAGTTGTGAGCCTGTTCGCCTGGCTGCGCCCCGCGGCCCCACTGGTGGACGACGCCTTGCGCCAGCGCTTGGCCCGGCTGCCCAAGGCACGGCCGTTGGGGGTGTGCTCGTTGCGCGAGCAGCGCTGGGTCGTGCTTGACCTGGAAACCAGCGGCCTGAACCCCCATCGCGACCTTGTGCTGTCGATCGGCGCGGTGGCCATCGAAGACGGGGCCATCGATTTCGCCCAGCAATTCGAACGCACCCTGCACCGCCCTGAGCAGAAAACCAACGCCAGCGTGCTGATCCACGG
The DNA here is from genome assembly GCF_002759075.1 of Pseudomonas sp. 382. Lineage (NCBI taxonomy): Bacteria > Pseudomonadati > Pseudomonadota > Gammaproteobacteria > Pseudomonadales > Pseudomonadaceae > Pseudomonas > Pseudomonas sp. 382. The sequence goes on from NZ_PEMX01000002.1 coordinate 94,570, forward strand.
CCTCGGGCCGAGCGCCCTGGCGGCTGGTTGCGACCCGGCCGAGGCATTGCTCGACCTGCTCGAGTTCGTGGGCGACAGCCCGGTGCTGGCGTTCCATGCGCCGTTCGACCAGCGCATGCTTGCCAGGGCCTTGAAAGAAAGCCTCGGTTATCGCTTGCAGTTGCCTTTCCTCGACGTTGCGGAACTGGCGCCGATGCTCAACCCCGACACCGTATTGCGCGAAGCCGGGCTGGACGACTGGGTGGCGCGCTTCGGCCTGCAGGTGGATGAGCGTCACCATGCCAGCGCCGATGCGCAGGTCACGGCGGAGCTGGCGCTGATCCTGTTCAGCCAGGCCCGCCGCCAGCAGCTCGACAGCCCGTTGCAACTGGAACAGCGGCTGGCCAGCTGGCGCCGGCGCAAAGCGCATCATCACGGTCTTTGATCATGCAGTGGCTTTGCCGACCCTTTCGCGGGTAAACCCGCTCCCACAGGGATCGCATCAGTTTCAGACCTATGCGCTCCCCTGTGGGAGCGGGTTTACCCGCGTAAGGGCCGGCACAGGCAACATGACTTGAATGATGGCAATCCGATAAGCGTCCATTGCACCCCACCCCCCGCCTCTGTAACAATCGCGAATAATTATCGTTAGTTAATGCATTCGTTCCGGGGGACGCTGCATGTCTGCTGCCCACCGCCCACACGCAGAACTGGTCGGCTCGCTGTACCGCGACCATCGCGGCTGGCTGCTTGCCTGGCTGCAGCGCAACATGGCCTGCCGCCAGCGCGCCGAAGACCTGAGCCAGGACACTTTCGTGCGCCTGCTCGGCCGCGACCAGCTGGACACCCCGCGCGAACCGCGCGCCTTCCTTGCCGCCGTGGCCAAGGGCCTGATGTTCGACCACTTCCGCCGTGCGGCGCTGGAGCAGGCCTACCTCGCGGAGCTTGCGTCGATGCCCGAAGCACAACACCCGTCCCCGGAAACCCAGCAGCTGATCCTCGAAGACCTCAAGGCCATCGACCGCCTGCTCGGCAAGTTGTCGAGCAAGGCCCGTGCAGCCTTCCTGCACAACCGCCTGGATGGCATGGGCCACGCCGAAATCGCCGAACGCCTGGGCGTTTCGGTGTCGCGCGTGCGCCAGTACATCGCCCAGGGCATGCGCCAGTGCTACGTGGCCCTGTATGGGGAACCCAGGTGAACAACACACCGGTTTCGTCGCGCGTGCTGGAGGCCGCCATCGCCTGGAAAATGAGCCTGGACGATGGCAGCGGCACGCCTGACCAGCGCAACGAGTTCATCCGCTGGCATGCCGCCAGCGAAGAACATGCCCGTGCCTGGCGCCAGCTCGGCGCTCTCGACCAGCGCGTCAGCGCCGCTGCCGGCCCGGCTCGCCAGGCCCTGCTGCAATCGCGCGCCAGCCTGCGCCGCCGGATAGGCAAGGCCGGCGGGGGGCTGGCCGGTCTGTTCCTGCTAGGTGCCCTGCTGGCCGGCGTCGGCACACCGTCGCTGGCACCCAGTTACTGGCTCGCTGATCAGCGCACCGCCACCGGTGAACTGCGGACCCTGCGCCTGACCGACGGCACGTTGCTGAGCCTCAATAGCCACACCGCCGTGGATATCGACTACGACGGCGACCAGCGCGTGCTGGTGCTGCACCAAGGCGAAATTTCGGTGGAAACCGGCCACGACGATCCTCGGCCGTTACTGGTACGTACCGACGATGGCCGCCTGCGCCCGCTGGGCACGCGCTTCCAGGTGCGCCGCGAAGACCACGGCACGCGCCTTGAAGTCTTGCAGTCGTCAGTAGCCGCCATGCCGCACAACAGCGGCGACGAACTGGTCCTGCACGAAGGCCAGCAAGTACTGATGAACACCAACGGCCTCGGCCAGATAGGCCCGGTGCCAGCCGAGGCCGATGCCTGGACCCGCGGCATGCTGGTGGTCGACAACATGCGCCTGGCCGACCTGCTGAAGCAGCTGGGCCGCTACCGCAGCGGTCACCTGGGCGTGGCCGATGAAGTGGCCGACCTGCGCGTGACCGGCAGCTTCCCGCTGACCAACACCGACCTGGCCCTGGCTTCGCTGGTGCCGGCGCTGCCGGTGAAGATCGAGCGGCATACGCCGTGGTGGGTGACCGTCGTTCCCAAGTAGATGAGTTTCTATACCTTCGCGGGCTCGCCCGCTCCCACAGGGATATCACAGCTTCGAAAACTGTGATCCCGCTGTGGGGCGAGCCCGCGAAAGGGTTAGTGCAGGCGAAAGCCAGATTCAAATAATTCTCACTTTTTTTCCGATTCCCCCTGTCACTTGCGCAATCTCGCTCGGCAAGGAAGCAGTAAGCACTTATCCGTCGAGGAACCGCTGCATGTCCCGTGCCGTTGATCGTATCCTGCGCCCCAGCCTGATGGCCCTGGCCATCGCCGTGGCCGCGCCCTTGTCCAGCACCGCCCTGTTCGCCGCCGAGCAGTCGGCACCACGCGCCTACAACCTGCCCGCTGCGCCGCTGGCCACTACGCTGAACCAGATCGCCAGCCAGTCGGGCATCGCCCTGGCCATAGACCCGGCGCTGGTCAGCGGCCGGACCTCGGCCCCGGTCAACGGCCAATACAATGGCCTCGGCGCCCTGCAAGCCGCACTGCAGGGCACCGGCCTGCAATTGCAGCAAAGCAGCGTGGGCAGCTACAGCCTGGTCGCCGTGCCGGATGGCGCCCTGGCCCTGCCGGAGACCACCGTGAATGCCGCCAGCGCGTCCGAGAGCGCCTGGGGCCCGGTCGACGGTTACCTGGCCAAGCGCACTGCAGCGGGAACCAAGACCGACACCGCGCTGGTCGAAGTGCCGCGGTCGATCTCCGTGGCCACCCGTCAGCAGATGAATGACCGTGGCGTGCACAGCCTCGACGATGCCGTGAAATACATGCCGGGCATCGTCTCCGCCAGCTTCGGCAGCGACACCCGTTACGACTGGATGCGGGTGCGCGGCTTCGAACCAACCCAGTTCCTTGACGGCCTGCCGCTGCCACGCGGCGTGTACGCCAACCCGAAAGCCGAAACCTGGAATCTCGACCGCCTGGCGCTGTTGCGTGGCCCGGCTTCCTCGCTGTATGGCCAGACCCCGCCCGGCGGCCTGCTGGACATGGTCAGCCGCCGCCCCCAGGCTGAAAGCGCTCACGAGATCGAACTTCAGTACGGCAGCGACAACCATCGCCAGATCAACTTTGCCAGCACCGGCAAGGTTGATGACGAGGGCCGATTCCTTTACGGCGTAAGTGGTGTTGTTCGCGATGGCGGCACGCAGATCGACCATATCGACGACAAGCGCTACAACATTGCCCCGAGCTTGACCTGGAACATCGACGAAGATACTTCGCTGACACTGCTGACCCAGTTCACCCGCGACGATACCGGCGCCACCAGCCAGTTCCGGCCGATCCAGGGCACCAAGATCGATATGCCGTTCGGCAAGGTCTCCCACCACAAGAACCTCGGTGACCCGGACTACGAGTTCTACGACCGTACCTATTACGCGCTGGGCTACGCCTTCGAGCATCGCATCAACGATGTCTGGCAGTTCCGTCAGAACCTGCGCTACACCAAGACCGACCTGGCGTTCCAGACCATCACGCCCGGCAGCTATAACCCGACCACACCACCGGTGCAGGACGATGGTACTGTCAGCCGCATGTCCACCAACACCGATGAAGACATCAGCCAGTTTGCAGTGGACAACAACTTCCAGGCCGACTTCGCCACCGGCGACGTGACCCACACCCTGCTGCTGGGCCTGGACCACCAGCGCGTCAATACCAACTACTTATCGATCTTCGGCTCCGTGCCGGACAGCAACGTAAACAACCCGGTCTATGGAGTGCCAATCACTCGCCCGGACCGCTCCACGGCGTTCTACGACTACGACCAGAAAACCTATCAGACCGGCGTCTACATCCAGGACCAGATGGCCCTTGGCAACTGGCGCCTGACGTTGGGCGGTCGCGAAGACTGGGTGCACACCAGCACCAAGTTCCTCAACAAAGGCGATGCCACCAACACCCAGCGCGACAAGAAATTCAGCGGCAACGCGGCGATCAGCTACGTGTTCGACTCGGGCTTCGTGCCGTACCTGTCGTATGCCGAGTCGTTCCAGCCGTCCAGCAACGCTGCAGTGTCCGCTTCCGAGTCGTTCAAACCGACCGAAGGCAAGCAATGGGAGCTGGGCGTCAAGTACCAGCCACCGGGTTCCAGCACCCTGCTCTCGGCAGCCGTGTATGACCTGACGCAGAAAAACGTCTCGGTAACCGACAACGTCGGCGGGGTAACCATCACTAGCCAGACCGGCGAAGTCAAAGTCCACGGCCTGGAGCTGGAAGCGGTTTCCGATGTCACCGAAAACCTCAAGCTGACCGCCGCCTACACCCTGGCCAAGTCGCAAGTGCAGGATGGCCAGTACCAGGGCAACCGCCTGCAGCTGATGCCCAACCAGCAAGCCTCGCTGTGGGCCGACTACACCTGGCACAGCGGCGTGCTCGATGGCTTCGGTATCGGCGGCGGTGCGCGCTACACCGGCAACACCTACGGCGACCAGGCCAACACCTACCTGGGCAAGGCCAACGCCTACACCGTGTTCGACGCCTCCGTGCACTACGACCTCGGTCGCCTGAGCACCAGCCTCAAGGGCGCGTCGGTGGCGGTCAACGCCACCAACCTGTTCAACAAGGACTACATCTCTACCTGCGACAGCTTCTACTGCTACTACGGCGACGAGCGCAGCGTCGTGGTCAGTGCTTCCTACAAGTTCTGAGTGAGCTGGGGGCGCTTTGCGCCCCTTTCGCGACACAAGGCCGCTCCCACAGGAAATCATCTATTCCTTGTGGGAGCGGCCTTGTGTCGCGAAAGGGCTGCGCAGCAGCCCCACGGTCCAACAGACAGAAATCGGTACCGTGATGAAAAGCCCAACCATCCGCCGCTGGTCGGTGATCCATACCTGGAGCAGCCTGGTCTGCACCCTGTTCCTGATGTTGCTGTCGCTCACCGGCCTGCCGCTGATCTTCCACCACGAACTCGAACAACTGCTCGGCGATGCTGCGCAACTGCGCGAGATGCCGGCAGGCACCCCGCATCTGGACCTGCAACAGCTGGTCGTCAAAGCCGAACAGCACCGCCCCGGCGAGGTCGTGCAGTACTTCGGCTTCGACGAGGACGAACCCGACGGCGTACTCGCGATCACCGCCGCAACTGCCGGCACCGAACCCAACTCGTCGCACACCTTCATGCTCGACGCCCGCACCGGCGAAGCCGTGGCCATGCCCGCCGCCAACGGTGGCTTCATGATGCTCATGCTGCGCCTGCACGTGGACATGTTCGCCGGGCTCCCCGGCAAGCTGCTGCTGGCGTTCATGGGTGTGCTTTTCGTCGTCGCGATCGTCTCCGGCACCGTGCTCTACGCGCCGTTCATGCGCCGTCTCGATTTCGCCACCGTGCGCCACGACAAGTCCCGCCGCCTGCGCTGGCTCGACCTGCACAACCTGATTGGCGTGGTCACCCTGGCCTGGGCGCTCACCGTCGGCGTGACCGGCGTGATCAGCGCCCTGTCCGACCTGGTCATTGCTGCCTGGCGCAACGACAGCCTGGCCGCGATGGTCGCACCCTATCGTGATGCCCCGGCACTCACTGATCGCGCACCGGCCACCCGCCTGCTGAACATTGCCGAACAGGCCGCACCCGGTATGCGCCCCGACTTCATTGCCTTCCCCGGCACGCGCTTCTCCAGCGAACACCATTACGCAGTGTTCATGAATGGCGCCACGCACCTGAGCTCACACCTCTTCACGCCGGTGCTGATCGACGCCCGCACCCTCGAGCTGACGGCGGTCGGTGAGCGGCCCTGGTACATGGACGCCATGGGGTTGTCGCAGCCGCTGCACTTTGGCGACTACGGCGGTCGACCGATGCAGATCCTCTGGGCAGTGCTCGATGTGCTAACCCTCATCGTGCTCGGCAGCGGCCTGTACCTGTGGTGGGGCAAGCAGCGCAAGACCCGGGAGACGCGCGCATGAGCCACAGGTCGCAAGCCACCCGGCGCGTCTTCGCCTGGCCGGCCAGCATTGCCGTGCTCGGCGCCGCCGGCCTGTTCGCCGCCTTGCTCGGTGACGGCGCGTGGGATGCCCTGGCCTGGCTGGGCCTGGGTATCCCGGCCGTGCTCAGCCTGCGGGCACTGTGCGGTCGATAACCGGTTACCGCCCATTGCACTGCGCCAATGGCCAGCTTGTGTGCGCCTACTTTTATGGAGTACACCATGCTGGCACTGGAACGTATCGAGTTTCTCGACCAACAAGTCGTGGCGCTGCTAAGCGCCTTGCCGAACCCCGACCCGCTCACCCAGACCCGCCAGCAACTGCATGCCGAACTGGCGCAATTCTGGGCCGATGCCGATAGTCAGGGCCGCTCACGGCGCATGCGCCTCACCGACCTGCGCCGGGCTTTGATGCATGCCGAACTTGACCTGCGCCTGGGCGACCAGACACTGGCTGCCGAGCAGGCCGACCTGCTGCGCGGTTGCCTGGACCTGCCTGCGCCCTGGCAACGCCACCACCAGCCACTCGCACGCCGTGCCCAGGTCTATCGCCCGGTGCTCAGCCGCAACCGCCCCCACTGGCGGTCAGCGCTGCCCGGCATGTTCGTGGTGCTGGCCGGCCGCCCGGAAGGCGAGCAGCTAGACGGCCAACAGGCAACCGGGCCGGCACTGCTGTGCGGCACCGCTCAAGGGATCGAGGCCTACCCGTCACTCACCGCGTTGCACCAGGAGCTCTGCGAGCGCCTTGATGATCCCATCCAGAGCAGGCCCCTTCTGCGCCTGCTGGTCGACCCGCAGCGCGAGCGCAACGCCTGCCTGGCCGACCGCCTGCGTTATGAATGGTACGCCGACGACCCGGTCCAGGCGCAGGTCGACAGCCTGCTGGAGGCACAGCGTCAACGCCTTCAGCAAAGCTGGACGAACACGCCCACCCTGCCGATCACGGCCGAGGCGTTGCGCAAGGCCATGGCCCTGACAGACGAGGCTGGCAAGCAAGCATTACTCGACACCCGCTATTCACTGCTACTGGAAAAAAACCTGCCCAACTGGCTGCGCTCGGCCAGCGAGCAAGGGCTCACCCATATCATGCAAACCATGCAGCTGCTGGTGGCAGCCGCCGATAGCGTCGCCACTGCCGGCATACTCACCTTTGCCCAGTTCCGCCAGAAGCACACCCTGCGCAACTGGGCCAAGGACAGAGTCGAGGAACGCTTGCGCAGCGACCTCGGCCTGACCTACCCGGCCAGCGACATCCTGGTGCATGTGGTCCATACCCGGCAGGTCGGGCCACATATCAACCCCTTCCACCCCTCCAGCTTCATCACCTGGCGCGGCGTACAGAAAGTCGGTGGCGAACTGATCGAAACCATCAAGGAAAGCTACCCACTGGATGAGCTGGCGCTGCGTAACGTGAGCTGGTTCGACTATGACTACTGGCTGACAGCACGGGCCGCCCACCGCCATGGCAAGCCGCTGCCAGCGGCACTGACTGCGAGCTACCTGAAGGCCCTGGTGAGAAGCCTCAGCGTCGGTGGCAGCTATACCGAATTTCTGCAAAAACAGCTGATCGACGCTCCCCTGGGGGCCTGGCGGCTGAACGCCCATGCCAAGGTCAACCGTGCCCGCATGGAGGCCGAGTTGGCCAAGGCACGTTACGCCAGGCACCTTGCCAGCGACCACTCGGAACGCGACTACCGCTGGGTGCGAAAGGTGCTGGATTACCCGCACAATGCCCTGCGCCCACCTGTCGACGGGGTGCGTGTCACCGTGCACCAACTGACGATCAACAACCATACCGTGCAGGGCGTGCTGCTGCTCGACAGCCAAACGGCCGGCGTACGCTCGTTCGTCCTGTATACCCCCGATGCCCCTGACCGACGCGCCTGGCGCAGCCTGGCCAGCGCACGCGCGCTGCTGCGCCTGCTGCGCCAGAAAACCAGCCTTATGGATTACACGCTGGATCGCCTGCCACAGTTACCCAGGGAAGAGGCCCGGCGCCTGTTCATCAGGGGTGGCCTCGGTACAGCGCTACACATGCCAGCCGTTGACGATGACCTGTTCCATGCCTATTACCTGTCCATGGCACGCGGGTTGATTGCCGTCGCAGACGCCAATAGCCGCACCACCGCAGAGGCCGATGTGCAACAAGGAATCGATCTGGCCTGGCGCCTGCTCGATCTGGTCAGCCTGGCACTGCCCGCCCGCGCGTTCATCCCCCTCTCGCTGGGGCGAATGGTGATCGAGATCTGGGGTGGCGCGCAGGCCTATCGCCAAGAGGACATTGATGGCGTGCTGCAGCACACCTACAACGCCCTTAGCCATGCCAACGATGCGGGTACCAGCCTGGCCGCCACCGGCCTGATGCGGCGCGTGCTGCGCGGCGTGCCGTCACAACCGCCGCTGCCATTGCCCTCGCGCTACAGCGTGACGCCCACGGTGGATAACCTGCGCTTCCGGATCGACGGCATCTACGCCGAAGGGGTCTATGAAAAGGCCTCCGAGTTCGAAGGGCTCAGCCAGTACTACATCCAAGATGCCCAGCAGCGCTACTACAAGGTGGCCTTCGACGGCCAGCGCTGGCGGGTAATCGACCCGGTACAGCCAGACGCCTACCTGCAGCAGCCGGTAAAACGCCTGGCCAGTGGCAACTGGGTCATTGACTCGCCGGTGCTGTGGTACGACGGTGTGCCCGACCTGGCCCAGCTACTCGCCGAGTGCCGGCTGCCGGAAACCCTTGAAGGTGAAGCGTTCGAAGCCATCGATGGCCTGCACCAGGCCGACGAGCAACTGTATCTGCAGACCCAAGGAGGGCAGCTTCCCCTGCGCCGGCACCTGCTTGCCGACCGCTACCACCTACCGATCGCCCAGGCCGAGACAGCGGGAGTAGTACCCTGGGCGATCCTGCGCTGGCGCGACGGGCAGTGGCGAATTCGTGTGCGTCAGGCAGGACGCAGCAGCGACTGGCTGGCCCTGCCCGAGTCTTACTCGGTCAGCCTCGGCAGCAGGCGGTCCAGTCGTTGATGCAGCGCGCTGCCACTCGGCCAGTTACGCAACAGCCGCGCCCGGTCACGGGCGTAGGCCGGGGCAAAACTGAGCTGGGTGGCGTGCTGGCACATGGCGTCGAGGTCGATCAGCGACCACTGGCCCTTGTCCCAGAACAGGTTGTGACCTTTGAAATCGCCATGGCTTATGCGCTCGCGCATCAGCTGCTGCATCACGTGTACCAGCGCATCGACCTGCTCTTCAGGGGCATCGCCGTTGTCCACATAGGGCGCGAAGCAGGCGGTGAGGTCCGGGCCATCGATGTATTCGGTGACCAGGTAGGCGCGGCTGCGCAGGCCCATCACCCGCTGTTCCAGCACCGCCAGCGGGCGCGGCGTGGCGATGTCGAGGAATTCCAGGCGATGCCCTTCTATCCACGAATGCCAGGCCCGGCTCGGGCGCCAGAAGCGCTTGAACCAATGGGCGGTGTTCTTGATGTTGTAGCGCTTGAGCACTAGCTTGCGGCCGTTCACTTCGATACGCGCCACACTGGCCGCACCACCGGTCTTGTACAGGTGGCCCTGGTCGATCAGTGCATCCGCCTGCTCGAGCACCGGCAGCATGGCCTCCACCTCGTTGCGGCGGATCACGCGCAGGCCTGACAGGCTGCGCTCGACACTGAACAGGCTGCACTCGCGGCCAGCCTTCTCCAGGTAATCCTTCTGCCGCCAGCTGCGCACCTTGTCCACCTGCTTCAACAGCGCTTCCAGCGGCAGCGCGTGCTCGGCGTTGGCCAGCAGGTAGTGCACCAGCAGCTCTTCGATGAACGGCTCCAGGCGCTTGGGCAACTGGGCGAAGAACACCCCGAGATTTTCCAGCACACGCGGGCGCGACAACTGCTGGCCGGGTGTCTCGGCCTTGATGCCGGCGCCGTCGATCAGGTACAGCTTGCCGCCGTGGCGCAGCAGGTTGTCCAGGTGCAGGTCTTCTTGCCACAGGCCCTGGGCATGCATGTGCGCCACGGCAGTCAGGGCTTCGCCCAGTACCAGGTGCTGCTCGTCAGCCAGCACCGGCAGGCTTTCCACCGCCGCCCAGGCATCGGCCAGGCTTTCAGCGCCATCGAGGAATTCGAACAGCAGCCAGCCACCCTCGCCTTCCTTGAGGCCGTCGGCCAGCAGTTGCGGCGTGGTCAGGCCCTCTTTGGCCAACAGCTTCACGCCATCCAGTTCGCGCTGGAAATGCCGCGCGGCATTGCCACCGACCAGCAGCTTGGCCAGCACCGGGGTGCCACGCCAGATGCCAGCGCCGACATAGCGCTGGCCGGGCAGCACCCGCAGCAGGCTGAGCAATTGCAGGTCAGCCGGGCCAGCGGCATCGGCCAGCGTGATGCTCAACGGCAGCGCCGGGCTGCGCCCGGCGTCTTTGAGTTCGGACAAACGCATCAGCGGGCCTCTTTTTCACGACGGCGTTGCGTCAGGCGTTGCAGCCAGGTGCCGACCAGGGCGCTGTCGCCAGGCTGCTGCAGGTAGGCCGCCAACAACTGGCGCACGTCCGCCTCGCTCCAGGCCCCGGCACGTCGCAGCAGCGGCTCCAGGTCGCGCAGGCGGTCACGCATGCCGAACAGCAGCGGCCGGGTCTTTTCCAGGTCGATCAGTTGCGCTTCCCAGCCTTGGCGCCGTTGGCGCAGGAAGATGTGCTTGGGATAGAAGCAGCCGTGCACCAGGCCTGCACCGTGCAGGGTGCGCGCCAGCTGGCCGCAGGCCTTGAGGATCCCTGCCCGGGCGTCATCGGCAAGCTGTGGCCACTGAGCCAGCAAACCTTCGAGGTCGCTCCACTCGTCCAGCGCACGGGTCATCAGGATTGCCCGGTGCTTGCCGTTCTGCTTGCGCTCGCCGTAGAACACGGCCTGCAAGGCCGGGATGTGCAGTTTGTGGTAACGGCTGATGTTACGGAACTCGCGAGCGAAGGTCGGTTCGCCAAACGGCCGGTGCAAGGTGCGGGTCAGGTAATCGCTCTGGCGCTTGAGGTAATAGCCTTTGCCCTCCAGCTCCAGGCGATAGACGCTGCTCCAGCCGCCGCGGCCGGTGTTGGGTTCGTCCACGGCGTCGAGCTGCAGCGCCCACAGCGCTTCGAAATCGTTCAAGCCATGGCGTTTGAGCAACGCGAGGTCCGCGCTGGCCAGGTAATCGGTCATTCCCTTCCCTCGAAGAAGCTCAGCACCTGGCGAATGCGCCGCTTGTCGCGCACATTCAGGCGCTGACGCCCACGGTACTGCAGATAGAAACGCAGGCGCTGGGTCGCCGACAGATGATATTTAGCCACCTTGTCCAGGCACGCCAGGTCTTTGATCATGCGGTGGCGCCACATGAAGCCGCGCCAGAAGTCGCCGGTCGGGCAGTCGATGAAGAACAGCGTACCGAGGTCGTCGACCAGCAGGTTGCGCCACTTCAGGTCGTTGTGGGCAAAACGGTGTTCATGCATCACCCGGGTGTGGCGCGCCAGCTGACGGCTCAGCTTGTCGACCCAGACCCGGTCGGCCAGGCGTGGGTCGTTGCGCTCGGCCAGCGCCGAAAGGTCTTCGGTACGCGGCAGCTCGCGGGTGATCATCGCCCCCCGGCCAAAAGCCAGGCCCTTGCGTTCCAGGCCCCAGGCCACCACCTCGGCAGTGGGAATTTCCCACTTGGCGAACTGCTTGAGGTTCTGCCATTCGGCCTTGATGCGTGGCCGGCCCAGGTAGCGGCGCATGTGCTTGCCAGCGCCGGTGTAACGCTTGACGTAGTAGTTGACCCCGTCACGCTCGACGCGGATAACCTCGCTGAGCGGGTCACGCGTGAGGTGTTCGCCCTTGAGGGCAAAGACCGCATCGAGGCTGCCGAAGTCCGACGCCAGATGTTCGTAGCCTGGCGCCAGTGTCCAACTCGCCATCAGAGTGCATCCCCATAGCGTTGCTTGCGATCGTAGAGTTTCTGCGCCTTGCGCTCGAGCCAGGCGAGCAGCGCGGCCTCCTCGGCCAGAATCTGCCGCAACGGGCGCTTGAAGTAACCGCGCAGGAAACGCAGCTTGTCACGCCGGGTAAGGCCGATGTCCAGCGCCGAGAAGTACAGCGCGGCCAGGTCCTTGTCGCGCCAGCGGCGGCTGATTTTCGCCCGGGTCTGGGCGCGATGCAGGTCGATGACCGACAGTTTGAAGTCTTCCGGCGTCACCGGCCGGTCGGTGTGCAGCAGGAAGTGGCAGATGTAACAGTCTCGGTGGTTGACCCCGGCGCGGTGCATGCCGCCAGTCATCTTTGCCACTTCAGCGATCAGCGCACGCTTCAGGCGTGGTTCGGGCGGCTGCCTGACCCAGTCGATGCTGAAATCTTCCAGGCTGATGGTAGGCGCCAGCTCTTCGGTGACGATGAACGAATGCTGGCTGGCCGGGTTGCTGCCACGCTCGCCATAGGCCACCGCGGTCATGGTCGGCACGCCCACTTCATGCAGGCGCTGGATGGCCTGCCATTCCTGGCCGGCACCGAGTACCGGCAACTTGGCAGTGAGCAGGTTCTTGAAGATCTCGCCCCAGCCGATGCCACGGTGGATCTTGACGAAGAAGCCCTCGCCATCGACCTCGGTACGCAGCGTGCGACGGCCTTCCAGCTCGCGATAGACCTCGCCTTGCAGCGCTTCCACGGCCTCGAAGGCGTCCCGCCCGGCCCACAGATGCTTGAAGGGTTCGGCCAAAATCAGCTTCATGCGTTCTCCTGCCCCAGAATCACATCGGCAGCATGCTGCGGCATGCTGTACAGGTCGGCACTGTCGGCAAAGGCCAGGCCGTTGCGCGACCAGCCGGCGCGGGCCTGCCCGTCTTCAAGCATGCGCTGCAGGCAAGCATTGAGCTGCTCCTGCTCGAACGGCTCGTCCAGCACCAGGCCGCTGTCGGCCTCGGCGATGTAGTGAGCGTAACCGCAGACCTTGGACACCAGCACCGGCAAGCCGGCCACCAGCGCTTCGAGCAGCACCGTGCCGGTGTTCTCGTTGTAGGCCGGGTGGATCAGCAGGTCGGCACCCAGCAGGAAGCGCGGGATGTCGCTGCGGCCCTTGAGGAACTGCACCTGCTCCCCCAAGCCCAAGGCGGCGCTCTGCAACTGGAACACCTTGGGGTCGTCCTGGCCGATGACCATCAGCCTGGTGCGTTTGCGCAGCGCCGAGGGCAGCGCGGCCAGGGCTTTGAGGCTCCGATCGACGCCCTTGGTCTTGAAGCCGGAGCCGATCTGCACCAGCAGCAGGTCGTCATCGCCGAGGTTGAATTCCTTGCGGAACTCGGCGCGGATCTCGGCGGCGTTGGCCGGCGCGCGGCGGTCCTGGGAGATGCCTGGCGGCAGCAGGTGGAAGCGTTCCACCGGGGTGCCGTAGTGCTTGATGAACAGCGGCTGCTGCACTTCGGAAATCATCAGCACTTCGGTGCGCGCGTCCTTGGCGAACACGGCACGTTCGTACTCGGCAAAATGCCGGTAGCGGCCCCAGCGGCGGTACAGGCCGCCGCGCAGGGTCTGCGCCTTGTCCTCGAAGCAGCCGTCGGCGGCGTAGTAAACGTCCAGCCCCGGCATCTTGTTGAAACCGATCAGGCGGTCGACCGGGCGCTTGGCCAGGTCCGCGGCCATCCAGGCGCTGAGCTTCTCGTTGCGGCGATGGTTGAAGATCGCCTTGACCGGCGCCACCAACACCTCGAAGCCCGGCGGAATGTCACCCTCCCAGATCAGCGTGTACACGCGGATCTGGTGGCCCCGCTTCTGGCATTCCAGGGCAATGCGCATGAAATCGCGCTGCAGCCCGCCGAAGGGGAAATATTTGTAAAGCACGAAAGCCAGTTGCATCAACGAACATCCTCAGCCAGCAGCAGCGCGCTCAGGCGGCTCGCTACATGCTCGGGATTCAGGCGAGTGAAGCACAGCGGCCACTCGCGTTTCAGATCGAACCGGCGCAGGTCGTCGGCGCTCGGTTTGTAGGTGCATTTCTTTTGCAGGCAGGGGGCGCAAGGCCAGTCACTGGCCTGGTGAATCTGAGTCCGTCCGTAGGCGCCGGTCAGGCCTGGGTTGGTCGGGCCGAACAGCGAAATGGTCGGTACGTCCAGCGCTGCAGCCAGGTGGCCGAGGCCGGTATCCACCGCCACACAGGCCTTGGCCGCCGCCAGCACACGGGCGACGCCGGCAAGGTTCAATCTGGGGAGCACCTGGCAGTTGTTCAAGCCCTGGGCAATGCGCTCGGCACGGGCCTTTTCGGCGGGGTTGCCCCAAGGCAGGCGTACCTGCAGCTTGCGCCGGCCCATGCGCTCGGCCAGTTCACGCCAGTAGGCTTCAGGCCAGTGCTTGGTCGCCCAGGTGGTGCCATGCAGAAACACCACGTAAGGCGCAGCCGGCGGCAATTGCAGGCGGTCGAGGTCGAGACCGTACTGGCCGATGCCTTCCGGCAGGTCATAGGCCAGGGCCATGGCGAACAATTGTCGTACTCGCTCCACGGCATGCTGGCCAACGGCGACCGACAGCGGCCGGTCATAGAACCGGCTGGCCCAGCCTTCACGGGCCGAATAGCGGTCCAGCCCGGCGACCGGGGCCTTGACGTAGCGGGTCAGCCAAGCCGACTTGACCAGGCCCTGGGCATCGATCACCAGGTCGTACTGGCGCTCGCGAACGCGCTGCTTGAACGCCTTCCATTCGCCGCTCTTGAGGGTCTGCCAGAGATTCTTGCGCCAGCGGCGGATCGCCACCGGGATGACTTGGTCGACTGCCGGGTGCCAGCTGGGTATCTCGGCAAAGCCTTCTTCCACCACCCAGTCGAAACGGATGCCCGGGATGGCATGGGCGGCGTCGGTCAGCGCCGGCAGGGTGTGGATCACATCACCCAGCGACGAAGTCTTGATGATCAGTACCCGCACTTAGTCGACCTCGGCCACGGTATCGATCAGGTTCGGACCACCCAGGCTGTGCAGGGCGGAGATCACTCTGCCCGGCTCCAGCAGGCGCAGGCAGTTGTAGTGGCCGAAGCGGCAGGTGCGGTCAAAGCACGGGCTGCACTCGATGCCGGTGCGCACCACTTCCACCTGTTCGGCCAGCGGCGGCGTGAAGCCAGGCGAAGTGGAACCGTACACCGCGACCAGCGGGCGGTTCAACGCCGCCGCCACGTGCATCAGGCCAGAGTCGTTGGACACCACGGCATCGGCGCAGGACATCAGGTCGATGGCCTCGGCCAGCGAGGTTTCGCCCGCCAGGTTGTACGACTCTTCACGCAGGCCCGGTATCAGGCGGTCGCGGATCTGCTCGCCGACCGGGTGGTCGTTCTTCGAGCCGAACAGCCACACCTGCCAGCCCTGGCGGGTCATCGCATCGGCCACAGCGGCGTAGTGCTCGCTCGGCCAGCGCTTGGCCTCACCGAACTCGGCGCCCGGGCACAGCGCCAGCACCGGGCGGTCCAACGCCAGGCCGAACTTGGCCAGGGCGGCTTCGCGGCTCTGCGCTTCGATCTGCAGGCTTGGCCGCGGATACGGCTGCGGCAGCTCGGCACCGGGTGCGTAGGCCAGGGCCATGAAACGTTCGATCATCAACGGGTAGCGGGCCTTGTCCAGCTTGCGCACGTCGTTGAGCAGGCCGAAACGCATTTCACCGCGCCACCCGGTGCGCTTGGGAATGCCGGCAAAGAACGGCACCAGTGCCGACTTCAACGAGTTGGGCAGCAGGATGGCCTGGTCGTACTGGCCGGCCAGGGACTTACCGATGCGCCGACGCGTAGCCAGTTCCAGCGCGCCGTGGCCGAGCGGGAAGCTCAAGGCCTGACGCACTTCGGGCATGCGCTCAAGGATCGGCCGGCTCCACTCGGGCGCCAGCACGTCGATCACGCAGTCGGGGTGCTGCTGTTTCAGGCACTGGAACAGGGTCTGCGCCATCACCATGTCGCCGACCCAGCTGGGGCCAATGATCAGTATTCTCATGCTTAGTCCAGAAACGCTCGGGGAGGCTACAGGCTGCATACAGCCTGGCCTCCCCTCTTTATATTCAGGCTATGTGGCGGACAGTGTACCACTGGGGAACCGCTGGGGCCGCTTCGCGCCCCTTTCGCCACACAGGGCCGCTCCTACAAGGGAATGCGATCGCCTGTAGGAGCGGCCTTGTGTCGCGAAAGGGCCGCAAAGCGGCCCCGACGATCTCAAGTCAGTCCCAATTCGCCCCAGATCCGCCGCACTTCGCGACGCTCATCGGCAAATTGCGCCGCATCGATCACCCCGGCCTGCTTCTGCAGGGCCTGGCGATGCGACGCCGAGCGGAACGCCTTGTACACCTCACGCAACAGCACCGCGTCACTGGCCGGCATCAACCTTGCCTGCTCCAGTTCTTCCAGAATGCGGATGTTATCGGTCCATCGGAGTATGGCCGGGTGCTCGTGAGACCAGGCCAAAGCGGCGTATTGCACCATAAATTCGATATCGACGATACCGCCGGCATCCTGCTTGATATCGAACGCCACACCGGCATCGAAGGCATTGGCCGCAGTGCCGGCAAGGGTGGCCTTGGTGCCGAGGTTGTCGCGCATCTTGGCACGCATCTCGCTCACTTCGCTGCGCAACTTGCCCAGGTCACGGGGCTGGCCCAGGACCTTGGCGCGCACGCCCTCGAATGCCGTCGCCACCTGCTTGCAGCCCACCAGCACACGGGCGCGCACCAGGGCCTGGTGCTCCCAGGTCCAGGCCTCGCTCTGCTGGTAGCGCTCGAACGCCCCCAGCGAACTGACCAGCAACCCCGCCGCGCCAGACGGGCGCAGGCGCATGTCGACGTCGTACAGCTGGCCGGAGTTGGTCTGGGTAGTCAGCAAGTGGATGATGCGCTGACCCAGGCGGGTGAAGAACTGCGCACTGTCGATCGGTTTGGCGCCGTCGGTTTCCGCCTGCGGGTCGCCATCGTGAATGAACACCAGGTCCAGGTCCGAGCCATGGCCCAGCTCCAGGCCACCGACCTTGCCGTAGCCGATGATGATGAAGCCTGGGTCACACAGGCTACCGTCGCTGCGCCGGGGCTGACCATGGCGGGCCACGGTCTGGCGCCAGGCCAGGGCCAGCACCTGATCGAGTATGGCTTCGGCCAGCCAGGTCAGGTAGTCGCTGACTTTCATCAACGGCAGGTTGCCGCTGATTTCCGACGCTGCCACACGCAGGCTATGGGCCAGCTTGAAGTGGCGCAGCGCTTCCATCTGCTGTTCCAGGTCGTCCTCGGGGATGCGCGTCAGCCGCTCGCGCAGCTCGGCAGCCAGCTCCGGCGCCAGTGGTGGGCTGAACAGGCGGCCTTCGTTGAGCAGTTCATCGAGCAGCAACGGGTAGCGAGCAATCTGCTCGGCGATCCACGGGCTGGCCGCACACAGGGTCAGCAAGCGCCGCAAGGCACCCGGGTTTTCGGTGAGCAGCACCAGGTAGGCCGAGCGCCGTGCCACGGCCTCGACCAGCGGCAACACCCGCTCCAGTACCAGGTCCGGGTTGTCGTGTTCCACAGCCTGGGCCAGCAGGCGCGGGATGAAGGCATCCAGGCGCTCGCGGCCGATGCGCTGCATCGAACGCAGCTGCGGGCTGGCGCGCAGCGCTGCCAGGCGGCGCAAGGCTTCGGTCGGTTGCTTGAAACCGGCCTCTTCCAGCTGGCGACCTGCGGCTTCTTCATCCTGGGCCTGTTCCCACAGCGGTGACCACTCGCCACCGACCACCAGCTCGCCTTCACCTTCGTCCTCATCCGGGTCGGCAATGACCTGACGGAAGTGCCAGTCGACCCGGCCGCGCCAGTACATCAACTGATCGTGGAAGCTCTGCCAGTCGGCAAAACCAAGCATATAGGCGACACGCGCACGGTCGAGTTCGCTATCGGGCAGCATCTGTGTCTGGCGGTCGGCGATGGCCTGGATGGCGTGTTCGGTGTAGCGCAGGAATTCATAGCCTTCGCGCAGTTCTGCCACCACGGCGGGCGGCAGGTAACCCTGGCCCTCCAGGATTGCCAGCACCTTGAGCAATGGCCGCAGTTGCAGGCTCAGGTCACGGCCACCGTGAATCAGCTGGAAGGCCTGGGCGATGAACTCGACTTCGCGGATGCCACCAGCGCCCAGCTTGATGTTGTCGGCCATGCCCTTGCGCCGAACTTCCTGCTGGATCAGCTGCTTCATGGTGCGCAGTGCTTCGATCGCAGAAAAGTCCAGATAACGCCGATACACGAACGGTTTCAGCATTTCCTGCAGTTGCGCGCCAGCGGCCTGGTCACCGGCCACCACCCGCGCCTTGATCATCGCGTAGCGTTCCCAGTCGCGGCCCTGGTCCTGGTAGTACTGCTCCAACGCATTGAAGCTGAGCACCAGGGCGCCGGCCGAGCCGTAGGGGCGCAGGCGCATGTCGACACGGAATACAAAGCCGTCGACGGTCACCGGGTCGAGCGCCTTGATCAGGCGCTGGCCCAGGCGGGTGAAGAATTCCTGGTTTTCCAGCGAGCGCTTGACCCCTTCGGTTTCACCGCCTTCGGGGAAGGCGAAGATCAGGTCGATGTCCGACGACAGGTTCAGCTCCACCGCGCCCAACTTGCCCATGCCCAGCACCACCATGTGCTGCGGCTGGCCGCTACGGTTGCCGATCGGCGTGCCGAACTGCTGGCAGTGGCGCGGGTACAGCCACTGGTAGGCTTCGTCGATGGCCGCATCGGCGAGGTCGGACAGGTCGCGGCAGGTCTCGCCCAGCTCGGCCTGGCGGGTAATGTCACGCCAGATGATGCGCAGCTGATGGCGATTGCGCTGGCGACGCAGGTTGCGCGCCAGCTCGTCCTCGCTCTGCGCGGCCTGGGCTGCAGCGGCGATCTGCCCGCGAAGCTCGCCCGGTGCGTAACGGCGGTCCAGTTCACCGCTGGCGATCAAAGCGAACAGCATGGCCGGCTCGCGCTGGGCAACGCCGAGGACAAAATCACTGGCGGCGGCGACCTGATCGAACTGTTGCCGGTGCCACGGCGTCCAGGTGTTCAGGTCGAGGTCAGCGTGGCCTGCCACGGCATCGCGCAGGAACTGCTGGTTGCGAACGACCAGCGGTTGCAAGGATGCAGGCAGTTCGAGCGGCAAAGGTAGGCGCATGGTCTATCCTTGATCGGCGTGAAATGGAGGGGAAAAAGCGGCCAAGAGGGAGCCAGACCTCGGTTGGACTGTCATACAAAAGTTGGAAATAGCTGAAAAAAACGAAACATTGGCAAGAAACATCAAGATCCACCTGTTCGCGACACACCGCCAACCAACATGAACGTTTTTCCTCACAAGCCGAGGTGCGACCAAACGTCGCATTTGTGTAGTTTTACTACTACCCGTGACGTGCAAAAGCATGAAATGCCGAAGCAAATGTAGTAAAACTACACGGCGCCGGGAGACACCCCGGTAATCCAAGAATTCACGACGTCTGCCCATAAGGCCAGTCGCAAACTCAGGCCCCCGATTCTGGTGGCCTTTCCGCCCTGGAGCAAGCCATGCAAGACCTCGATCCAATCGAAACCCAGGAATGGCTGGATGCCCTGGAGTCGGTCCTCGACAAAGAAGGCGAAGACCGCGCTCATTACCTGATGACCCGCATGGGCGAGCTGGCCACCCGCAGTGGCTCCCAGCTGCCGTACGCGATCACCACGCCATACCGCAACACCATCCCTGTCACCCACGAAGCACGCATGCCTGGCGACCTGTTCATGGAACGCCGCATTCGCTCGATGGTGCGTTGGAACGCGCTGGCCATGGTGATGCGCACCAACCTGAAGGATTCGGACCTGGGCGGCCACATCTCCAGCTTCGCTTCCAGTGCCACCCTGTACGACATCGGCTTCAACTACTTCTTCCAGGCGCCGACTGAAGAGCATGGCGGCGACCTGATCTTCTTCCAGGGCCACGCCTCGCCAGGCGTCTACGCCCGTGCCTTCATGGAAGGCCGCATCAACGAAGAGCAGATGAACAACTTCCGTCAGGAAGTGGACGGCAACGGCCTGTCTTCGTACCCGCACCCATGGCTGATGCCTGACTTCTGGCAGTTCCCGACCGTATCCATGGGTCTGGGCCCGATCCAGGCTATCTACCAGGCACGCTTCATGAAGTACCTGGAAGCCCGTGGTTTCATCCCGGCCGGCAAGCAGAAGGTCTGGTGCTTCATGGGCGACGGCGAGTGCGACGAGCCGGAATCCCTGGGCGCAATCGCCCTGGCCGGCCGCGAGAAGCTGGACAACCTGATCTTCGTCATCAACTGCAACCTGCAGCGCCTCGACGGCCCGGTTCGCGGCAACGGCAAGATCATCCAGGAACTCGAAGGCGTGTTCCGTGGCGGTGGCTGGAACGTCAACAAGGTGGTCTGGGGCCGCTTCTGGGACCCACTGTTCGCCAAGGACACCAACGGTGCCCTGCAGCGCCGCATGGACGAAGTCATCGACGGCGAGTACCAGAACTACAAAGCCAAAGACGGCGCGTACGTTCGTGAGAACTTCTTCAACACCCCAGAGCTCAAGGCCATGGTCGAAGACCTGTCCGACGACGAGATCTGGAAGCTCAACCGTGGCGGCCACGACCCGTACAAGGTCTACGCGGCCTACCACCAGGCGGTCAACCACAAGGACCAGCCAACCGTCATCCTGGCCAAGACCATCAAGGGTTACGGTACCGGTGCCGGCGAAGCCAAGAACACCGCGCACAACACCAAGAAGGTCGACGTCGACAGCCTGCGTCACTTCCGTGACCGCTTCGACATCCCGGTCAAGGATGCGGACCTCGAGAACCTGCCGTTCTTCAAGCCTGAAGAAGGTTCTGCCGAAGCCAAGTACCTGGCCGAGCGCCGTGCTGCCCTCGGCGGTTTCGTGCCACAGCGCCGTGCGAAGAGCTTCAGCGTACCGACCCCGCCGCTGGAAACGCTGAAAGCGATCCTGGACGGTTCGGGCGACCGCGAAATCTCCACCACCATGGCCTTCGTGCGCATCCTGGCGCAACTGGTCAAGGACAAGGACATCGGCCAGCGCATCGTCCCGATCATCCCGGACGAAGCCCGTACCTTCGGTATGGAAGGCATGTTCCGCCAGCTGGGCATCTACTCGTCGGTCGGCCAGCTCTACGAGCCAGTCGACAAAGACCAGGTGATGTTCTACCGCGAAGACAAGAAGGGCCAGATCCTCGAGGAAGGCATCAACGAAGCCGGCGCCATGTCGTCGTTCATCGCTGCCGGTACCTCGTACAGCTGCCACAACCAGCCGATGCTGCCGTTCTACATCTTCTACTCGATGTTCGGCTTCCAGCGCATCGGCGACCTGGCCTGGGCTGCCGGCGACAGCCGCACCCGTGGCTTCCTGATCGGCGGTACCGCCGGCCGTACCACCCTCAACGGTGAAGGCCTGCAGCACGAAGACGGTCACAGCCACATGATGGCGGGCACCATCCCGAACTGCCGCACCTACGATCCGACCTACGGCTACGAGCTGGCGGTGATCATCCAGGACGGCATGAAGAAGATGACCGAAGAGCAGCAGGACATCTTCTACTACATCACCGTGATGAACGAGTCCTACCAGCAGCCAGCCATGCCGGCCGGTGTCGAGGAAGGCATCATCAAGGGTATGTACCTGCTCGAAGAAGACACCCGCGAAGCCGCGCACCACGTACAGCTGATGGGCTCCGGCACCATCCTGCGCGAAGTCCGCGAAGCCGCGAAGATCCTGCGTGAAGAGTTCAACGTCGGTGCCGACGTGTGGAGCGTCACCAGCTTCAACGAACTGCGTCGCGACGGCCTGGCCGTGGAGCGCGCCAACCGCCTGAAGCCTGGCCAGAAGCCACAGCAGACCTACGTCGAGCAGTGCCTGAACGGTCGCAAGGGCCCGGTCATCGCGTCCACCGACTACATGAAGCTGTTCGCCGAGCAGATCCGCCAGTGGGTGCCGAGCAAAGAGTTCAAGGTCCTGGGTACCGACGGTTACGGTCGCAGCGACAGCCGCAAGAAGCTGCGTCACTTCTTCGAAGTCGACCGCCACTTCGTGGTGCTGGCTGCCCTGGAAGCCCTGGCTGACCGCGGCGAGATCGAACCCAAGGTTGTGGCTGACGCCATCGTCAAGTTCGGCATCGACCCGGACAAGCGCAACCCACTGGACTGCTGAGGAGTATTTTTAAGTGAGCGAACTCATTCGCGTACCTGACATCGGCAGCGGTGAAGGTGAAATCATCGAGCTGTTCGTCAAGGTCGGTGACCGTATCGAGGCTGACCAGAGCCTGCTGACCCTGGAGTCCGACAAGGCCTCCATGGAGATCCCGGCGCCCAAGGCCGGCGTGATCAAGGAACTGAAGGTCAAGCTGGGCGACCGCCTGAAAGAAGGCGACGAGCTGCTGGTCCTGGAAGCCGAGGGCGCCGCTGCTGCGGCCCCTGAGGCTCCGGCTGCTGCCGCTGATCCAGCCCAGGCTGCTGCGCCGGCTCCGGCCGCCGAAGCCGCCCCTGCTCCGGCCGCAGCCCCGGCTGCCGCCAGCGTGCAGGACATCCACGTGCCAGACATCGGCTCGTCGGGCAAGGCCAAGATCATCGAAGTGCTGGTCAAGGTCGGCGACACCGTCGAAGCCGACCAGTCGCTGATTACCCTGGAGTCCGACAAGGCCTCCATGGAAATCCCGTCGCCGGCTGCCGGCGTGGTCGAAGAAGTCCTGTGCAAGCTGGAAGACGAAGTCGGCACTGGCGACCTGATCTTCAAGCTCAAGGTGGCTGGCGCAGCGCCTGCTGCTGCCCCGGCTCCAGCCGCCGCTGCACCTGCCCCGGCTGCCGCGCCTGCCGCGACCGCTCCGGCTGCTGCTCCGGCCGCAGCTCCGGCGCCGGTCGCTACCGCACCGGCTGCCGGCAGCAACGCCAAGGTTCACGCAGGCCCGGCTGTTCGTCAGCTGGCCCGTGAATTCGGTGTCGACCTGGGCGCAGTGGCCGCCACCGGTCCGCACGGCCGCATCCTCAAAGAAGACGTGCAGGTCTACGTCAAGGCGATGATGCAAAAGGCCAAGGAAGCCCCGGCAGCCGCTGGCGCTACCGGCGGCGCTGGCATCCCGCCGATCCCGGCCGTGGACTTCAGCAAGTTCGGTGAAGTGGAAGAAGTGGCCCTGACCCGCCTGATGCAGGTCGGTGCCGCCAACCTGCACCGCAGCTGGCTGAACGTGCCGCACGTGACCCAGTTCGACTCCGCCGACATCACCGAGCTGGAAGCCTTCCGCGTTGCGCAGAAGGCCGTGGCCGAGAAGGCTGGCGTCAAGCTGACCGTGCTGCCACTGCTGCTCAAGGCCTGCGCCTTCCTGCTCAAGGAACTGCCGGACTTCAACAGCTCGCTGGCGCCAAGCGGCAAGGCCATCATCCGCAAGAAGTACGTGCACATCGGCTTCGCCGTGGACACCCCGGACGGCCTGCTGGTCCCTGTGATCAAGAACGTCGACCAGAAGAGCCTGCTGCAACTGGCTGCCGAAGCCGCTGCACTGGCGGAGAAGGCGCGCACCAAGAAGCTGTCGGCCGACGACATGCAAGGTGCCTGCTTCACCATCTCCAGCCTCGGCCACATTGGCGGCACCGGCTTCACGCCGATCGTCAACGCGCCGGAAGTGGCGATCCTGGGCGTCTCCAAGGCGACCATGCAGCCGGTCTGGGATGGCAAGGCCTTCCAGCCGAAGCTGATGCTGCCGCTGTCGCTGTCCTACGATCACCGTGTGATCAACGGCGCTGCCGCCGCGCGCTTCACCAAGCGCCTGGGCGACGTGCTGGGCGATATCCGCACCATGCTGCTGTAAGGCGGCACACTGCCCCTCCGCGGAGGGGCAGCACCCTTTTCGAGCTGCCACGCTCGTACCTCAACCCCGCCAAATGGCGGGGCTTTTTTTTTGCCTGTGGAAAAGCCGGGAGGGCAAAGCGGCGCCAAATTCTCAAGGCAAATTAAGGATTTCAGCCAGGCGGCCGAAAACATATACATGACAGCCCTCATGGCCGCTTGCCAGCCTCAGGGACATGATGCAACCTTGCCAGATACGCCGCCGTCCAGGCCGCGTCCCCTTCAAGCGAGTCTTCGATGAAAAGCCAACCCGATGCCGCCAGCCGTGTGGCGGCCGAGGTCGTGACGCAGCTCCCCGTGCCCTCGCGGCTCGGCATGCTGCGTTTCGAAAGGCTGAACGAAGCCAACTGGGCGATGCTTTACCTCGATCCTGCTTGCGAACGCCAGTTCGGCTTGCCCGCTGCCGAGTTGTGTGCGCTGATCGATGCGCCCTATGCCAGCCTCATGGAGCCCGAGGCCCGTTACCGGCTGCACGATGAAATCCAGCTGCAACTGAGCAACCGCGGCTACTACCGTGTGCGCTACACCCTGCACACCCAGGCCCGCGCGCTGCGCCTGCTGGAAGCCGGCGAGACATTCAAGCAGCACAACCGCCAGCTGCTGCGCGGCTTCCTCACGGTGCTGGATGACGACGACAGTGACCTCGACACCGACGACCTGGAATCGCGCAACAACCGCCTGCAACTGGCCCTGCAGGTCAACCAGCGTGCCCAGCAGGAGCAGCTTGAGCACCTGGAACGCGTGCGTGCCCAGCAAGACCTCATCCTGCGCCTGGCCCGCCAGCGCTACAGCTCCGAAAACTCGCTGCTCGAAGCCGCCCAGCTGATCACCCGCAGCGCCTGCGAGATCTACAAGGTTGACAGCGCCAGCATCTGGCACCTGGAAGAGCAGCGTCTGGAGCCGATCAGCGCCTGGCTGCGCGACGAGCAGGCGCACCGCCTGCCCGAACCGATCGATGCCAGCCGCTTCCCCGACTACCTGGACGCCCTGCACGCCAGCCGTGCCATCGACGCGCACAACGCCAACCACGACCCGCGCACCCGTGACCTGGCCGAGAGCCTGTATGCCGACAACAACGCCATGCTCGACGCCAGCATCCGCGTCGATGGCCAGGTAGTCGGCGTGTTGTGCCTGGAGCAGACCGGCCAGCCGCGCGCCTGGCAGTCCGATGAAATCGCCTTTGCCGGTGAGCTCGCCGACCAGTTCGCCCAGGTCATCACCAACCACAACCGGCGCACCGCCGCCAGCGCCCTGCACTTGTTCCAGCGGGCCGTGGAACAAAGCGCCAGCGCCTTCCTGCTGGTCAACCGCGACGGCGTGGTGGAGTACGTCAACCCAAGCTTCACCGCCATCACCCAGTACAGCACCGAGGAAGTCCAGGGCCACCACCTGGCCGAGCTGCCCGCCCTGGAAAACCTCAGCGAGCTGCTGTTCGACTCGCCGTCGAGCCTGGCCATGGGCAACAGCTGGCAAGGCGAATTCAAGAGCCGGCGCAAGAACCTCGAACCTTACTGGGGCCAGCTGTCGATCTCCAAGGTGTATGGCGACAACCGAGAGCTGACGCACTACATCGGCATCTACGAAGACGTCACCCAGACCAAGCTGGCCCAACAACGCATCGAGCGCCTGGCCTACACCGACAACCTGACCAACCTGGGCAACCGCCCGGCATTCATCCGCAAGCTCGACGAGCGCTTCGCCCGCGACAGCGAGAACCCGATCTGCCTGCTGCTGGTGGACATCGACAACTTCAAGCGGATCAACGACAGCCTCGGCCACCAGACCGGCGACAAACTGCTGATCAGCCTGGCCCGGCGCCTGCGTAACAGCCTGAGCGTCAACGGCGTGCTCGCCCGTTTCGCCAGCAACGAGTTCGCCGTGCTGCTCGACGACACCGGCCTGGAAGACGGCCAGGGCGTAGCCCTGCAATTGCTGCGTACCCTCGACAAACCGATGTTCGTCGACAACCAGCTGATCAACGTCACCGCCTCGGTGGGCCTGGCGTGCGCGCCGCTGCACGGCAGCGACCCGACCACCCTGATGAAGAACGCCGGGCTCGCCCTGCACAAGGCCAAGGCCAACGGCAAGCACCAGGTGCAGGTGTTCACCGAAGTGCTCAATGCCGAAGCCAGCTACAAGCTGTTCGTCGAGAACAACCTGCGCCGCGCCCTGACCCAGAACGAGCTGGAGGTGTTCTACCAGCCCAAGCTGTGCCTGCGCAGCGGCCGCCTGCTTGGCCTTGAGGCCTTGCTACGCTGGAACCATCCCGAGCGCGGCATGATCCGCCCGGACCAGTTCATCAGCGTTGCCGAGGAAACCGGCCTGATCATCCCGATTGGCAAGTGGGTGGTGCGCCAGTCGTGCCGCATGAGCCAGCAGTTGCAGCAAGCCGGCATGGGCTGCCTGCACGTGGCCATCAACCTTTCGCCCAAGCAGTTCTCCGACCCCGACCTGGTGGCCTCGATCGGTTTGATCCTCAAGGAAGAAGGCCTGCCCCCGCACCTGCTGGAGCTGGAACTCACCGAGGGCCTGCTGCTGGAAGCGACCGAAGACACCCACCGCCAGCTCGACGAGCTCAAGGCCCTGGGCCTGACCCTGGCCATGGACGACTTCGGCACCGGTTATTCGTCGTTGAGCTATTTGAAGAAATTCCCGATCGACATCATCAAGATCGACCGCAGCTTCATCAACGAGATCCCCGACAACCAGGACGACATGGAAATCACCTCGGCGGTGGTGGCCATGGCCCACAACCTCAAGCTCAAGGTGGTGGCCGAAGGGATCGAGACGCCGGCGCAGCTGGCGTTCCTGCGTCGGCACCGATGCGATGTCGGCCAGGGCTACCTGTTCGACCGGCCAATCCCCGGCCGCGAGCTTGAAGAAAAACTCAAGCGCTACCCGCGCGGTCCAATGGCCTGACAGCTGCGCAAAGCTCGGGCACTATAGAACCCATTCGGGCCCTTTCGCCGGCACGCCCGCTCCCACAGGGACACCACAACCTTCGAAACCTGTGCTGTACCTGTGGGAGCGGGCGTGCCCGCGAATGCCCCAGCCCCTATCTACCTGACATACAGAGGAACGGCCATGGTCCTGCGTTCGGAAATCCTGGTGAACAAAAACGTCATGCCAACCGCGGAGCAAGCCCTGCCTGGCCGCGAAACGCCCATGCAGCTGCCCGAATTCCACTACGTCTTCAAAGACACCCCACTGCTCGGCCCGTTCTTCGACGGCGCCATCGATTTCGCCATCTTCGGCCTGGGCTGCTTCTGGGGCGCCGAGCGCCGCTTCTGGCAGCGAGAAGGCGTGGTCAGCACGGTGGTCGGCTACGCCGGTGGCTTCACCCCGCACCCGACCTACGAAGAAGTCTGCTCGGGCCTGACCGGCCACACCGAGGTGGTGCTGGTGGTGTTCGACAAGGACAAGGTCAGCTACCGCGAGCTGCTGGCGATGTTCTGGGAGCTGCACAACCCGACCCAGGGCATGCGCCAGGGCAACGACATCGGCACCCAGTACCGCTCGGCTATCTACTGCACCAGCCCGGAACAGCTGGCGCAAGCCAAGGCCAGCCGCGACGCCTTCCAGGCCGAACTGAGCAAGGCCGGCTTCGGCGAAATCACCACCGAAATCGACCAGGCGCCGACGGTGTACTTCGCCGAGGCCTACCACCAGCAATACCTGGCCAAGAACCCGGACGGCTACTGCGGTATCGGCGGCACCGGCGTGTGCCTGCCTCCGAGCCTGCAGGGCAACTGAACCATGAGCACGATGACCCTGTTCCACTCGCCGCTGTCACCTTTCGTGCGCAAGGTCATGGTGGTGCTGCACGAGACCGGCCAGCTTGACCGTGTCGCGCTGCAGCCGGTGAACATCAGCCCGGTGAACGGCGACGAGCAGCTCAACCAGGGCAACCCGATCGGCAAGATCCCTGCCCTGCGCCTGGAGGACGGCACCGTGCTGCACGACAGCCGGGTGATCTGCGAGTACCTCGACCTGCAGCATGTCGGCCAGCCGCTGCTGCCACGCGAGGGCTCGGCGCGCTGGCGGCGCATGACCTTGGCTTCGCAGGCTGACGCGATCATGGATGCGGCGGTGCTGAGCCGCTACGAGAGCTTCCTGCGGCCTGAAGCAAAGCGCTGGGATGGCTGGCTCGAAGCGCAGGCCGAGAAGATTCGCCGCAGCCTGGCGAATCTTGAGCAGGAGCACCTGGCGGAGCTGGCGTCCGGGTTCGATATTGCGGCGATTGGCGTGGCCTGTGCGCTAGGCTATCTGGACCTGCGCCAGCCGCAGTTCGGCTGGCGTGAGCGCCAGCCTGGCCTGGCGGCGTGGTATGCCGAGGTGGCCAAGCGGCCGTCGATGGTGGCAACAGCACCTGTGGCCTGAAGGGCCTCTTCGCGGGCACGCCCGCTCCCACAGGTACTGCACAGGATTCAAGGCTTGTGCAGTAATTGTGGGAGCGGGCGTGCCCGCGAAGAGGCCGGTACAGGCAGCAACAATCAGCAGTCAGGCGTGCCCGCCGTAAACTTCTTGGCCGGGTTCACCGCCGCCTTGAACTGGCGCAACGCCTTGGAACCGATCAGCAACGGGTAGTTGAAGTGGCTGCGGTCCACCAGGTTGACCTCCATGGTGCGCTTCTGGCCACCCAGGCACATCTCCAGGTCGATCACCGGCCGCTTGGAGATTTCCGGCGCATCGCCCTCGTCCTCTTCCTCGGCACGCCCCTTGATCTTGCTGATCCGCGAGACCTGGTGCTCATAGACCTTGCCGTCGGAGTCCTTGGTAGCCAGGCGGAAACGCACCCACTCCTCGCCATCGCGGGTGAACAGCTCGATGTCCTTGGCCGACAGCGACGCCGTCCAGGCACCGGTGTCCATCTTGGCTTTCAGGGTCTGGCCAAGCTCGGGCAACTTGATGTTCTCGTAACGGCCATAGACCGTGGGTTCGGCGGCCATCACCGGCAACGCCAACAGCGATAACAGGGCAAGCAGAGATTTCACAGGCAGGCTTCCTTGAGAAGGGTCAGTGCTTAGACTGCACTGGCAGGATAGGTTCGCTGTCACAAGCCTAACCAACATGTTGTGAAACATTTGTCCCTGCCGTCGGGCATTGGACATTTGGCGTAGGCCGCAGCGCTGCTTATCATTGCGCCCTGCTAATTTCCCACAACAAGAGTTTCCTTATGCGTCGCCTGCTTACCGGCCTTTTCACGACCATCCTGCTGCTGCTCAACACCTTGGTGTTGATCTGCCCGCTGCTGGTCTTCGCCCTGCTCAAGCTGGTGCTGCCGGGGCGTGGGCGTGACTATGCCTCGTGGGCGGTGATGTGGGTGGCCGAAACCTGGTCGGAAATCGACAAGGCCATCTTCGCCCTGTGCATCCCGACCCAGTGGGACATTCGCGGCGTCGAGAACCTGCGCAAGGACACCTCGTACCTGGCGGTCAGCAACCACCAGACCTGGGTCGATATCCCGGCGCTGATCGAAAGCCTCAACCGCCGCACGCCGTTCTTCAAGTTCTTTCTCAAAAAGGAGCTGATCTGGGTGCCGCTGCTGGGCCTGGCCTGGTGGGGCCTCGATTACCCGTTCATGAAGCGCTACAGCAAAGCGTTTCTGGAAAAACACCCGGAGCTCAAGGGCAAGGACCTGGAGATCACCAAGGCTGCCTGCGAGCTGTTCAAGCGCCAGCCGGTCACCGTGGTCAACTACCTCGAGGGCACCCGCTTCACCGAGGCCAAGCACCGCGAACAGCAATCGCCTTACCGTTACCTGCTCAAGCCCAAGGCGGGCGGTGTGGCGTTCGTGCTGGCAGCGCTGGGCGAGCAGCTGGACGCGCTGCTGGACGTGACCATCGTCTATCCCGGCAAGCAGGCGCCCGGGTTCTGGGACCTGCTCAATGGCAGCATTAGCCGGGTGATTATCGACATTCAGGTGCGTGAGCTGGACCCGGCCTTGTGGGATGGGGACTACGAGAATGACCCGGCCTTCCGCCAGACCGTGCAGGCCTGGGTGAACCAGCTGTGGCTGGAAAAGGACCAGCGGATCGAGCAATTGCGCGCTGAGATGAACTGAATTTATTGCCTGTACTGGCCTCTTCGCGGGCACGCCCGCTCCCACAGGTACAGCGCAGCGCTCAAGACTTGTGGCATCCCTGTGGGAGCGGGCGTGCCCGCGAAGAGGCCGGCACAGAAATGCAAATAACCCCGATTAAAACCCAGGCTAATAATAAGAATAAGTAATACTTTTTTGTCATTACCCACCCAAGTGGATAAAAATCGACCAAAGCACAACTACAAAAATGCCTGGATCGATCGATGGCCAACCCACCCAGCTCCAACTCCGCCCAACTGCGCCGTGTCCTCGGCCTCCCCGCCCTGGTGTTCTTCGGCCTGGTGTACATGGTCCCGCTGACCATCTTCACCACCTACGGAATCGTCACCGAACTCACCGGTGGCCGCACTGCCGGCGCCTACATCGTCACCCTGGTGGCCATGCTGTTCACCGCCGCGTCCTACAGCTTCATGGTCAAGCGCTTCCCGGTCGCGGGCTCGGCGTACTCCTACACCAACATGGCCTTCGGCCCCAACGTCGGCTTCCTCGCCGGCTGGTCGCTGCTGTTGGACTACCTGTTCCTGCCGATGATCAACTACCTGTTGATCGGCCTGTTCCTCAACATCGCCTTCCCGGCCATCCCGGCATGGTCCATCGCCCTGGCCTCGATTGTGCTGGTAACGGTGCTGAACGTGGTTGGCATTCACTCGGTGGCAAAGACCAGCAACCTGATCGTTGGCGCGCAGATCGTCTTCATCGTGGTGTTCGTCGCGCTGTCGTGCCAGTCGCTGGCCGGCCAGCCGCTGGACCTGCTGTCGCCGCTGATGGGCGATGGCTCCAAGCCTGGTTTCGGCGCGATCATGGCCGGTGCTGCGGTGCTGTGCCTGTCGTTCCTCGGCTTCGACGCCGTTTCGACCCTGGCCGAAGAGTGCCGCGACGCGCGCCGCGACGTGCCACGGGCGATCATCCTCACCACCCTGTTCGCCGGTGTGCTGTTCACCGTGCTGGCCTACGTCAGCCAGTTGGTGCTGCCGGGCACCACCTTCGCCAATGCCGATGCGGCGGCCAACGAGGTGATGTTCAAGGCGGGCGGCCAGTTCCTGGCCAACTTCTTCACCGCCGCGTACGTCGCTGGCAGCCTGGGCTCTGCGCTGGCCTCGCAGGCGGCGGTGTCGCGCATTCTGTTCACCATGGGGCGTGACAACGTGCTGCCGCGGCGCAGCTTTGGCTACCTATCGCCACGCTTCGGCACGCCGGTATTCGCCATTGCGCTGGTGTCGGCGTTCTCGCTGCTGGCGTTGGTGATCGACTTGGCGACCCTCGCCTCGCTGATCAGCTTCGGTGCGTTGGTAGCGTTCTCGGCGGTGAACCTGGCGGTGGTGAAGACGCACCTGATGGACGATGGCGCCCAGCGTAACCTCAAAGGGCTGCTGTGCTACGGCCTGGTGCCGCTGGTGGGGTTGGCGCTGACCCTATGGCTGTGGACCAGCCTGTCGGCCCTGACCTTGGTGATCGGCCTGTGCTGGTTTGCCTTCGGCCTGGCTTACCTGGCGGTACTGACCGCCGGCTTCCGCCGCCCAGTGCGCCTGGTGGACTTCACAGAAACCGCCTAACTCCACTTACCCGGGCTTGCGCGATCCCTTGTAGGAGCGGCCTTGTGTCGCGAAAGGGCCGCGCAGCGGCCCCGGCAATCTTCGACGCGAAGCTGAAATCCTGGGGCCGCTACGCGCCCCTTTCGCGACACAAGGCCGCTCCTACAGGGACAGCGCAAGTCCTCAAAGGCTGGGATGTCAGCGCTGCCCTACGAAACCATCAAACCGAAGGCTGAGCCAACGGCGCAGGAGTCGTCCACAAACTCCCCAGATTCTGCAACAACGATCCAGCAATCCCCTGCTGCCCCAGGTACTGCAGAATCAACGGTGCAAACTGCCCGATCATCCCGGTATCCATCCCCAGCGCCTTGAACGCATTGTCCAGGTCGCCACGGTTCTCCACATCGTTGCCCAGCGCCTTGTCCAGCGCCGACTGGCTGCCCTTGTTGCTGCCCAGCAACTCACCCAACCCACTCAACCCGCCCAGGGCATTGGCGCCCGACAGCAGGTCCAGGCCCGGCACGGCCTTGGTCAGCTGGCCATAGTCGTCGCTGCTCAGATTGTTGCGCGCCAGCCCCAGCATGGCCCCTGCCCCGCCCACGGCCTGTTCCGGGGTGATGTTCAACTGGCTGCCCAGGGTGTTGAGCAGGTTGGCCTGTGCTGCGGGTGCCTGTACCTGGCCTTGCTGCTTCTGGTTCTGCATGGCGGAGACGGCGTTGGCGGCGTCGCTGAGGTTGAAGGCGAACACCGGGCTTGCGGCCAGGGTCATCAGGGTTGCCAGGGTGAATGCTTTCATCGGGAGGGACCTCGTCGGCCGGGATGGCTTGGGAAACGACGGGTTTGACTCGGGAATTGATAGATTGTTCCGAGACGGACATCGGAGCAAACAAGCACCTGAGCGTGACTCAGGTAAGGACATAGCTAATCACGGCAATAGCGAAAACTCTCTTAAATACTCATAGTTATGCTCAGCCACGCACTATAAATAATGCTTTCAGCCGCCCCTGAGGCCTACACACACCTGATATTTTTGCCAGTAGCCATAAATTAAGTATTCACGAATACTGGCTTACTCCAACGGAGCCGTAATTAGCGCAATTAAACCAGGAGAAGACTGATGACTCTAAGCGAAAACATCACGCTAGCTTTCTACCGAAAAGATAAGCTCAACACGCTGACAGCGAAAGCATCCAAGCGCACAATCTTCCATGACACTAATCACATACTAGCGGAACTCAACAATCTTAACAATAGCGAATCCGCCTTACTTGCGACAGACCTAGCTAACTCTGTGCTCACAGTAGAAGGCTTTGGCAATAGAGAAGAGCATACCTATTCAGCTTATGGTTTCTCAGCATCACAACCCTCGAACCTAATTAACATAGGGTTCAACGGCAACCACATGGACAACGCAGCCAAGATTTACTTGTTGGGTCTCGGCTATCGCGGATACAGCAGCAATAGATTTAGATTCCTTTCACCTGATAACTTGAGTCCTTTTGGCCTGGGCGGGATGAATGCCTATTCCTATTGCGCTGGCGACCCTATTAACCGAAGTGATCCTACTGGGCACTCGTGGCTTAGCCGCTTATTCAAGCCGTCAAAATCGAAGCATAGTGCATACTTAAAAAACCATTACCCAGAACTGTTGAAAAAAGAAATTTCGCTTGTGAAAGCCCACACCAAAACGACTGGCGATCCAAGGCGCATTGTAAAAACCGGCACAGACCTTACATCAGTTGGCATAGGTGTCGAAGTCAAGTTTGTTATTAACAAGAACAACGAAATGGCAGTCTCCATCTCTGGAGGGAAAGGCTCCAGCAGCTACACCTCACACCCTTCCATTGCCAACATACTTCCCAATACCAAGATCATCAGTTCCGGAACAATGATCATCGGAAGTCTGGGAGATGTCTTCCTATACAATCGATCAGGACATTATCGACCAACCATGGAACATCTCGCACCCGCAATTACTAAGCTTAGAACCCTAGGATTTGAACCTTCCGCACATTCATACAACCAGTGATCACTCAGCGGGTAACGGCGCTCCTATCTTTCTCCGCTATCAAACAGGGGAATATTTAAATATCTACAACACACTCAGTGCCGAAGTCCTCTCAGACTACTGACCATAAACTCACCGAGCACATAAGTGACAAGAATGAAAACACCACACATATCATCAAGCCACTCAGATAACCCCACCACTTATGCCAGTAGTGGCAGGGCCAATGAATGTCATGCGTACTCTCCATTCGGATTTTCAGTAAAACTCCCCTCCGAACGGGCCATTCTTGGCTTCAGCGGCGAATACATAAACCCACCGTTGAAAAGCTATCAACTGGGGCAGGGATATCGAACATACTCACCTAGCCTGATGCGCTTTCAATCACCAGATAGCCTCAGCCCCTTTGGAAGGGGTGGAATAAACTGCTATGTGTACTGCGCTGGGGATCCAGTTAATTATACGGACCCGACAGGCCACGTACTTGTCCACCTTAAAAATGGTCAGACCATGGTGAGCACGAATTCAGCCGTGGCACTTCCTCACAGATTCAAACCTTCCACACTGAAACGTACCACTTCTTATGCCAGTGCATTGAAACCAAATTCACCAAAATACGCACGCCCTCGAGAAGATTATTTCAAGAGGATCGGGGAACCTGACACTTTTGAATCCATCATCAGCAACCTTGCATACAATGATGCCGTCAATTTTGCAAAGACATCTAAATCTAATAAAAGCCACACCGTTCCGATCATTGAACGTTACATATCAAAAATTTTAGACAATGATGCTTCCATGGGTGCCGCCCGAGCTGGCGTACTCCCCGGAGTACCTAGGATATTTGGACAAAGCCTGGGCCTGGAGTTGAACCCCTATCTGCATGACATAAATTCCTTAAGAGACGTCAATATAGAAACGCTTGGCGGCATTCGAAATATTGCCAGACTTATAAGATACGACAGGGAGCAGAATGCACGCGCAAATCGTTTGCGCAGCAACAGCTTCGACAGTCTACTGGGGGAATGAAACTGAGTAAAAACATCTAACTCAGGCCGAAGCGGATGTTCAGCGCGCCAATCTCGCCAAGACTTTCAGATTTTTACGCTTACCTGTAGGACGTTTCTGAATTACAGTCCCAAGCCGCTTGAGCCATTGCGATGATCTGGGCCGGGCTCTAGTCTCGGGCGGTCGTTGCGAAATCAGCGACCGGCTTTGACAGGCCGACTTCGTCAACCACATGGCTTTGCCTCTATGGCAGCTGTGCATGGGGCACTCACGTGCGCCGGGTTTTGGTTGACCTACCGGTCTGTCAACCCATGTACAGTTGCCGCCTTCTTGTTTGACAGCAGGCCGGTGGTGGCATCACTTAGAGGTCATCCATCATGCTTAAGATTGTCCCCGATCCACCCCACACCTCCCATTCCCTCGAAGATACCCTCATCCAGGCCACGGACTACGCGCTGTGCGCCCAAACCGTCGCACATCAGGCGCTTCTGCTGCAGCCCAAGTCGCCGGTTTCGATATTGATGATAGCCACGATGCATGAGCTCGAAACGCTGCGGGTGCTGCTTGAGACGGCGTTGATCCAGGTGCAGATGCCGGCGGAGCCGCGGACATTGCACTAGAAATTGAGGCTTGTGTTTTTGCTGGGCTGGCCCTTCGCGGATAAATCCGCTCCTACAAGGATTGCGCAAGGCCTGTAGGAGCGGCTTTAGCCGCGATAGGGCCGGGCCTGGCAGTCGAGAAACTTCAGGGGGAGAGAAAAATGACCAGCGACGACACCAAGACCACTGTAGGCAAAACTTTTTTCTACCAAGGCGAAGGCCAGACCCACCCGTTGTTCTGCATTGCCCCGGGCATTCCCTGCCAGAGTGCGCGGGAACAGGCTTCGGAACTGATGGGCTATGTGCGGGATTTGACCATTGACGGCCTGATGGACAACAAGCCGCAGTTGCTTTGGGCGTCACATTATCTGAGCGCGTTGGCCAAGGCGCTGATGGACGATGCTGAGTTGGGAATGATGCGCTGAGTGATGGGTTGGCAGGGCTGGCCTCTTCGCGGGCACGCCCGCTCCCACAGGTTCCGTGTCAGGCCATAAAACTAGTATTTCTGCCAGTATCAAAATCCCTGCGGCCGTTCAGAATGGGCTTAAGCAGCCTCCATTCATCCAGCACCTCAGGGACTTGAATCATGAGCAAAGCATCGAACGGTACGCTTTTCTTCTATCAGGGCGACAAGCTGATCACCGTGAAGCAAGGCGATCAGTATCGCGCCATCCTTCGCAACGCGGAACAACCGCTGGCAGAGCTGAGTTCAGACGGAACCCACACCGGCGGCTTGTTGGCCACCGATGACAAAGGCTCTGTCCTTGCCGTGCAAGGCGCCAACGAGCAGCCATAAAAAAGCCCCTCATGTCGAGGGGCTTTTTGTTACATCACGCGATCAAGCCGCGCCCCACATCTTGTGTGGGTCGATCACGAACTTCTTCGGCACGCCTGCATCGAACTCGCCATAGCCTTCCGGCGCCTGGTCGAGGTTGATCACCTGCACGCCGACCACTTCAGCAATGTTGATGCGGTCCCACATGATCGCCTGCATCAGCTGGCGGTTGTATTTCATGGTCGGGGTCTGGCCGGTGTGGAAGCTGTGCGACTTGGCCCAGCCCAGGCCGAAGCGGATGCTCAGTGCGCCGATCTTGGCGGCGGCATCCACCGCGCCTGGGTCTTCGGTCACGTACAGGCCCGGGATACCGATGTTGCCGGCCACGCGGGTCACCTGCATCAGCGAGTTCAGCACGGTGGCCGGGGCTTCATGCTTGGCGCCTTCGTGGCCATGGCCACGGGCCTCGAAGCCAACCGCGTCGACAGCACAGTCCACTTCCGGCTCGCCGAGAATGTCGACGATCTGCTCGTGCAGCGGAGTGTCCTTGGACAGGTCGACCACTTCGAAGCCCTGGGACTTGGCGTGGGCCAGGCGGGCCGGGTTCAGGTCACCGACGATGACGCAGGCGGCGCCCAGCAGGCGCGCCGAGGCTGCGGCAGCCAGGCCGACCGGGCCGGCGCCAGCGACGTAGACGGTGCTGCCAGGGCCTACACCGGCAGTGACAGCGCCGTGGTAGCCGGTCGGCAGGATGTCGGACAGGCACGTCAGGTCACGGATCTTCTCCATGGCCTTGTCGCGGTCCGGCAGTTTCAGCAGGTTGAAGTCGGCGTATGGCACCAGCACGTATTCGGCCTGGCCACCGGTCCAGTCGCCCATGTCGACGTAGCCGTAGGCGCCGCCGGCGCGGGCTGGGTTGACTGTGAGGCAGACACCGGTGTGCATCTCTTTGCACGAGCGGCAGCGGCCGCAGGCGACGTTGAACGGTACCGACACCAGGTCGCCGATCTTCAGGCGCTCAACATCACGCCCCATCTCGACGATTTCACCGGTGATTTCGTGGCCCAGGACCAGGCCGACCTGGGCAGTGGTGCGGCCGCGGACCATGTGCTGGTCGGAGCCGCAGATGTTGGTGGAAACCACCTTGAGGATCACGCCGTGCTCGATCTTGTTGCCGCGTGGGTCTTGCATTTTCGGGTAGTCGATTTTCTGCACCTCGACCTTGCCCGCGCCGAGATACACCACTCCACGATTGCCAGACATGCTCTTACCTCGCTTGATTTTTATTTATGCAGCGGTGGTGGAAAGCGCCGCCATCCATGGGCGGCTTGTGTTACTGGAATGCAGGAATTGTGGGCCTGAATCGGCGATTTGCACTGACTGGAAACGACAGGGAGATGCCTTTAAACGGCAGGGGAAAAGTCGGGGCCGCTGTGCGGCCCTTTCGCGACACAAGGCCGCTCCTACAGGCGAATGCGATACCTGTAGGAGCGGCCTTGTGTCGCGAAAGGGCTGCAAAGCAGCCCCAGAAATGTTCAGAGAACGACTGTCCGGTTAGCGTTGAGGAACACCCGCCGCTCGATGTGATACCCCACCGCCCGCGCCAGGGTCAGGCATTCGATGTCGCGCCCCTTGGCGATCAGGTCTTCGGGGTAATGGCTGTGGTCCACCACCTCGACGCCCTGGGCAATGATCGGCCCTTCGTCGAGGTCGTTGTTGATGTAGTGCGCCGTGGCGCCGACCATCTTCACGCCCTTGTTGTAAGCCTGGTGATAAGGCTTGGCGCCCTTGAACCCGGGCAACAGCGAGTGGTGAATGTTGATCGCCCAGCCATCCAGGCGCCGGCACAGCTCCGGCGACAGCACTTGCATGTAGCGGGCAAGCACCACCAGCTCCGCGCCGGTTTCTTCGATCACCTGGATCACCTTGCGCTCTTGCGCCGGCTTGTCGTTCGGGTCGAGGGCGAAGTGGTAGTAAGGAATCTTGTGCCAGTGCGCCAGGGGTTCGAGGTCTGGGTGGTTGGACACCACCGCAACCACGTCCATGGCCAGTTGGCCGATGCGCTGGCGATACAGCAAGTCGTTCAGGCAATGGTCGGCCTTGGACACCATGATCACCACCTTGGGGCGGTGATTGGGTGCGGTCAGCTCGAAGGCCATGCCGAACGCTTCGCTGCGCTCGGCGAGGCCGGCTCGGAAGCCCGCCTCGTCGAAATCGTCTGGCTGGCGGAACTCCACGCGAATGAAGAAACGCCCCGACAGCCGGTCATCGAAGGAGTGGTGCTCAGTGACGTAGCAGCGCTGCTCGTAGAGGTAACGCGTCACCACGTCGACGGTGCCGAGCATGCTCGGGCAGTCGGCGGTGAGAATCCAGGTATCCGGTGCCCGACTCATGTTCGCTCTCCTTAAGCTTCGATGCTCAAGCCGTATTCGGCCGAAGCGTCCTGCAGCCATAGCCACCAGTAGTCGGCGAAGCTGCGGCGGATCACCAGCTCCCAGGTGTCTTCGGCGGTGCGGCGGATCACCAGTTGCGACTTGGCGAACACGGTGCCGACGGCCTTGCCGACCGGGAAGTTGTTCGGGTGCACGTCATAGCTGGTGGATTTCATCAGCACTTCGCGCACGTTCGGGCCACGCAGTTCCAGCAGGCTCTGCCCGCCGCTGACGTTGACCACCTGGATGTGCTGGCCTTCGAGGGCCGCGCGCAGCTTCTGCTCGACCGCCAGTTCCTGGCCGCCCGGGACGATCAGCAGCCACTCGTCAGGGCCGACCCATTGCAGCGACATCTCGTTGTTGGCGACCACGGTCAGGGCAACCGGCAGCTCCAGGCCCAGGGCCTTGTGCACGCCAGCGGCGAATTCCGGGTCGTGGCCATCGCCACGGATCGTCAGGTGGCCGAGGAACTTGCGTTCACGCAGGGTCACGCCTGCGTTCTTGCGGCCTTTGCCAACCAGGCTGGCCAGGTCGGCGTGGTGCAGTGGCGACTGGGCCTTGGCCTCGGCGCCGGGGTTTTGCTGGAAGACGTTGATAGCGCTCATTTCTTACCTGCCTTGAATTCTGGATTCGACCACGATGCCTGCCGGAGACGGTCATCCTGTGGGAGCAGGCATGCCCGCGAATGCGAGGGTGGATTCACCGCCCTCTTCGCGGGCACGCCCGCTCCCACAGAGACCTCATTCCAAACTGGACATCGGTTGGTACCGGGGCCTTAGACGTTCTGCCGCTCACCCTTCGGATCGAAGAACACCGAAGACACGATCTCCGCCTCGATCACGCTGCCATCGGCCTGCGGCGAGTAAACGCGCTCGCCCATGCGCTTGAGGCCGCCCTTGACCACACCCATGGCGAACGAATAGCCCAGGGAGTTGGAGGCGTAGCTGGAGGTCACGTGGCCAACCATGTCCATCGGAATTGGCTGCTTGGGATCGAACACCAGCTGGGCGCCTTCCGGCAGCCACTTGGTCGGGTCGATCGGCTTCAGGCCTACCAGTTGCTTGCGGTTCTCGCGCACACAGTCTTCGCGGTTCATGCCACGCAGGCCGATCCACGAGAACGGCTTGTTGCGGCCCACGCACCAGCTCATGTTGAGGTCGTCGGGGGTCATCGAGCCGTCGGTGTCCTGGCCAACGATGATGAAGCCCTTCTCGGCGCGCAGTACGTGCATGGTCTCGGTGCCGTACGGGGTCAGGTTGTACTTCTTGCCGGCCTCGATGATCTGCTCCAGCACGCCCATGGCGTAGTTGGCCTGCACGTTGACTTCGTACGACAGCTCGCCGGTGAACGAGATACGGAACACGCGGGCCGGTACGCCGCCGACGTTGCCTTCCTTCCAGGTCATGAACGGGAAGGCGTCCTTGTCCATGTCGATGTCGGTCAGCTCGCTGAGCAGCTTGCGGCTGTTCGGGCCGGACAGGGTCATGGTGGCCCAGTGGTCGGTGACCGAGGTGAAGTACACCTTCAGCTCTGGCCATTCGGTCTGGTGGTACAGCTCCATCCACTGCAATACGCGGGCAGCGCCGCCGGTGGTGGTGGTCATGATGAAGTGGTTGTCGCCGACGCAGGCGGTCACGCCGTCGTCGAAGACCATGCCGTCTTCCTTGCACATCAGGCCGTAGCGGGCCTTGCCCACGTCGAGCTTGGTCCAGGCGTTGGTGTAGATGCGGTTGAGGAACTCGCGCGCATCCGGCCCCTGGATGTCGATCTTGCCCAGGGTCGACGCGTCCAGCAGGCCCACGCTGTCGCGCACGGCCTTGCATTCACGGGCAACCGCGGCATGGATGTCTTCACCGGCTTTCGGGAAATACCAAGGGCGCTTCCACTGGCCGACGTCTTCGAACTCGGCGCCGTTCTTCACGTGCCAGGCATGCAGGGCGGTAAAGCGCACCGGCTCGAACAGGTGGCCACAGTGACGACCGGCTACCGCGCCAAAGGTCACCGGCGTGTAGTTCGGGCGGAACATGGTGGTGCCCATTTCCGGGATGGTGATGCCGATGGAACGGGCGGCGATGGCCAGGCCGTTGATGTTGCCCAGCTTGCCCTGGTCGGTGCCGAAGCCCAGCGCGGTGTAGCGCTTGACGTGCTCGACCGACTCGAAGCCTTCGCGGGTGGCCAGTTCGATGGCGGCGGCGGTGACGTCGTTCTGCTGGTCGACGAACTGCTTGGGTGCACGGGCAGTGCCCTTGTCGTGCGGCACCTGGAACAGCGCCACGGTGGCCTCTTCCTTGCGCGCCACGGTTTTCGGCAGGCTGCCAACGGTGGCCTTGAAGCCCGCTTCAGTGGCGGCGCGGGCACCGCCTTCGAAACCATCGGCAAGCACATCGCCCAGGGCGTAGACGCCATTGATGCCACCCACGCATTCGCGCTTCTGCGGGGCATCGCCCGGCACGAAGCCGAGAATGTCTTCACGCCAGACCGGGCGACCGCCCAGGTGCGAAGCCAGGTGCACGATCGGGCTGTAACCGCCGGAGGTGGCGATCAGGTCGCATTCGAGGGTTTCACCGGGGCTGGTGACCTTGTGCGCCTGCACATCGATGGCCGCCACACGGGCGCCGCTGACGTGCTTGGTGCCCTTGGCCTCGATCACGGCGCTGGAGGTGAGGATGCGGATGCCCTTGGCACGCGCTTCTTCAACCAGCGAACCACGCGGGTTGTGGCGAGCGTCGGCAATGGCGACCACTTGCAGGCCGGCGTCGTGCCAGTCCAGCGCGGCGCGGTAGGCGTGGTCGTTGTTGGTCGACAGCACCAGCTTGCGCCCTGGGGCCACGCCGTAACGGCGAACGTAAGTGGAAACTGCGCCAGCCAGCATGTTGCCCGGCAGGTCGTTGTTGCCGTACACCAGTGGGCGCTCGTGAGCGCCGGCAGCCAGGACCACGCGCTTGGCGCGGACACGGTGCACGCGGTGACGCACCTGGCCGATCGGGGCGCGGTCGCCGAGGTGGTCGGTGAGGCGCTCGTGGATGGTCAGGAAGTTATGGTCGTGGTAGCCGTTGACCGTGGCGCGTGGCAGCAGGGTCACTTCCGGCAGGCTTTGCAGCTCTTTGACCACGGCGTTGACCCAGTCGGCGGCTGGTTTGCCGTCGAGGGTTTCGCGGGTGTCGAGCAGGCTGCCGCCGAACTCTTCCTGCTCGTCAGCCAGGATCACGCGGGCACCGCTGCGGCCCGCGGCCAGCGCGGCGGCCAGGCCAGCAGGGCCGGCACCGACGATCAGCACGTCACAGTGCTGGTTCATGTAGTCGTAGCTGTCCGGGTCGTTCTGCAGCGGCGCACGGCCCAGGCCGGCTGCCTTGCGGATGTACTTCTCATAAGTCATCCAGAACGATTTCGGGTACATGAAGGTTTTGTAGTAGAAGCCCGGCGGCATCATGTTGCCGCCGACCTTGCCGAGGATGCCCATGACGTCGTTGTTGACGTTCGGCCAGCCATTGGTGCTGGTAGCGACCAGGCCTGCGTACAGCGCCTGTTGGGTGGCTCGCACGTTGGGGATCTGGGTGGCTTCGCTGGAGCCGATCTGCAGGATCGCGTTCGGCTCTTCGCTACCGGCGGCGATGATGCCGCGTGGGCGCGAGTACTTGAAGCTGCGGCCAACGATGTCGACGCCGTTGGCCAGCAACGCGGCGGCCAGGCTGTCACCGGCATAACCCTGGTAGGTCTTGCCGTTGAAGGTGAAGTTCAGGACCTTGCTGCGGTCGATACGGCCGCCGCTGGCGAGGCGATAGGTCTGGCTCATACTTTTTCCCCTTGGCCTTTGACGGCGGACGGTGCGATCGCAGCTTTGCCATCAGCGGTCACTTGCGGCTTCTGGCCAATCTTGTAGGTTTCCAGAATCTCGTAGGTCACGGTGTTGCGGGTAACGTTGAAGTACTGGCGGCAACCGGCAACGTGGTCCCACAGTTCGTGGTGAATACCGCGTGGGTTGTCACGGTAGAACATGTAGGTACCCCATTCCTCGTCGGAACAGGCGTTGGGGTCCAGCGGGCGGGCGA
This sequence comes from Pseudomonas sp. 382, assembly GCF_002759075.1. Taxonomy (NCBI): domain Bacteria; kingdom Pseudomonadati; phylum Pseudomonadota; class Gammaproteobacteria; order Pseudomonadales; family Pseudomonadaceae; genus Pseudomonas; species Pseudomonas sp. 382. The sequence continues at coordinate 136,932 of NZ_PEMX01000002.1, forward strand.
TGTGCGCCTGGCCAGAGGCGTGGAACTCTTCTTCGGAGCGCAGCTCGCCACAGTGGGGACAGAAAATATGCAACATGACGGTGGCTCCGGTTAGTGGGCGACGGCGGCGGCGCCGTGTTCGTCGATCAGTGCGCCGTTGTAGAAGCGGTCCATGGAGAACGGCGCGGCCAATGGGTGCATTTCGCCTTTGGCCAGGCTCGCGGCGAAGACGTTGCCCGAACCCGGGGTCGCCTTGAAGCCGCCAGTCCCCCAACCGCAGTTGAAGAACATGTTCTTGACCGGGGTCTTGGTGATGATCGGGCAGGCGTCTGGCGAGGTATCGACGATGCCGCCCCACTGGCGGTTCATGCGAACACGCGAGAGGTTGGGGAACATCTCGACGATGGCCTGCAGGGTGTGCTCGATCACCGGGTACGAACCGCGCTGGCCGTAGCCGACCCAGCCGTCGATACCGGCGCCGATCACCAGGTCGCCCTTGTCGGACTGGCTGATGTAGCCGTGTACGGCGTTGGACATGATCACGCTGTCGATGATCGGCTTGATCGGCTCGGAAACCAGCGCCTGCAGTGGGTGCGATTCCAGCGGCAGGCGGAAGCCGGCCAGCTTGGCCATATGCCCGGAGTTACCGGCGGTGACCACGCCGACGCGCTTGGCGCCGATGAAGCCTTTGTTGGTTTCCACGCCGATGACCGCGCCGTTTTCCTTGCGGAAGCCGATCACTTCGGTCTGCTGGATCAGGTCCACGCCCAGGGCGTCGGCGGCACGGGCGAAGCCCCAGGCCACGGCATCGTGACGGGCTACACCGCCACGGCGCTGAACGGTGGCGCCGAGGATCGGGTAGCGGGTGTTCTTCGAGCAGTCCAGGTACGGGATTTCGGCCGCGACCTGAGCGGTGTTGAGCAGCTCGCCATCGACGCCGTTGAGGCGGTTGGCAGAGACGCGGCGCTCGGAGTCACGCATGTCCTGCAGGGTGTGGCACAGGTTGTAGACGCCGCGCTGGGAGAACATCACGTTGTAGTTGAGGTCCTGGGACAGGCCCTCCCACAGCTTCATGGCGTGCTCGTACAGGTGCGCCGACTCGTCCCACAGGTAGTTGGAACGCACGATGGTGGTGTTACGGGCGGTGTTGCCGCCACCCAGGTAACCCTTTTCGATCACCGCAACGTTGGTGATGCCGTGTTCCTTGGCCAGGTAGTAGGCCGTGGCCAGGCCATGGCCGCCACCGCCGACGATGACCACGTCGTAGACCTTTTTAGGGGTCGGCGTGCGCCACATGCGCTGCCAGTTTTCGTGGTGGCTGAGGGAGTGTTTGAAAAGGCCGAAGCCCGAGTAGCGTTGCATGTTCGTTTACTCCACTCAGCGGTAAACAGGGAAGTCAGCGCACAGCGCCGCGACGTTCTTCGCCACATCGGCTTCGACGTCGGCGTCACCGAGGTTGTCGAGGATGTCGCAGATCCAGCCGGCCAGGGCGACACATTGCGCAACCTTGAAGCCGCGGGTGGTCACAGCCGGGGTACCGATGCGCAGGCCGGAGGTGACGAATGGCGACTGCGGGTCGTTCGGCACGGCGTTCTTGTTGACGGTGATGTGCGCGCGGCCCAGGGCGGCGTCGGCATCTTTGCCGGTCAGGCCCTGGCGGATCAGGCTGACCAGGAACAGGTGGTTGTCGGTGCCACCGGAGACCACGTCGTAGCCGCGATCGACGAATACCTGGGCCATGGCCTGGGCGTTCTCGATCACTTGTTTCTGGTAGCTCTTGAACTCAGGTTCCAGCGCTTCCTTGAAGCACACGGCCTTGGCAGCGATCACGTGCATCAGCGGGCCGCCCTGGGCGCCCGGGAATACGGCAGCGTTGAGTTTCTTCTCGATCTCTTCGTTGGACTTGGCCAGGATCAGGCCGCCACGTGGACCGCGCAGGGTCTTGTGGGTGGTGGTGGTGACCACATCGGCGAACGGGATCGGGTTCGGGTACAGGCCTGCAGCAACCAGGCCTGCAACGTGGGCCATGTCGACGAACAGGTAGGCACCCACCTTGTCGGCAATGGCGCGGAAGCGTGGGAAGTCGAGGGTCTTGGAGTAGGCCGAGAAGCCGGCAACGATCATCTTCGGCTTGTGCTCGACAGCCAGGCGCTCGACTTCGTCGTAGTCGATCAGGCCGGTAGTGGTGTCGATGCCGTACTGCACAGCGTTGTACAGCTTGCCCGAGGACGACACCTTGGCGCCGTGGGTCAGGTGGCCGCCGTGGGCCAGGCTCATGCCGAGGATAGTGTCGCCGGCCTGCAGCAGGGCCAGGTAGACCGCGCCGTTGGCCGAAGAACCGGAGTGCGGCTGGACGTTGGCGTAGTCGGCGCCGAACAGCTGCTTGGCGCGCTCGATGGCCAGGGCCTCCACCTTGTCGACGTGCTCGCAGCCGCCGTAGTAGCGCTTGCCCGGGTAGCCTTCGGCGTACTTGTTGGTCAGGCCGCTGCCTTGGGCCTGCATCACGCGCTTGGAGGTGTAGTTTTCCGAGGCGATCAGCTCGATGTGGTCCTCCTGGCGCTGTTCTTCGGCATTCATCGCCGCCAGCAGTGCATCGTCATAACCCTGGATCTGGTCTTGCTTGCTGAACATCGTGTATCTCCCGGCAGCGATCGTTTTTTGTCGTGGGGCACTGTGGCCCTTTGTGGCGATGTTATGACTGGGCGGGGCGGGTCAGATGCCTGCGCACGCCTTGCAATGGCGCGTTTACGACATTCGTTGTGGTGTTGGCTTGTTCGCGGGCTCGCCCGCTCCCACAGGCCTTGCGCAAGCTTGCAGGCCAATGGAAACCCTGTGGGAGCGGGCGTGCCCGCGAAAGGGCCGGGACAGGCAAAATCAGGTCGCGCACAGCTTGTATAGGCAACTGCTGAATCGATGGTTTAGAGTGCTGGTCTGCGTCGTTCACAGGACAGTGCCATGACAGACAAGAGCCAACAATTCGCCAGCGACAACTATTCCGGCATCTGCCCCGAAGCTTGGGCCGCAATGGAAAAGGCCAATCAGGGCCACGACCGCGCCTACGGCGACGACCAGTGGACCGAGCGTGCATCGGAGTACTTCCGCAACCTGTTCGAAACCGACTGCGAGGTGTTCTTCGCCTTCAACGGCACCGCCGCCAACTCCCTGGCCCTGGCCTCGCTGTGCCAGAGCTACCACAGCGTGATCTGCTCCGAGACCGCCCACGTCGAAACCGACGAATGCGGCGCGCCAGAGTTCTTTTCCAACGGCTCCAAGCTGCTGACCGCGCCCAGCGTCAATGGCAAGCTGACGCCCGAGTCGATCCGCGAAGTGGCGCTCAAGCGCCAGGACATCCACTACCCCAAGCCACGCGTGGTCACCATCACCCAAGCCACCGAAGTCGGCACCGTCTACCGCCCCGACGAGCTCAGGGCGATCAGCGCCACCTGCAAGGAGCTTGGCCTGAACCTGCACATGGACGGCGCGCGCTTCACCAATGCCTGCGCATTCCTTGGCTGCAGCCCGGCCGAGCTGACCTGGAAGGCTGGCGTCGATGTGCTGTGCTTTGGCGGCACCAAGAACGGCATGGCGGTGGGCGAGGCGATCCTGTTCTTCAACCGCCAGCTGGCCGAGGACTTCGACTACCGCTGCAAGCAGGCCGGGCAGCTGGCATCGAAGATGCGCTTCTTGTCGGCGCCGTGGGTCGGTTTGCTGGAAAATGGCGCCTGGCTGCGCCATGGCAATCACGCCAACCATTGCGCGCAGTTGCTGGCCTCGCTGGTGAGTGACCTGCCGGGGGTCGAGCTGATGTTCCCGGTGGAGGCGAACGGGGTGTTCCTGCAGATGCCGGAGCCTGCCATTGAAGCGCTGCGCAGCAAGGGCTGGCGGTTCTATACCTTCATTGGTAGCGGTGGGGCGCGGTTCATGTGCTCGTGGGATACCGAGCAAGAGCGTGTGCGTGAACTGGCGGCGGATATCCGCAGCATCATCACCGCCTGACAGATTGCCGGGAGGGCTTCGCCCTCCTTTCGCGACACAAGGCCGCTCCTACAGGGGAACGCATTACCTGTAAGAGCGGCCTTGTGTCGCGAAAGGGCCGCGAAGCGGCCCCGGCAATCTAGAGCTTGAACCCACCCATCTGCCGCGCCAGGTCATCAGCCAGGCCACGCAGCGCCTGGCACTCCTCCCGACACCCTTGCACCTCGGCCGCCGTCTCCCGGGCCAAATCAGAAATCCCCTGCACCGTGCGGTTGATCTCTTCGGTCACCGCCGACTGCTCTTCGGTCGCCGTGGCCACCTGGTGGTTCATGTCGCTGATGTGCTCGACCTGGTCGGTAATCGCGCCCAAAGACGCGCCAGTACGCTGGCTGGATGCCACACCACTGCCAGTCGCCTGCTGCCCCGCCTGCATCGAACTCACGGCAGAACCCGCGCCCTGCTTGAGGCGCTGGATCATCTGCTGCACTTCATCGGTGGACAGCTGTGTACGCCGGGCCAACGTCCGCACTTCGTCAGCCACCACGGCAAACCCGCGGCCCATCTCCCCTGCCCTGGCCGCCTCGATGGCAGCGTTCAGCGCCAACAGGTTGGTCTGTTCGGAAATACTGCGAATCACCGCCAACACCTGATCGATCGAGGCGACCTCATCGGCCAACTGGCTGACCGCATCGGCAGCCTTGCCGATATCCCCGGACATGCCCTCGATGCCCTGGATCGAGCGGCGCACCACTTCGCGCGCCTGCAGCGCCTCATCCCGCGCCGATTGCGATGCCTGCGCCGCATCGCCAGCATTGCGGGCGATGTCCTGTACAGTCAGGCCCATCTCGTGCACGGCGGTGGCGACCATCTCGGTCATTTCCTGCTGCCGGCCGGAGCGCTCGGCAGTGTTATTCACCACCTGGGTCACTTGCTCTACTGACTGGTGCAGGCGCTCGCTGGTGCGCAACACTTCACCGATCAGGCCACGCTGGCTGTCGAGGAAGCGATTGAAGCCACGGGCAAGATCGCCCAGCTCATCCTGACGGGCATCGTCCAGCCGGTGGCTGAGGTCGCCACCGCCACTGCCGATCTGTACCAGCGCGGCGGTGACGCGGCGGATCGGCCGCACCAGGCCACGCGCCAGCAGCACCACCAGCAGCAGCGACACAAGGGCCACGCTGCCGCCGATCAGGCTGGTCAGCCCCACCGTCTGGTGCATCTGCGCGTAAATTTCCTGCTCCGGTACCTCGGCCACCAGGGTCCAGTTGAGGTCGCGCAGAGGCAGGCCGAGCGCCAGGTAGCTTTCACCGTCGCGGTTGAAGCGGCTACTGCGCAGGCCTTCACCACCGGTCATCACCGCCTTGGCAGCTTCTGCGCCGAGTTGTTCGGCGAGCTGACGCTTGCCGCTGAAGGCCGCGTCCGGATGCACCTGGATCAGGCCGTCATTGCGCACCAGGAAGACTTTGCCGTGCTCGCCGAAACTGAAGTCGTGAATGAGTTTCGACAGTTCGGTCATGCGCAGGCCCATGCCGGCTACGCCGACCAGCTTGCCGGCCTTTTCCACGCGGTAGTCGATGAACAACGCCAGCTCACCCGTGGCGTGATCGATGTCGATATTCACCAGGCGTTCGGCGCCGCTGTCGATGTAGCCGTAGAACCATTTGTCATTGGGGTTGGCGCGACTGAGGATGCGGTCCAGGCCATTCTCGTTGTAGTAGTTGCCCGTTTCGGTCGAGGCGAACAGCGTGGTGAACGCATGGTTGCGTTGCTTGGCAGCCTGCAGGTATTCGAGGAATTGCGGGGTTTGAGCGGGGTTTTCGCCAGCGGCAAGCCAATCGCGCAGCAGCGTATTACCGGCAATGTCGGCTGCAGCCACCAGAGGCTGGCCGAGCATGCGCTCGATGTCGTTGCGGATGGCTTCGATGCTGGCCGGCAATGCGGTGTCGACCAGGTAACGTTCGGTCAGGCGGTTGAGTGCCACCGTGAAGATGATCACCACCACCAGGATGCTCGCCAGCAGGGCGGCACCCATGCTTGCAATCAATTGCCACTGGATGCTTTTACGCCAGATACGCATGCCCTGTTCCCCGCTCATTATTGTTTTGCGGGAAGTGTATACACTTGCGTATTCAGTTAATCCAGTGATCTGGAACAATGGGACTGCTTTGCAGTCCTTTCGCGACACAAGGCCGCTCCTACAGGAGATCGCGTTTGCGTTGCAGGTGCGGCCTTGCCGGGGCGCCGGACGGGTCGGAAAGGGGCGCAACGCGCCCCCCCAGCATTCGATCAGGACTCAGCAATAGTCTTGACGATGGCGTCCACCGTGGCGTCGATCTGCGCCTGGGTACGCTCGAGGGTCTGCTGATGTTCCTTTTGCAGTTCGACCTGCTTGGAACACAGGTTCAGCGCGGCCAGCACCAGCAACTTGTCGCCGATCAGGGTCGGGTACTGGCGTTTGGTCTCGCTCAGCGCGGTGTTGAGCATCCGCACGGCCTGGGCCAAGGTTTCTTCCTGGCCTGCGGGCGCCTTGATCGAATAGTCGCTGCCAAGAATCGACACGACATTGATCGGCTGCGCTTGCAGTCTCATGCGCCGACGACGCCAGCGCTGGCGCGTTCAACCAGCGCTTGGATGCGCGCGGCGGTGGCGCCGTGCTTCTCTTCCTGCTCCATCAGCGACAGTTGCAGGGTTTCGTTTTCTTCCTTGGCCTGGGCCAGTGCCTGGTCGAGGGCGGTGTTCTGCTCGGTGAGTTGAGCGTTTTTCTGCATCAGGTCGCTGACCAGTTGCTCGAGTTGATTCAGGGAGGCTTCCAGCATGGGTCTATCTCGGGTTGTTGCAAAGGGCGCACACGATAAAGAAAAGCGTGAGCCCCCGCCATTAAATATCGGATTCTCAAGGTTTCTAACCCGCAGATTGACAGGGTATCTGGCCCCTTGTTCCGACCTGGATCAACCGCCGGTCAGGTAATGGGCCAGCGAGCTGAAAAGTTTCATGTGGTCATCCTCAAGACTGTTCAGTCACGACCGATAGACAGGTAGGTCATATTCCGTCGCATGGACCGCGCCACCCCACCCAGCCTGGACTCTCTCCATGTCACTACGCAACATGAACATTGCACCGCGCGCGTTGCTCGGGTTCGCTCTGATCGGCGCGCTCATGCTCGGCCTCGGTATCTTCTCGCTCATGCAGATGGGCAACATCCGACAGGCCGGCGTAACCATTGAAGTCAATAGCGTGCCCAGCATCAAGACGCTCGACGAACTGGCTGCGCTCAACCTGCGCCTGCGCTCATTGTCCTACCGGCTGCTGCTCAACCGCGAAGCAGAAACCCAGCGCGACACCCTCAACCTGCTGGACCAGCGCAACGCCCAGATCGACCGTGCCCGCCAGGCCTACCTGCCAATGATCACGGCAGCCGACGAGCGTGCCGCCTTCGAGCAGTACACCCAGCTGCTCAACCAGTACCGCCAGCTCGAGTCGCGCATGCGCAGCCTGAGCCAGGCCGACCGCCTCGACGAATTGCGTGACTTGCTCAACCGCGACCTGCTGGCCAATTCCGAGCAGATCAACAAGGTCATGGAGACCCTGGTCCAGATCAACACCGAGCAGACCCGCGCCACCAACGCAACCGCCGCCCAGCAGTACGACACTGCGTTCGCCCTGGTGATCGGCCTGTTGATTGCCGCCACGGCGCTGACCTTCCTCTGCGCCTTCCTGCTGACCCGCAGCATCGTCAAGCCGATCGAAGAAGCGCTGCAGGCCGCCGAGCAGGTGGCCGACGGCGACCTGACAAAAGTCATCCGCGCCGAAGGTACCGACGAAGCAGCCCGTCTGCAGCGCGCCATGGCGCGCATGCAGGACAAGCTGCGCGACACTCTGCAACTGATCGCCGGTTCCGCCACCCAGCTGGCCTCCGCAGCCGAGGAACTGAACTGCGTCACCGACGAAAGCGCCCGCGGCCTGCAGCAGCAGAACAATGAAATCGAACAGGCGGCCACCGCCGTTACCGAGATGACCAGCGCCGTGGAAGAAGTGGCGCGCAACGCGGTCAGCACTTCGGAAGCTTCAAGCGAAGCCAGCCGCTCGGCCGGCGACGGACGTGACCTGGTCATGGAAACCGTGGGTGCCATCGAGCGCATGAGCGGCGACGTGCAGGCCACCGCCAGGCTGATCACCCACCTGGCCGAACAGTCGCGTGATATCGGCAAGGTCCTCGACGTGATCCGCGGCCTGGCCGACCAGACCAACCTGCTGGCGCTGAACGCGGCGATCGAAGCGGCGCGTGCCGGTGAGGCCGGGCGGGGGTTTGCCGTGGTGGCGGATGAAGTGCGGGCACTGGCGCACCGCACCCAGCAGTCGACCAGCGAGATCGAGCGCATGATCGGCAGCATTCAGGGCGGTACCGAAGAGGCGGTGGAATCGATGCGCACCAGCACCGAGCGCGCCGAATCGACGCTGAATATCGCCAAGGGTGCGGGCATGGCTCTGGATACCATTGCCGGGGCTGTGGCGCAGATCAACGAGCGCAACCTGGTGATCGCCAGCGCGGCGGAAGAGCAGGCGCAGGTGGCGCGGGAAGTAGACCGCAACCTGGTGAACATCAATGACCTGTCGGTGCAGAGTGCTACCGGGGCGCATCAGACCAGCGCAGCGAGTGCCGAGCTGTCGCGTTTGGCGGTGGACCTCAATGGCCTGGTGGCTCGGTTCCGCACCTGACTTCAAAATGCCGGGGCCGCTTTGCGGCCCTTTCGCGACACAAGGCCGCTCCCACAGGTACCGCGCAGGCCTTCAATCTGCGCAGTACCTGTGGGAGCGGCCTTGTGTCGCGAAAGGGCTGCGAAGCAGCCCCGGCAATCTCGGATCAGTAATCGATCCGCACATCCCCCTTCGGCACACTGCAGCACGACAGGATGTAGCCCTCGGCTTCGTCGTCCTCGGTAATCCCGCCGTTGTGCTCCATCTCCACCTCGCCGCCCAGCTTGAGCACCTTGCAGGTCCCGCAGATGCCCATGCCGCAGGCTTTCGGGATCATCAGGCCAACCTTCGCTGCCGCTGCATGCACGGTCTCGCCCGGGGCGACGCGAATGCTCTTCTCGCTGCCGATGAACTCCACCAGGTTGAGGTCCGATGCATCCACTTCCGGTGCGTCGGCCGCCTGCTCGGCATGTTCCACGGCATCGGCCTTGGCCTCAGGGGGCGTCGCGCCGAACGACTCCTCGTGGTAGTTCTTCATGTCGAAGCCGACCGCTTCGAGCATGCGCTTGACCGCAGTCATGTACGGCGTCGGGCCGCAGCAGAACACCACGCGCTCCATGTAGTCCGGCGCGATCAGCTCCATCAGGCGCTGGTTGAGGTAACCGCGGTAGCCCGCCCAAGGCTCACCCAGCCCATGCTTCTCGCAGATGATGTGCAGGCTGAAGTTGGGAATGCGCGACGCCATCTGTTCCAGCTCGCGGTGGTAGATGATGTCCTTCGGCGAACGGGCGCTGTGCACGAACACCATGTCGACGTTGGCGTTGGTGTCGTAAAACCAGCGCGCCATCGACATCACCGGGGTGATGCCTACGCCACCGGAGAGGTACAGCACCTTGCCCGCCGGGAAATCGATGGCGTTGAACAACCCCACCGGGCCATGCACCGGCAGCTCGGCGCCTTCGTGCATGGTGTCGTGGAGGAAGTTGGACACCAGCCCGCCCGGTACGCGCTTGACCGTGATCGAGAAGCTGTAGGGCACCGACGGCGAACTGGAAATGGTGTACGAACGCATCACCGGCTTGCCTTCGATCTCAAGCTCCAGGGTGACGAACTGCCCGGGCTTGAAGAAGAACATGATCGGCTGGTCGGCCATGAAGCAGAAGGTGCGCACGTCCCAGGTCTCCTGGATGACCTTGACGCAGCGCACGATGTGGCGGCCGTTGGCCCAGGTCTGGGTGGTGACCGGATTGAGGAAGGTATCGGACATGTTCATCTCCAGCGGCCGACTATGGCCCTTTTTATGGCTCCGATAATGCGCAAGCCGTGAGCGACGTACATTCCTGCCAGCGACATCGGCGTGCTTATCGCGACCAGCCCCGCGCTACAAGGGCTGGCGCGTCGTAATTCAAATCGGCCATGTCGCCCATGGATACGGTTCATGGCGCCTTCGGACGCACACTCCACGGCAAAACAACCAGCTGTTTGTTTGCGAAAAGCAGCCTTGCGGCACCACAACAACGATTAGCCACCTTTAGCCGGCCGCGCACGGCCCCGAGGAATACACGATGGACGTCACCGCAACCCTGAGCCTGGGCGATCCACTGGAACCTGCACGCAAGGCCACCGCCGAGATGCTGCAGACCCGCGAGCGCACCTACTCGCTGCCCCAGCCGTTCTACACCGACGAGCGTCTGTTCCAGATCGACATGCAGGAGATCTTCCAGAAGGAATGGCTGATCGCCAGCATGACCTGCGAGATCCCGGCCAAGGGCAACTACATCACGCTGCAGATCGGCAAGAACCCGATCCTCGTGGTGCGGGGTGCCGAAGGCAAGGTACACGCCTTCCATAACGTCTGCCGCCACCGCGGTTCGCGTTTGTGCGTGAGCGACAAAGGCAAGGTGGCCAAGCTGGTCTGCCACTACCACCAGTGGACCTATGAGCTGGACGGTCGCCTGCTGTTCGCGGGCACCGAAATGGGCGCCGATTTCGACATGAAGCAATACGGCCTCAAGCCTGTGCACGTGAAGGTGGCCGGCGGCTATATCTTCATCAGCCTGGCGGAAAACCCACCGGCTATCGACGAGTTCCTGGCCACCCTGGACCACTACATGGAACCGTACGACATGGAGAACACCAAGGTGGCGGTGCAGACCACCTTGATGGAAAAGGCCAACTGGAAGCTGGTGCTGGAAAACAACCGCGAGTGCTACCACTGCTCCGGTTCCCACCCAGAACTGCTGCAAACCCTGCTGGAGTGGGACGACACCAACGACCCTCGCGCCGACCAGGCCTTCAAGGACCACGTGGCCGCCTCCGCCGCTGCCTGGGAAGCCGAGAAGATCCCGTACCTGCACAAGAGCCACGGCCTGCGTAACCGCATCGTGCGCATGCCGCTGCTCAAGGGCACCGTGTCGATGACCATGGACGGCAAGCAGGCCTGCCAGAAGCTGATGGGCCGCATCAAGAACCCGGACCTGGGCTCGATGCGCATCCTGCACCTGCCGCACTCGTGGAACCACTGCATGGGCGACCACATGATCGTCTTCACCGTGTGGCCGATCAGCGCCCAGGAAACCATGGTCACCACCAAGTGGCTGGTGCACAAGGATGCCGTGGAAGGCGTGGACTACGACCCGGAGCACATGCGCAAGGTGTGGGACGCCACCAACGACCAGGACCGCCGCCTGGCCGAAGAGAACCAGCGCGGGATCAACTCCACTGCGTACCAGCCTGGGCCGTACTCGAAGACTTACGAGTTTGGTGTGGTCAACTTCATTGACTGGTACAGCCAGCGGATGTTGAACAACCTCGGGGCGGAGCCGGCGCCGTATCTGAAGGAAGTGCAGGCGCAATAGCCAGGGTCGAACCAGGCAGGCAAGCGATTGGCTGCCTGGTGCTTGGCTCATCCACGAGCAGGCAGATCTACCGCGTTCCCACGAATCCTCTGCATGACATTTTTGCCTGCCGTCAGCACCGGGGTTACCCCTGTCAGGATCCCCAGTGCTTCAACGGCTACACTGGGCAACTGGGCTGGTGACTGCCACAGATAGGGCACCACCACAGCCGCATGCTGCTGGATATTCAGCAAGCGCTCCGTGACACCGAGGCTGGTGGCCGCAGCCCCCACCACGATACTGTCCTTTATCAATGGAACGCTTGGACTGCCTAGTTCGGACCAGACCAAAGCCGATGCAGTCACTTTCAAAGTACCCTTGTGTGTCTTGGCGAGTACCTGAAGTTGCTGGGTAAGTGAAGGCGCGGCATTTTGCAAACGCCCCTGTACGACTACCTTGAGCGCTGACAAGACCCCATCGATGACGTTGAGGGCACCCTCTGCCAAGGCTGTCAGGAAAAGTGAGTTCGGTAAGGAGAATGCGCCATTGCGATCGACTCGATTGACAGGATCGCCGGAGCAATAGCTGTACGCATTGATGCCGCCTATACCGAAGGGGCTCAGGGCATCAGCGCTATGGAATCTCATCAGTAATGGGTCGTAGGTACGATGGCCGCGGCCAAGATGATAATGGCCAGTCAAAGGGTCTCGATATTCGCCGCAGAATGCCAGGCGCGAGTTGGGCATGCCATGAAAAGTACCGTAGACAGTGAAGGTACGCGCGTCCATGGAAAATCACAGTCGGGTATTTTCGTGTGTTTCTGTGGAGTGCCGTCTCTCGCTCCTGATGCTGCTGGCGGATTCCGCTGGAGAAGGCTGTCGAGACATATCAATGTTCACGACCTTCGGGTTGACATTGATCACGACATGCCCGGCAGGTTGCTGAGCCAGTTGCACTTGGGGAGGTGGTGAAGTGGGCGCTGACCGGGCCTTAACAGGCAAAACCTCAAAACCGGATACATACCTGAGATTCTGCCCGGCCACGCTCGCAACCTGCCTCAAGCCACCCGCCAAATTTCTTGCGATGGTGACTCCGGACTTGATGATCGACGACGCATTGCCAAGACTTATCATGCCCAAGGCGACTGGCTCCAACCTTTGCGAGCCGCTGAACAGCATGCCCACTCCGGTCAGTACCAACGCAGACTCGACCATGAGCTGTCGACTGGCCCAAAGCGCCGAGCGGCTCTGGATTCTGCTCGTCAACGCAGCAAGGTTGAGGCCGACATAAGCTGCAACTGATGTGGATCTGGTCATTTCGATTGACCCCAGAACAGTCCAGAACTTGCCAGAGGGGTCGATGTAGTTGATGGGGTTTCCAGCGCAATAGGCGTAGGAATTGAGTCCACCCTGGCCAAAGGGACTCAGATTATCGGGACTGAGAAAACGCATCAGGCCGGGCCCATATAGCCGGTGGCCGTTGCCAAGGTGATAACACGCTGTCAGAGGGTCAAGACGTTGGCCAGCAAACGCGGTCAGCGGACCAGGTGCAATTGGCGCGTATCCATAAGGAGTGAAAGCCCTTTCATACGAGCATTGGTTACCTACAGCGCCCTGAGCCGCACGCTGCATATCTGCCACCAACAAGCAGGATCGTCTCATTGCTCAGCGCTCGGCCCCTGAATTTCGTAACGTCGACAATGACGCCGACGATCACATTTGGGTACTGGTAAAACTGACAGGTCGACCTGGTCAAATATTGATCAAAGCCCTGAATCCCTTTGTTTTAAAGGGCCACAGAGATTATCGAACACCTTGTCCACAGGTCGATAAACAGAATTCCTGAACAACTCTGCAACTGACCTGTGGATAAATACAAAAAACAGCAATTCATCATGGATTTAGCAATTTTCGAGTGAGTTGGACGTTCTTTGATCAACACCCTGAATCCCTTTGGCTTCAGGGCCTGCAGCGAAGCACAAACACTTTATCCACACCTTGGCGAACAGATTCCGTGGGCAAAATTCCGTTGCACCTGACATTTTTGCCAGTTTCGCCAGATCGCCCCTTGTGCTTCAGTGGGTGCCACTATTTTGGCACTACTCAGGAATAACTTATGCACAGGCGCCTGAATGGGACGGTGAAATGGTTCGATGAAGGCAACGGATTGGGGGTAATCCGCGCCGAGGGGCAAGCGTGGAACTACCTGGTGTTGCGTTGTGCAGCGGTGAACGGGGGATTGTCGGCGGGGGAGCGGGTGTCGTTCCTGCCGGTGACCGAAAGGCTGGCGAAATGGGCGTTCAACGTGGTCCGGCAATAACCGCTGTTTTTATAGGAGCGGCCTCGTGTCGCGAAAGGGCTGCAAAGCAGCCCCAGCAATATGTGCAATTGCGCTGACATCCTGGGGCCGCTGCGCAGCCCTTTCGCGACACAAGGCCGCTCCTACAAAAAAGTGCGGTCAGGCTCAGCGCAAGACACCCTCCTCCACCAGCAGCTTGAGAATGGCTTCGGCGCCTTCCTGTGGAGAAACATCCTTCAGCACCTTGCCACCGCCACCACTGGCCTTGGCCGTGGCTGCCTTCATCCGGTCCGCACCGCTCTTGGCCTTGATCACCTTGAGCCGCTTGGGCCTTGGCCGCGCCGGTTGCAGCTCGGCGTCAGCCAGCAGTTCATCCTCGACGATCGCCACATTGCGCGCCGCCAGCACACCCCGGCGCGCCGGGCCGAAGGCGCTCTGGCGTGGCTTGGGCGCTGCGTTATCCACAGTCGCCAGCAACGGCAGGCGCACCTTAAGCCGACGCCGCTGACCGCGCGGCAAGGCCTGCAATACCTGAGCAGTGCCGTTGTCGATCGACTCCACTTCAGCCAGCCCTACCACCAGCGGCCAGCCGAGCTTCTCGGCCAGCAGGAACGGCAGCATGCCCGACCCTTCACCGGTCTCGGCCTGGCTGCCGGTCAGCACCAGCTGAGCGCCAGCATCGCGCAGGTAATCACCCAGCACGCCCAGCACATCGGCCCCTGCCGGCTGTTCCAGCACGTCCAGATGGCCCAGGCCCATGCCCAGGTAGGCGCGCAGTGCCTCTTCCCGAGGGTCGCCGGCATGCACCACCTGCAAGTTATCCCCAGCCAGCTGCAGGCCCAGCTCCACGGCGCGGGCGTCCTGCTCGGCGCGGCGAGCTCGCCCGGAGCTGGGGTGGGCACCGATGGAAACCAGGCTGATCACTTTCGTACTCATGCTCGTGCCCTTAAGCCGCGTCGCGCTGGCCGCCGCTGCGGAAGTTGTCCACAGCCTCGATCAGTGCCTTGAGAATCGCCGAACTGTCGCCAATCACCGACAGGTCGGCCCGTTTGATCATGTCGCAACCCGGGTCCATGTTGATCGCCACCACCTTGTCGCAGGCGCCGATGCCCTGCAGGTGCTGGATCGCGCCAGAGATACCCACAGCCACATAGACCCGCGCAGTCACCCAGGTGCCGGTGGCACCGACCTGGCGGTTGCGCGGCATGAAGCCGTCGTCCACCGCCACCCGCGAGGCGCCTTCGGTGGCGCCGAGGGCCGCAGTGGCCTTGTGGTACAGGTCCCAGTCCTTGACGCCGTTGCCGCCCGAGACGATGAATTCGGCCTCGGCCATGGCGATGGTCGCCGGGTCGACCGCCACCGCACCCAGGTCCTCGATGCGCGACAGGCTACGCACCACGCTTGTGGACAACTCCACCGGCAGCGCTTCGTGACGGGTTTCGCTGACCGGCTCGGCACACTCCGCCGCCCCCAGGATCAGGCGGGGCACAGCACGTTGCAGGTCTTGCTGGCCGGCGCCGGCGCGGCCGATGCACTGGCCGTCCTTGACCTGCCAGACACGCGTCGCCGGGCGCTCGCCGAGCGACGCACCGAGGCGCCGGCCCAGCTCGCCGCCGCCGCTGCGGCTATCGGGCAGCAGCCAGTGACGCGGAGCGAACTGGTTATCCACAGCCCGCAGCCCCTGCACCCGTTGCTCTGGTGCATAACCTTCGAATGCCTCGCCATCGAGCACCAGCAGGCGATCGACACCGGCTGTGGAAAAGTTGCTTTCCTTGTGTTCACCAAACACCACCGCCAGCACTGCGCCGTCGCTGCCGGCCAGGCCATGGGCCAGGCCCAGCAGGTCGCGGTCGTGGCTGCTCAGGCGGCCACCGACCATGTCCGGTACCACGGCGATGTAGAACGCCGGCGCCGGAACCTGGTGCAGCGGTAGCTGTACTTCGGCTGCCGCCGTACGCCGCCCGCCGACACCAGTGCCCTGCTGGGCACCGCTGCGGTCGATGCGCTTGAGCCCGGCCGGACCGATGAAACCTGCGGCAAGCGCATGGGGATTCTTGCGGATCAGGCCGTTGGGCCCCATCCAGCGGGTCTGTTGCGTCTGCATCGCCGCATGCAGCGGATGCAGACGGTTACGGGCGATCCACTCGGCGCGTGGGTCGCGGCGGATAATCTCGCTCATCAGTGCACCTCCGCAGGTTCGCGTTTAACCGTTGGCGACTTTGGGGCCGCGGCAGCTTCCTCTTCGATCAGCACATCCGCCACCAGCTCGGCGAGGTCTTTGATCTGGGGACGCGGTTCAACCACACCTTCGAGCATCGCGGTGCATTGTGGGCAACCCACAGCCACCAGCTCGGCCTCGGTCTCGCGGATATCGTCCATGCGCATGTCCGGAATCCGCTGTTTGCCAGGGATGTCGGTGATCGGCGCACCGCCGCCACCACCGCAGCACCGGGAACGGAAGCCCGAACGCGCCATTTCGCGCACTTCGATACCCAGCGCCTTGAGCACTTCACGCGGGGCTTCGTATTCACCGTTGTAACGGCCCAGGTAGCACGGGTCGTGGTAGGTGACGCTGCCACCTTTGTGTTGGCCGAGGTTCAACTTCCTGGCCGCGATCAGTTCGGCGATGTAGGTGCTGTGGTGCAGCACCTGGTAGTCACCGCCCAGCGCGCCGTACTCGTTCTTCAGCACGTGGAAGCTGTGCGGGTCGCAGGTGACGATGCGCTGGAACTTGTACTTGGCCAAGGTCTGGATATTGCGCCTGGCCAGTTGCTGGAAGGTCGCTTCATCGCCCAGGCGGCGCGCCACGTCGCCGCTGTCGCGCTCTTCCAGGCCGAGCACGGCGAAGTCCACACCGGAAGCCTTGAGTACCTTGACGAACGAACGCAGGGTGCGCTGGTTACGCATGTCGAAGGCACCGTCACCGACCCAGAACAGCACCTCGGTGGACTTCACCTCCGACAGCAGCTGCAGGTTGAGGTCGGCCGCCCAGTTCATTCGCCCGCCGGGGGCGAAGCCGCCAGGGTTGTCGGTGGCGATCAGGTTTTCCAGCACCTCGGCGCCCTTGTTCGGGGTCGCGCCCTTTTCCAGAGTCAGGTGGCGGCGCATGTCGACGATGGCATCGACGTGCTCGATCATCATCGGGCATTCCTCGACGCAGGCCCGGCAGGTGGTGCACGACCACAGCGTCTCGGCATCGACCAAGCCGTTGACGATCGGCTGGTGCGGGTTGCCGCTGTGTTCACCCAGTGGCTTGCCTGGGTAAGGGCTGCCGGCAAAGTTGGCGTCACTGCCACCGGCCAGGCCGATGACCATGTCCTGGATGAGTTTTTTCGGGTTCAGCGGCTGGCCGGCGGCGAACGCCGGGCACATGGCTTCACATTTGCCGCACTGCACGCAGGCATCGAAGCCGAGCAGCTGGTTCCAGGTGAAATCCACCGGCTTTTCCACACCCAGCGGCGCGTTCGGGTCTTCCAGGTCGAGCGGCTTGAGGCCGGTGGAGCGGCCGCCGCCGAAGCGCTCGGCACGGCGGTGCCAGGCCAGGTGCAAGGCACCGGCGAAGGCGTGTTTCATCGGGCCGCCCCAGGTCATGCCGAAGAACAGCTCCGACACGCCCCACAGCACACCCAGGCCGAGAATGCCGACCATCACCCAGCCGCCGGTATTGGCCGGCAGGATGCCGGCGACCGGCAAGGTGGCGATGAAGAAGCTGGCAGCGAATACCAACAGGCTCTTGGGCAGGCGCATCCAAGGGCCCTTGGACAGGCGCGCAGGCGGGTTCAGGCGGCGCTTGAAGACGAAGATGGCGCCGGTGAACATGATCACGGTGGCCACCAGCAGCGCGTAGCCGAGGATCTTGCTCTGCAGGCCGAAGCCGTGCACCAGGATCGCCAGCGCAGCCGACAGCACGAAGCCACCGGCAGTGGCCACGTGGGTCTTGGACATGTACTTGTCGCGCTCGACCACGTGGTGCAGGTCGACCAGGTAACGCCGCGGCATGGCCAGCAGGCCGCCGATCAGGTTGACCTTGCTCGGCCGGCCACGGCGCCACATGCGCACCCGGCGCAGGGCGCCGAGCACTGCCAGGCCAAGGGCAGCGAACAGCAGGATGGGTAGAAGGGTGTTCAACATGGGAGGCTCCCACAACAGCGGTTGCAAGGGGTTCAGGCCCCTGGAATCCTGCACAGGCCCTGTGGGAGCGGGCGTGCCCGCGAATGCGTCAGATCAGACAACTCTGTTGTTCATGCTGACGCTTTCGCGGGCTCGCCCGCTCCCACAGGGGCCGGTGTGTGCCGACAGTGCGATCAGAAGTCCTTGCACAGGCGCAAGGCGTCGTAGATCGCCGCATGCACGTTGCGCTGGGCCACGCAGTCGCCGATGCGGTACAGCAGGTAGCCCTCGCCCGGCTGGCTGAGGATCGGCTGCGGCTTGATGGCGAACAGCGCCTCCACGTCGATCTGGCCCTTGTTGCGCGACCCTTCCTTCAGCGCGTAGTACAGCTGCTCGTCAGGACGCACGCCGTTTTCCACTACCACCTGGTCGACGACACGTTCTTCCTTGGCACCGGTGTATTCGTTCTCCAGCACCGCCACCAGCTTGTCGCCTTCGCGGTAGACCTTTTCCAGCATCATGTCGCCGGTCATGATCACTTCTTTCGGGTACATGCTGCGGTAGTAGGTCGGGAAGGTCGTACCGCCCATGGCCACGCCCGGTTTGATGTCGTCGGTGACGATCTCGACCTGGCTGCCCTTGTCGGCGATGAAGTCGGCCACCGACATGCCGGTGAATTCGCAGATGGTGTCGTACACCAGCACGTTCTTGCCCGGCGCAACCTTGCCGTCGAGCACGTCCCAGCTACTGACCACCAGCCCTTCGGCAGCGCCCCAGTGTTCGTTCTGCTCAAGGAACGAATGGCCGCCAACCGCGAGCACGATGATATCCGGGCGCAGGTCCTGGATGGTCGCCACGTCAGCGGCGGTACCCAGGCGCAGGTCGATCTTCAGGCGGGCGAACTCCAGCTGGTACCAGCGGGTGATGCCTGCGATCTGGTCGCGCTGCGGTGCCTTGGCGGCGATGGTGATCTGCCCGCCGATCTGGTCCTTCTTCTCGAACACGGTGACGTCGTGGCCGCGCTCGGCCGCCACGCGGGCCGCCTCCATGCCGGCAGGGCCGGCGCCGACGATGACCACCTTGCGTTTCGGCCCGGTGGTCTTCTCGATGATGTGCGGCACGCCCATGTATTCACGGGAGGTCGCGGCGTTCTGGATGCACAGCACATCCAGGCCCTGGTACTGGCGGTCGATGCAGTAGTTGGCACCGACGCACTGCTTGATCTGGTCGATCTGGCCCATCTTGATCTTGGCGATCAGATGCGGGTCGGCAATGTGCGCGCGGGTCATGCCGACCATGTCGACGTAGCCGCCTTCGAGGATACGTGTGGCCTGGTTCGGGTCCTTGATGTTCTGCGCGTGCAGCACCGGAACCTTGACCACTTCCTTGATGCCGGCGGCCAGGTGCAGGAACGGCTCTGGCGGGTAGCTCATGTTGGGGATGACGTTGGCCAGGGTGTTGTGGGTATCGCAACCCGAACCGACCACGCCGATGAAGTCGATCATGCCGGTGGCATCGTAGTAGGCGGCGATCTGCTTCATGTCCTCGTGGCTGAGGCCATCGGGG
Source organism: Pseudomonas sp. 382 (assembly GCF_002759075.1). NCBI lineage: Bacteria > Pseudomonadati > Pseudomonadota > Gammaproteobacteria > Pseudomonadales > Pseudomonadaceae > Pseudomonas > Pseudomonas sp. 382. The sequence goes on from NZ_PEMX01000002.1 coordinate 156,392, forward strand.
TGGAACTCGTCACCGCAGATACGCATGCCCACGCAGAAGTCGTCGCCGACTTCGGCCCGCACCGCCTTGAGCACTTCCAGGCCGAACTTCATGCGGCCTTCGAAGGTACCGCCCCATTCGTCGGTACGCTTGTTGACCCGCGGGCTCCAGAACTGGTCGATCATGTGCTGGTGCACGGCCGACAGTTCCACGCCATCCAGGCCGCCCTCTTTGGCACGACGCGCAGCCTGCGCATAGTTGCCGATGACCCGCCAGATCTCTTCCACCTCGATGGTTTTGCAGGTGGCGCGGTGCACGGGTTCACGGATGCCCGATGGCGACATCAGGGTAGGCCAGTTGAAGCCGTCCCAGCGCGAGCGACGGCCCATGTGGGTAATCTGGATCATGATCTTGGCGCCATGCTTGTGCATGGCGTCAGCGAGGTTCTGGAAGTGCGGGATGATGCGGTCGGTCGACAGGTTGACCGACGACCACCATTCCTGCGGGCTGTCGATGGCCACCACGGACGAGCCGCCGCAGATCGCCAGGCCGATGCCGCCCTTGGCCTTCTCTTCGTAGTACTTCACGTAGCGGTCGGTGGTCATGCCGCCGTCAGTGGCGTAGACCTCGGCATGCGCGGTGCTGAGCACGCGGTTGCGGATGGTCAGTTTGCCGATCTGGATCGGCTGGAACATTGCTTCGAATGCCATGACGCTTTCTCCGGCTTACAACGGCTTGACGACGAACAGGCCATCTTCGTGGCCTTCTTCCGAACCGCCGTAGACCTGCTCGGCCACGGTGCGGATCGAGCTGCCGCGGGCAGCGAGAATCTGGTCCATGGCGCCGGCGAACCAGCCGGTGAACATGTAGTCGACCTTGCGGCCGCACTTGCCATAGACGTACACGAATGCGGAATGCTTGAGCTTGACGCTGCAGGTGCCCTTGTCCAGGTCGATGTCCTGGATCTCGAACAGGCCCCAGCCACGCTGGCTCAGGCGCTTCATGTAGTGCTCGAACACCGCCACGCCTTCCAGGCCATGGCATTCGGCCTCTTTCTCGCACCAGTGCCAGGCCGACTTGTAGCCGGCCTTGTAGAGGATCTCGGCGTAGGCGTCAGCGCCCAGCACTTCCTCGATGCCCATGTGGTTGTTGACGAAGAAATGGCGCGGCACATACAGCATCGGCAGGGCGTCGCTGGTCCAGACACCGGTCTCGCTGTCGACTTCGATTGGCAATTGCGGGGCGATCTTGGCCATGGAAACTCAACTCCATAAAATTTTTATGTGGGTGCCCCGGCGTTGCTGGCAGGGGCTATCAGGCTTGGAGAGCGGCTTACTCGCCCCAGACGTCCTTGAGGACGTTGACCCAGTTCTCGCCCATGATCTTGCGCACCACGCGCTCGGAATGGCCGCGCTTGAGCAAGGTCTCGGTGAGGTTGGGGAATTCGCCGACAGTGCGAATGCCCAGCGGGTTGATGATCTTGCCGAAGTTGGTCAGGCGACGGGCGTAGCCCTTGTCGTGGGTCAGGTACTCGAAGAAGTCCTGGCCGTGGCCCTGGGTGAAGTCGGTACCGATACCGATGGCGTCTTCACCGACGATGTTCATGGTGTACTCGATGGCCTCGGCGTAGTCGTCGATGGTCGAGTCGATGCCCTTGGCCAGGAACGGCGCGAACATGGTCACGCCAACGAAGCCGCCGTGGTCGGCGATGAACTTCAGCTCGGCGTCAGACTTGTTGCGCGGGTGTTCCTTCAGGCCCGAAGGCAGGCAGTGGGAGTAGCAGACCGGCTTCTTCGATTCGAGAATCACTTCCTCGGAGGTCTTGGAACCGACGTGGGACAGGTCGCACATGATGCCGACGCGGTTCATCTCGGCGACGATCTCGCGACCGAAGCCCGACAGGCCGCCGTCACGCTCGTAGCAACCGGTGCCGACCAGGTTCTGGGTGTTGTAGCACATCTGCACGATACCCACGCCCAGCTGCTTGAACACGTCGACGTAGGCGATCTGGTCTTCGAACGCATGGGCGTTCTGGAAGCCGAAAAGGATGCCGGTCTTGCCCAGTTCCTTGGCCTTGCGGATGTCGGCGGTGGTGCGCACCGGCATCACCAGGTCGCTGTTGTCGCGGATCAGCTTCTGGCTGGCGGCGATGTTGTCCACAGTCGCCTTGAAGCCTTCCCAGACCGACACCGTGCAGTTGGCCGCAGTCAGCCCGCCCTTGCGCATGTCCTCGAACAGCTCGCGGTTCCATTTGGCAATGATCAGGCCGTCAATGACGATGCTGTCGGCGTGAAGTTCGGCTGGGCTCATCAGGCTGTCCCCTTTGTTGATATGGGCCGCGCCAAATCTTCTGTCGGCGCTTTGGGGCCAGCATATGCCTGTGCCCTGCGACGCCCCGGTGCAAAAACGACAGGGGGTTTGCCGAAAGCGTCAATGCGCGACATCGCGCCCTCTGGCGCGCCGCCTGGCGATGAGAGACAGTCTCGATAACGACATCTCACGCCACTTCATGAACATTTCGTCAGGGAGCTATCGTCTTGTCTGCGGCTGAGCGAGAATCCAGCCGATTCGTCAGCCTGTTAAGGAGAAAACGGATGAAATCAATGGCATGGCTGGTACTGCTGGCGGTCGTCTCGGGCGCCCACGCCGGCGAGGAAGAAAGCACCCCGTGCGACAACGTCGAAAGCGACCAGCAGACCTTTGCTTGCGCGACATTCAACAAGCAGACCGCCGAGCGCGAACTGAAAGCGGCCTATGACGACCTGATCCAGCGCATTCGCGACCAGTATGCCGACGAAGGCGACAAGGCGACCGCCCTGGTCGGGCGCATGGACGCCGCCGAGAAACTGTGGGCGCAGCTGCGGGATGCCGACTGCAAGGTCGAGACCTATGCCGAGAAACCCGGCAGTAAGGCGTTCCAGGCGGCCTGGGATACCTGCGTGGCGCAGCGCAGCGATGACCGCTCGGAGTACCTGCAGTCCATCGGCCAGCAATAATCCTGCTCCGGCCTCTTCGCGGGTAAACCCGCTCCCACATTGACTGCGCACGTCTCAAGGACAATGGTGCACCTGCCTCTTCGCGGGTAAACCCGCTCCCACCCTGACTGCGCAAGTCTCAAGGACAATGGTGCACCTGTGGGAGCGGGTTTACCCGCGAAAGGGCCGGCACAGGAGAGCATCAGACTACCCGGGCCAACCGGTCCTCCCGCGGACACTGCTCGAACCGCCCCCGGTAGCAGCGGGTAAAGTAGGAAGCCGACTCGAACCCGCACGCCACCGCCACTTCCAGCACGCTCATGTCGGTCTGGCGCAACAGCTGCCGTGCCTTGTCCAGCCGCAAGCGCAGATAGAAGCCGCTGGGCGTGTCGTCCAGGTGCAAGCGGAACAGCCGCTCCAGCTGCCGCCGGGTCACCTGCACCGCATCGGCCAGCACCTGGGTATTGAGCGGCTGCTCGATATTGCGCTCCATCTCGCCGATCACCTTGACCAGCTTCTTGTTGTTGATGCCGTAGCGGCTGGCGATCTGCATGCGCTGGTGGTCCTGGCGCGGGCGGATGCGCCCGAGCACGAACTGTTCGGACACCTGCACCGCCAGCTCGCTGCCATGGGCCTGGGCGATCAGGTCCAGCATCAGGTCGATCGATGCGGTGCCTCCGGCACAGGTGATACGACGCCGGTCGATCTCGAACAGCTCCTGGGTCACCTGCAAACGTGGATAGCGTTCCTTGAACGCGTCCAGCGCCTCCCAGTGCAAGGTTGCACGGTAGCCATCGAGCAAGCCGGCCTCGGCCAGCACCACCGGGCCGGTGTCGATTCCGCCAAGGATCACCCCATCATGATCGAGCCGACGCAGCGCCTGCTGCAGCTTCGGACCATAACAAGCCAGCGGCTCGAAGCCGGCGACGATCAGCAGCACGCCGCCCGCCTCACCCTCCCCCAACGCGCCATCGGCATTCACCGACATGCCGTTGCTCGCCTGCACCGCCCCGCCATCCAGGCTCAGCACGCGCCAGCGGTACGACGGCCCCTTGAAGCGGTTGGCCACGCGCAGGGGTTCCAGTGCGCTGATGAAGCCCATCGCCGAGAACCCCGGCAACAACAGGAAATGAATCAGTTGCGGCATTGCATGCTCCACGGCTGAAGGTGGTCGCCTCCGTGCAAATCTTGGTCGCCAGGGTGCGATTTTCGCCCCTGGCAGCAGCGTAGCGTGTTCACACGGCCCAGAGAGGCCGGCCCCTATAAAAAATGTCCTGCCGATGGAGAGCCACCATGCATCGCTTGATCCGCCGCAGCCTGTTGTCCCTTGCCCTGAGCAGCATCGCCGCCGCCCCGCTTTACGCCGCCGAGCCCGCGGCCTGCAAGAACGTGCGCCTTGGCGTGGTCAACTGGACCGACGTCATCGCCACCAGCGCCATGGCCCAGGTGCTGCTCGACGGCCTGGGTTACCAGACCAAGCAGACCAGCGCCTCGCAGCAGATCATCTTCGCCGGCATCCGCGACAAGCGCCTGGACATGTTCCTGGGTTACTGGAACCCGATCATGACCCAGACCATCACCCCGTTCGTCGACGCCAACCAGGTCAAGGTCCTTGAAAAACCCAGCCTGGAAGACGCCCGGGCCACCCTCGCCGTGCCGAAATACCTGTATGACAAGGGCCTGAAAACCTTCGCCGACATTCACAAGTTCGAGAAAGAGCTGGGCGGCAAGATCTACGGTATAGAACCCGGCTCCGGTGCCAACACCCAGATCAAGGCCATGATCAGCAAGAACCAGTTCGAGCTGGGCAAGTTCCAGCTGGTCGAGTCCAGCGAAGCCGGCATGCTCGCCGCCGTCGACCGCGCCGTGCGGCGCAAGGAAGCGGTAGTGTTCTTCGGCTGGGCGCCACACCCGATGAACGTGAATATCGACATGGCCTACCTCGGCGACAGCCAGGACGCCCTGGGCCCGGACGAAGGCCGTGCCACGGTGTGGACGGTGACCGCGCCGGACTACGCCGAACGCTGCCCCAACGCCCACCGCCTGCTGGCCAACCTGAACTTCAGCGCCGAGGACGAGAGCCGCATGATGCAGCCGCTGCTCGACCACAAGGACGCGCTGGAATCGGCCCGTCAGTGGCTCAAGGATCACCCCGGGGACAAGGCCCGCTGGCTTGAGGGGGTGACCACCTTCGATGGCAAGCCGGCTGCGGACAACCTCAAGCTCACCGCCAACTGACAGGGCCCTTTCGCGGGCTCGCCCGCTCCCACAGGTACAGCGCAAAGCTCAGGGTCACATTGATCCTGTGGGAGCGGGCGTGCCCGCGAATAGGCCAGCACAGACACCACAAGGAACCGCCATGAACCACGACGTCATCATCACCTGTGCCCTCACCGGCGCTGGCGACACGGTCGCCAAGAGCCACCTGGTCCCCGTCACCCCCAAACAGATCGCCGAATCCGCCGTGGAAGCCGCCAAGGCCGGCGCCACCGTGGTCCACTGCCACGTCCGTGACCCGCAAACCGGCCGTTTCAGCCGCGACGTGGCGCTGTACCGCGAAGTCATGGAGCGCATTCGCGAGGCCGACGTCGACATCATCGTCAACCTCACCGCCGGGATGGGCGGTGACCTGGAAATCGGCCCGGGCGAATCGCCCATGGAGTTCGGCCCCGGCACCGACCTGATCGGCCCGCTGGAGCGCCTGGCCCACGTCGAAGCGCTGCTGCCGGAAATCTGCACCCTCGACTGCGGCACCCTCAACTTCGGCGACGGCAACGCCATCTACGTCTCCACCCCCGCGCAGCTGCGCGCCGGGGCCAAGCGCATCACCGAACTGGGGGTGAAGGCCGAGCTGGAAATCTTCGACACCGGCCACCTGTGGTTCGCCAAACAGATGATGAAAGAAGGCCTGCTCGAGGACCCGCTGTTCCAGCTGTGCCTGGGCATCCCGTGGGGCGCACCGGCCGACACCACCACCATGAAGGCCATGGTCGACAACCTGCCGGCCAATGTTACCTGGGCAGGCTTCGGCATCGGCCGCATGCAGATGCCGATGGCGGCCCAGGCCGTGCTTCTGGGTGGCAACGTGCGGGTGGGCCTGGAAGACAACCTGTACCTGGACCGTGGCGTACTGGCCAGCAACGGCCAGCTGGTGGAACGCGCCGCTGAAATCATCACCCGCATGGGTGGCCGCGTGCTCAGCCCGGCAGAAGGCCGGGAAAAAATGAACCTCAAGCGCCGCTGATTCCTTCAACGATTGCAATCACGCCGCAAAACCCTGTGGGAGCGGGCTTGCCCGCGAAACAGACAACACGGTGGATGGCACCGGCTGCGCCGGTGTTCGCGGGCAAGCCCGCTCCCACAAGGTTCGGCGCTCATCCCAATAGTTCTGTTCATCCTGAGGACCCGATATGCCCTTCATCACCGAGATCAAGACCTTCGCTGCCCTGGGTAGCGGCGTGATCGGCAGCGGCTGGGTCGCCCGCGCCCTGGCCCATGGCCTGGACGTGGTCGCCTGGGACCCGGCCCCCGGCGCCGAGCAAGCCCTGCGCAAGCGCATCGCCAACGCCTGGCCGGCACTGGAGAAACAAGGCCTGGCAGAGGGTGCATCGCAGGACCGGCTGAAATTCGTGGCCACCATCGAGCAATGCGTACGCGACGCCGATTTCATCCAGGAAAGCGCACCCGAGCGTCTGGACCTCAAGCTCGACCTGCACGCGAAGATCAGCGCTGCTGCCAAGCCCAATGCAATCATCGGCTCCAGCACGTCGGGGCTGCTGCCCAGCGAGTTCTACGAGTCGTCCACGCACCCTGAGCGTTGCGTGGTCGGCCACCCGTTCAACCCGGTGTATCTCCTGCCGCTGGTGGAGATCGTCGGCGGTAGTCGCACGGCACCTGAAGCCATCGAAGCCGCCAAGACCATCTACACCGCCCTCGGCATGCGCCCGCTGCATGTACGCAAGGAAGTCCCCGGTTTCATCGCCGACCGCCTGCTCGAAGCGCTGTGGCGCGAGGCCCTGCACCTGGTCAACGATGGCGTGGCCAGCACTGGCGAAATCGACGATGCGATCCGCTTCGGCGCCGGCCTGCGCTGGTCGTTCATGGGTACCTTCCTCACCTACACCCTGGCAGGCGGTGATGCCGGCATGCGCCACTTCATGGCCCAGTTCGGCCCGGCGCTGAAGCTGCCCTGGACCTACCTGCCAGCACCGGAGCTGACCGACAAGCTGATCGACGATGTGGTCGAAGGCACCTCGGAACAACTGGGCGAGCGCAGCATCGCCGCGCTGGAGCGCTATCGTGATGACACGCTGCTGGCCGTACTGGAAGCGGTGAAGACCAGCAAAGCCAGCCACGGCATGGCCTTTGGCGATTGAGGAGCAGACAATGCCCGTACTGATCACCTACCGCACCCCAGTCCAGGAGGACTGGGTCGACTACAACGGGCACCTGCGCGATGCCTTTTACCTGCTGATCTTCAGCTACGCCACCGATAGGCTGATGGAGCGCATCGGCCTGGACGCTGACAGCCGCGGGCAGAGTGGGAACTCACTGTTCACCCTGGAAGCGCACATCAACTACCTGCACGAGGTGAAGCTAGGGACCGAGGTATGGGTGCAAACGCAGATCATCGGCTTCGATCACAAGCGCCTGCACGTCTACCACAGCCTGCACCGGGCCGGGTTCGACGAGGTGCTGGCTGCGAGCGAGCAGATGCTGTTGCATGTGGACCTGGCTGGGCCGAAGTCGGCGCCTTTCAGTGAGCAAAGTGCGGCCTTGCTGCAAAGCCTGGTGGATAGCCAACGCGACCTGCCTGCTGCGCAATTCGTCGGCCGCGTCCTGCAACTACCCCGCTGAGCGCTCAAAAAAATAACCCCGGAAAGCCGTGAGCATCCGGGGCCAAGAGCGAGCAACATCCACTGTGCATGAGTGAGGGTGACCAAACCCTCGGGAGCCGTGAATGCATGCAGTCTGCTGGCTTCCCGGCCCCTGCAATTAGCCGGGAGCGACCTGTTCTTAGCCAAACCAGCCATTGCGACATTCTGCCCTTGCGGGCCTGTCGCAGCAGACACAGAATCGGTCGTAAATCACAGCAGCACTCTCTTCGCGATAAAAGGGACAACAGCCATGATGCATGCGGATTTGATAGACCAGGACGACCTGGCAGGCCACCTGCGCGCGCGCGGGTTCGACATTCCCGCCGGAGCCAGTGCCGAACAGGCCTGCGAAGCGGTGGTGCGCGGGCTGACCGAGCCGAATGCGCGGGCGCTGAAAGGGATGGTCGAGCAGATGTATACCGGTAGCGCAACCATTCTGCCGGCGGTGCGCCAGGCCATCGACAAGCAGCTGTTGCCCGCGCTGGCCCAGTTCAACAAACGCGCCTGACTGGCTTTTCCTGCCCCGGCCTCTTCGCGGGCCAGCCCGCTCCCACAGGGACGGCACCGTTTTTGAACTCGGTGCAACACCTGGGGGAGCGGGCTGGCCCGCGAAGGGGCCGGTGCCGTTTCAGAGCCTTACGCTGGCAAAGGTCGACTCGTTGCGCGCCTGGCTCAAGGCCGCCATCGGCCCGCTGTGCGGCGACAGGGTCATGGCCTGCGGAATCGGCATCATTGCCACCTGCTGCGCGGTGTTGGAGCCCACGCGCTCGTCACGCGGCGGAATGCCGAAGTACTCGCGGTAGCACTTGGAGAAGTGCGGGGTAGAGACGAAGCCGCACACCGAGGCCACTTCGATGATCGACATCGGTGTCTGCTTGAGCAACTGCCGGGCGCGGATCAGGCGCAGCTTGAGGTAGTAGCGCGACGGCGAGCAATGCAGGTACTTCTGGAACAGCCGTTCGAGCTGACGGCGCGACACCGACACGTACACGGCCAGTTCATCCAGGTCGATCGGCTCTTCGAGGTTGGCCTCCATCAGCGCAACGATCTCCTGCAACTTCGGCTGGTTGGTGCCGAGCATGTGCTTGAGCGGCACGCGCTGGTGGTCCTGCTCGTTGCGGATGCGCTCGTAGACGAACATCTCGGAGATCGCCGCCGACAGCTCACGGCCGTGATCGCGGCTGATCAGGTGCAGCATCATGTCCAGCGGCGCGGTGCCGCCGGAGCTGGTGAAGCGGTTGCGGTCGAGGGTGAACAGGCGGGTGCTCATGTTGACCCGCGGGAAGGCCTCCTGCATGGCCGCCAGGCATTCCCAATGCACGCTGCAATCGAAACCATCGAGCAGGCCGGCACAGGCCAGCGCCCAGCTGCCGGTGCACACCGCACCGAGGCGGCGCGACTGGCGAGCCTGGGCCTGCAGCCACGTGACATGCTCACGGGTGACCGTGCGCTGGATGCCAACACCGCCGCAGACGATCACGGTGTCGATCGGCGGTGCGCTGTGCATGGCGGCATCGGGAGTGATCTGCAGGCCATCACTGGCCCATACCTGGCCGCCATCGACGGTCAGGGTGTGCCAGCGGTACAGCTCGCGACCAGAAAGCTGGTTGGCCATGCGCAGCGGCTCCACGGCCGATGCCAGGGATATCAGGGTGAAATTGTCCAGAAGGAGAAACCCGATGGACTGGGGGGCTGTGCGGTTCTGGGTTGGGTTCCCGGAGGTGTACGACGTCATCGCGATTTCTCCTCACACAAATGCAGGGTGTGCCTCAGGCGGGCACTGATTTTCTTGTTATGGCCCCAGGTTCATGTGCAGGGGCTTGCTGCCAATCTAAACGCAAGGGTCGTGCCTGAAATTGAACGACCATCCGAAAAAACCTGAAAACGACGCCTTCATTCGGCAATTCAGGGACTTCGATCGAGTTGGCAATTCTTCGCAAAGCGCCGTGCTAGCGCCTTGCGTGTAACAACTGAGCAATTTGGTGACACGCGCAGCCTTGGTTGCCCAGAAACGACACTCTTGAGTGTCACCGACAATGCCCGCACTGATAGCGACAGCCGACGATCGGTACGCACTGCAATGGGGCGCGGTGCACCACAAACATTCAAGGGCCCCTTCGCGGGCACGCCCGCTCCCACAGGATTGCGCCCCTGTGGGAGCGGGCGTGCCCGCGAAGAGGCCCCTGAGGCCTGCCTAAAATCTCAGCATTCAATGGCGCTGACCGCCAGGCCACCGCGCGAGGTCTCTTTATATTTGTCGTGCATGTCGGCCCCGGTGTCGCGCATGGTGCGGATCACCTGGTCGAGGGAGATGAAGTGCTCGCCATCGCCGCGCAACGCCATCTGCACGGCATTGATCGCCTTCACTGCGGCTATCGCGTTGCGCTCGATGCACGGCACCTGCACCAGGCCGCCGACCGGGTCGCAGGTCAGGCCGAGGTTGTGTTCCAGAGCGATTTCGGCAGCGTTCTCTACCTGCGCCGGGGTCGCCCCCAGCACTTCGGCGAGGCCGGCAGCAGCCATGGCACAGGCCGAACCGACCTCGCCCTGGCAGCCAACTTCTGCACCGGAAATCGACGCGTTCTTCTTGCACAGGATGCCCACGGCGGCGGCGCCGAGGAAGAAGTCGACCACGCTCGACTCGTCTACCGCATCACTGAAGCGCATGTAGTAGTGCAGCACCGCCGGGATGATACCGGCCGCGCCGTTGGTAGGCGCAGTGACCATGCGCCCGCCAGCGGCGTTTTCTTCGTTGACGGCCAGGGCGAACAAGTTGACCCACTCCATGGCGCTCATGGTCGAGCCGATCACGTTGGGCTTGCCGATTTCCTGCAGGCTGCGGTGCAGCTTGGCGGCGCGCCTGCGCACATTGAGCCCGCCGGGCAGCGTGCCTTCGTACTTCAGGCCGTTGTTGACGCATTCCTGCATGGCTTCCCAGAGCTTGTGCAGGCCGGCGCGGATTTCTTCCTCGCTGCGCCAGACCTTCTCATTGGCCATCATCAATTGCGACACGCTAAGGTCGTTTTGCTTGCACAGGCGCAGCAGCTCGGCGGCGCTGTTGAAATCGTACGGTAGCACCGTCTGGTCGGCATCCAGCACGCCGCTGGCGGCCTGGGCGGCGTCGACCACGAAGCCGCCACCGACCGAGTAATAGGTGTCGCGATGCAGCTCGCCCTGGGCACCTTCGGCGATCAGGGTCATGGCGTTGGGGTGGTACGGCAGGTTCTCGTCCAGCAGCAGCATGTCGCGGGGCCAGACGAACTCGATGGGCAGGCGGTTATCCAGTTTCAGGGTGTTGGTTTCGCGCAGGTCGGCGATCCGCGGGACGATCTGGGTCGGGTCGATGGCGTCCGGCCACTCGCCCATCAGGCCCATGATGGTGGCGTTGTCGGTGCCATGGCCGATGCCAGTGGCCGACAGCGAACCGTACAGCCGCACTTCGATCCTGCGCACCTGTTCCAGCTCGCCGCGTTCACGCAGGCCCTGGACGAACAGGGCACCGGCACGCATGGGGCCGACGGTGTGGGAGCTTGAGGGCCCGACACCAATCTTGAACAGGTCGAACACGCTGATGGCCATTGTCGAATCACCTCTTGCTGGGCTTGTCTCTGCGCGCCATGCGCAGGGCGGGGCAACTGCTAGGCTGAAGCTGCGAGCCGCCACGAATGCACGCATCATCGGGCTTTTGCCTACCCCCTCGCCGTCTGCAACCGACGTAATTTTGTCCAGCAGCGCCGTAGCCTTTTCGGCCACCTTGTCGCCGCTTTCAAGCGACCGGGTGACGCAAAAATGCGGCTACAGGGGTGGAAAAACTCATAAACGACATCGCCCGTACTGGATGCGACCCGTTCCGTACTGGTTACGACGCCACCAGTAGGCGATTGCCCGGCGCTGGAGGATTATCGAAAGCGACTCGTAAAGCACGGCCACGCATCCTGCCCTCTGCAGGCCTGGTCGACCGGACCCTGAGAAAGCCCGGCGACCCACGCGAACCCGAAGACAAAATCACAGGAGTCCATCCATGAAAGGTTCACCCTCGCTGTTGCTGGTTGCGATGCTGTCCGCGCCTCTGCTGGCCCAGGCCGCCGAGCCCGAGCAGTGCCAGACGGTACGCTTCTCCGATGTCGGCTGGACCGACATCACCGTCACCACTGCGACCACCAGCGTTGTGCTCGAAGCACTGGGTTACAAGACCCACACCACCATGATCTCGGTACCGGTGACCTACAAGTCGCTGGCCACCGGCAAGGACCTGGACGTGTTTCTCGGCAACTGGATGCCGACCATGGAGAACGACATCAAGCAGTACCGCGATGCCGGCACTGTAGAAACCGTGCGCGCCAACCTGGAAAACGCCAAGTACACCCTGGCCGTGCCCCAGGCACTGTATGACAAGGGGCTGAAGGACTTCAGCGACATTCCCAAGTTCAAGAAGGAGCTGGACGGCAAGATCTACGGCATCGAGCCGGGCAACGATGGCAACCGCACCATCCAGAGCATGATCGACAAGAACGCCTTCGGCCTGAAGGACGCCGGTTTCAAGATCGTGCAGTCGAGCGAGGCCGGCATGCTGTCGCAGGTCGATCGCGCACAGAAGCGTGGCGAAGCGGTGGTGTTCCTGGGCTGGGAACCACACCCCATGAACACCCGCTTCAAGATGCAGTACCTCACCGGCGGTGACGATTTCTTCGGCCCCGAATTCGGCAAGGCCACCGTGCTGACCAACACCCGCAAGGGCTATGTGCAGGAATGCAGCAACGTCGGCCAACTGCTGAAGAACCTGTCGTTCGAACTCAAGGATGAAAGCACCATGATGGGCTACGTCCTGGACGACAAGATGAAGCCCGAGGCGGCCGCCAGGAAGTGGCTCAAGGACAACCCCGGCAAGCTGGACAACTGGCTGGCGGGCGTCACCACCGTGGATGGCAAACCCGGCCTTGAGGCGGCCAAGGCGAAACTTACTCAATAACGCAATACGTCGTAGCGCTACCTCGGGGCGGGACCGTGCCCGCCCCGGACTGTTTTCAATCTTCGCAGGTGGAAGCTCGCTATCATGCTTATCGATCAGAAAATACCCTTGGGTCAGTACATCGCGGCGTTCGTCGAATGGCTGACCCAGAATGGCGCGAACTATTTCGATGCCATTGCCCGAGGCCTGGAGTTCATGATCCATGGCGTCACCAGTACCCTGACTTTCTTCAACCCGTTCGTGCTCATCGCCCTGTTCGCCGCCCTGGCGCATTTCATCCAGCGCAAGTGGGCGCTCACCGCATTCGTCGCCCTTTCCTTCCTGCTGATCCTCAACCTGGGGTACTGGCAGGAAACCATGGAAACCCTGGCCCAGGTGACCTTCGCCACCGTGGTCTGCGTGGCCATTGGCGTGCCGCTGGGCATCGTCGCCGCGCACAAGCCGATGTTCTACACCGCAATGCGCCCGGTGCTCGACCTGATGCAGACCGTGCCAACCTTCGTCTACCTGATCCCGACCCTGACCCTGTTCGGCCTGGGCGTGGTGCCGGGGCTGATCTCGACAGTGGTGTTCGCCATCGCCGCACCGATCCGCCTGACCTACCTGGGCATCTGCGACGTGCCTCAGGAGCTGATGGACGCTGGCAAGGCTTTTGGCTGTTCGCGCCGCCAGCTACTCACCCGTATCGAACTGCCGCACGCGATGCCGAGCATCGCCGCTGGCGTCACCCAGTGCATCATGCTGTCACTGTCGATGGTGGTGATCGCCGCCCTGGTGGGTGCCGATGGCCTGGGCAAACCTGTGGTCAACGCACTGAACACCGCCGATATCTCCCTGGGCTTCGAGGCAGGCCTGGCGATCGTGCTGCTGGCGATCATGCTCGACCGTATCTGCAAGCAACCGGAACTGCCGGTAAGGGGTGAGGCATGAGCATCATTCGATTCGAAGACGTAGACGTCATCTTCTCCAACAAGCCGCGCGAAGCGCTGGCGCTGCTGGACAAAGGCCAGACCCGCGAGCAGATCCTCAAGCAGACCGGGCTGGTGGTCGGTGTGGAAAAGGCCAACCTCGATATCAACAAAGGCGAGATCTGCGTGCTGATGGGCCTGTCCGGCTCAGGCAAGTCGAGCCTGCTGCGGTGCATCAACGGCCTCAACACCGTGAGCCGCGGCAAGCTGTTCGTCGAACATGAAGGCAAGCACATCGATATTGCCCACTGCACCCCGGCAGAGCTGAAGATGATGCGCACCAAGCGCATCGCCATGGTGTTCCAGAAATTCGCCCTGATGCCATGGCTGACGGTGCGCGAGAACATCAGCTTCGGCCTGGAAATGCAGGGCCGCCCGGAAAAGGAACGGCGCAAGCTGGTCGACGAGAAACTCGAACTGGTCGGCCTGACCCAGTGGCGCAACAAGAAGCCAGACGAACTCTCCGGCGGCATGCAGCAGCGTGTGGGCCTGGCCCGGGCGCTGGCGATGGATGCCGACATCCTGTTGATGGACGAACCGTTCTCGGCCCTCGACCCGCTGATCCGCCAAGGCCTGCAAGACGAATTGCTGGGCCTGCAGGCCAAGCTGAGCAAGACCATCGTGTTCGTCAGCCACGACCTCGACGAGGCGCTGAAGCTGGGCAGCCGCATCGCCATCATGAAGGACGGGCGAATCATCCAGTACAGCAAGCCGGAAGAGATCGTGCTGAACCCGGCCGACGAATACGTGCGTACCTTCGTCGCCCACACCAACCCGCTGAATGTACTGTGCGGCCGCAGCCTGATGCGCAGCCTGGACAACTGCAAGCGGGTCAACGGCTCGGTGTGCCTGGACCCGGGTGGCGATTCGTGGCTGGACCTGGGCGAAGGGAACTCGATCAAGCGTGCACGCCAGGGGCAGAACGGGCTGGACATGCAGAACTGGGTGCCGGGGCAGGCTGTGGAAGGGCTGGGCCGCAAGCCGACCTTGGTGCATGCCGATATCGGGATGCGTGAGGCGCTGCAGATTCGTTACCAGACCGGGAACAAGCTGGTGCTGCAGGAGAATGACAAGGTGGTGGGGATTCTTGGGGATACCGAGCTCTATCACGCCTTGCTTGGCAAGAATCACGGTTGAAGCAATTGGGGCCGCGTTGCGGCCCTTTCGCGACACAAGGCCGCTCCTACACGGGAACGCGTATCCCTGTAGGAGCGGCCTTGTGTCGCGAAAGGAGGGCAAAGCCCTCCCAGCATACTGTCAGCGAACGACAATCCCGCGCGAAGCCATGTAGGCCTTGGCCTCTGGCACCGTGTACTCGCCAAAGTGGAAGATGCTGGCCGCCAGCACCGCGCTGGCGTGCCCTTCCAGAATCCCGTCGGCCAGGTGCTGCAGGTTACCCACACCACCCGAAGCAATCACCGGAATCCCCAGCGCATCGCTTATGGCGCGGGTTACACCCAGGTCGAAACCATTCTTCATGCCGTCCTGGTCCATGCTGGTCAGCAGGATCTCGCCGGCCCCCAGACCTTCCATTTTCTTTGCCCATTCAACCGCGTCCAGCCCGGTTGGCTTGCGCCCGCCGTGGGTAAAGATCTCCCAGCGTGGCGCTTCACCTGGCCCGGACACCTTCTTGGCGTCGATGGCGACGACGATGCACTGCGAACCAAAACGGTCCGCTGCCTCGCCGACGAACTCCGGGTTGAACACCGCGGCGGTGTTGATCGAAACCTTGTCGGCGCCGGCATTGAGCAGGTTGCGGATGTCCTGCACGGTACGCACGCCACCGCCTACGGTCAGCGGGATGAACACCTGGCTGGCCATGCGCTCGACGGTATGCAGGGTGGTGTCGCGGCCATCAACGCTGGCCGTGATGTCGAGGAAGGTGATTTCATCGGCACCCTGCTCGTTGTAGCGGCGGGCGATTTCCACCGGGTCGCCGGCATCACGGATGTTCTCGAACTTGACGCCCTTGACCACCCGGCCGTTGTCCACGTCCAGGCAAGGGATGATGCGCTTGGCCAGTGCCATGGTTCAGTCCTCAGCCTTGGTAGTTGTCGCAAAAAGCCTGGGCCTCGGCGACATCGAGGGTGCCTTCGTAGATGGCACGGCCGGTGATGGCGCCGATGATGCCCGGGGCCTTGGCGTCCAGCAGGGCCTTGATGTCACCCAGGTTGTGGATACCGCCCGAGGCGATCACCGGGATCGAAGTGGCTTCGGCCAGTGCCTTGGTGAACGGCACGTTGCAGCCCTGCATCATGCCGTCCTTGGCGATGTCGGTGTAGACGATCGCCGAGACGCCATCGGCCTCGAAACGCTTGGCCAGGTCGATGACCTGTACCGAGCTGACTTCCGCCCAGCCGTCGGTGGCAACGAAGCCGTCCTTTGCATCCAGGCCAACGATGACCTTGCCCGGGAAGGCCTTGCACGCTTCGGCGACGAACTCAGGCTGCTTGACCGCCTTGGTGCCGATGATGACGTAGCTGACGCCGGCCTTGACGTAGTGCTCGATGGTTTCCAGCGAGCGGATGCCGCCGCCGATCTGGATCGGCAGGTTCGGGTAGCGTTTGGCAATGGCGGTGACCACTTCACCGTTGACCGGCTGGCCTTCGAAGGCACCGTTGAGGTCGACCAGGTGCAGGCGGCGGCAGCCACCTTCGACCCACTTGGCAGCCATGCTCACCGGGTCGTCGGAAAATACCGTGGAATCTTCCATGCGGCCCTGGCGCAGGCGCACGCAGGCACCGTCCTTCAGATCGATAGCGGGGATAATCAGCATCTTGGGAACCTGTCTGTTCTTAGGGTTTCAGGGCTTTTCGAGTGCCCACAGATCGCTTTCGATACTCTCGAACCGCTCCTTGAGGTGCAGCTGAACATCGGCAATCGCCCTGTTGTAGTAATGGGGTGCAATTTCTTTGCTGAACAGCTCGAGGACCTCGGCCACCTCGAACGACCCGAGCTGCAGCTCGAAGCGGTCGTCGAGAAAGCGCTTGAGCGTGTCGAGCGCCTCGCGTTCCTCTTCGGGGGCCAGGGTGATGATCGGGGCCTTGGTCTTCGAACGGCTCATTTACCAGCGCCCGTCCCAGGCGACGAAGTTCTGCAGCAGCTGCAGGCCATGGGTATGGCTTTTTTCCGGGTGGAACTGCACGGCAAAGCGCGAGCCGTCTGCCAGCGCGGCGGCGAAGTCGACGCCATAGTGGCCGCGGCCGACCACCTGGCCCGGCTTGCCGGCATTGATGTAGTAGCTGTGCACGAAGTAGAAACGCGCACGGTCGGGAATGTCGTGCCACAGCGGGTGGTCGATCGACTGGCTGACTTCGTTCCAACCCATGTGCGGCACCTTCAGGTGCTCGCCGTCTTCTTTGAGATCCTTGCCAAAGAAGCGCACCTGGCCAGGGAACAGGCCGATGCAGTCGACACCGTCGTTCTCTTCGCTATGCTCGAGCAGCGCCTGCATGCCGACGCAGATGCCGAGGAACGGGCGGTCCTGGCTGACTTCGCGGACCAGGCTGTCGAAGCCCAGGCGGCGGATTTCGGCCATGCAGTCACGGATCGCGCCCACGCCCGGGAACACCACGCGGTCAGCCTCGCGGATCACCGCAGCGTCGCTGGTGACCAGCACCTTGCCGGCGCCGACGTGTTCAAGCGCCTTGGCCACCGAGTGCAGGTTGCCCATGCCATAGTCGATTACGGCTACCGTCTGCATTTACAGGCACCCTTTGGTGGACGGCATCTGCCCAGCCATGCGCTCGTCGAGGGTCACGGCCATGCGCAAGGCGCGGCCGAAAGCCTTGAATACGGTTTCGATCTGGTGGTGGGTGTTGTGGCCCCGCAGGTTGTCGATGTGCAGGGTCACCAGGGCGTGGTTGACGAAGCCCTGGAAGAACTCCTGGAACAGGTCGACATCGAAGCCGCCAACGGTGGCACGGGTGTAAGGCACATGCATCTGCAGGCCTGGGCGGCCGGAGAAGTCGATGACCACGCGCGACAGCGCTTCGTCCAGCGGCACGTAGGCATGGCCGTAGCGGAAGATGCCTTTCTTGTCGCCAATGGCCTGGGCGAATGCCATGCCCAGGGTGATACCGACGTCTTCGACGGTATGGTGATCGTCGATATGCAGGTCACCCTTGCACTCGATATCCAGATCGATCAGCCCATGGCGGGCGATCTGGTCCAGCATGTGTTCAAGGAAAGGCACACCGATATCGAATCGGGCCTTGCCACTGCCATCGAGGTTGATCGAGCACTTGACCTGGGTTTCCAGGGTATTGCGCTCGACGGAAGCCTTACGTTCGACCATCACCAGCTCCGCAAAATCATTGGGCGAAAAGGGCTCCATTATAGGCCCAGAACGCGCCCGCTTGAAACGCGGATGACATATGGCATGGCAAGCAATTACGGGGCCGGACGGCCCTACAGGTCTATACAACCGGGTAACTGGGGCTGCTTTGCAGCCCATCGCGACACAAGGCCACTCCTATAGGGGACAGCAAACCCTTGTGTCGCGAAAGGGGCGCAAAGCGCCCCCAGGCAGTTACATCAATGGAACAGTACAGCGGTCTTCTGCAGGGTAATCCACACACCCCAGGCCAAAGGCACGACCACCACAGCCCAGGCCAGCAGCACCAGCGGCAAGCTACCCGGCGAGGCATGCCACTCCAGCGAACGCGCACCATCAGCACCTTTGTCGTGGCTCAGCGCACGCTCGGCGGCCAGTTCGGCATCGGTCATGAAGTATTTGTCGGCCACCGGGCGGATCAGCATGTTGCAGATAAAGCCCAGCACCAGAAGGCCGGCGAGGATGTACAGGGTCATGTCGTAGGCCGCTGCACGCTCTACGCCCGCCGCCAACTGGTATTCGCGCAGATAGGTGATCAGCACCGGGCCCAGCACGCCTGCTGCCGCCCAGGCAGTCAGCAGGCGACCATGAATGGCCCCCACCATCTGCGTGCCGAACAGGTCGGCCAGGTAGGCCGGCACGGTGGAGAAACCACCGCCGTACATCGACAGAATGATGCAGAACGCCGCCACGAACAGCGCCACGTTGCCCAGGTGGCCCATGTTCGGCACCAGGCTGTAGAGGCCGACGCCCAGGGCGAAGAAGGCGAAGTAGGTGTTCTTGCGGCCGATGTAGTCGGAGAACGATGCCCAGAAGAAGCGACCACCGATGTTGAACAGGCTCAGCAGACCGGTGAAGCCGGCGGCAATGGCGGCGATCTGCGCCAGCTGCGCGGCATTCAGCTCGCTGAAGCTCAGCTCGTTGCCCAGCAATTTGCCGGCAAACACTTCCTGCAGCAGCGGCGAAGCCATGCCGAGGATGCCGATACCGGCCGAAACGTTCAGGCACAGCACCAGCCACACCAGGGCGAACTGCGGGGTTTTCCAGGCGACGCTGACGTGCACGTGGCGGTCGGTGACCATGCCATTGCCGGCCTTCTTCGCCGGTGCGCTCCAGCCTTCAGGCTTCCAGCCGGTTGGCGGAACGCGGTACGCCAGGGCGCCAGCCGTCATGAACACGAAGTAGATTGCAGCCATGGCGACGAAGCTCTGCCATACGCCCACCTCATGCGCATTGCCAAAATGGCCCATCAGCGCGGTAGCCAGCGGTGCACCCACCATGGCGCCACCACCGAAGCCCATGATCGCCATGCCGGTGGCCATGCCGCGTTTATCCGGGAACCACTTGATCAGGGTCGAGACCGGTGAAATGTAGCCCAGCCCCAAGCCAATCCCACCGATCACACCGGACCCCAACCACATCAGCCACAGCTGGTGGGTCTTTACGCCGATCGCCGAGATCAGCATGCCGCCACACCAGCACAGGGCCGATACCAGGCCAGCCTTGCGCGGACCGGCATGTTCCAGCCAGCCGCCCAGCACCGCTGCCGAACAGCCGAGGAAGACGAAGAACAGAGTGTAGATCCAGCTCAGCATCGAGATCGGCCAGTCGCATTCAGCGCTGAACATGCGGGCGATGAAGCCCATGTCCGCCGAACAGGCAACAGGCGCGGTGATGCCGATGGCTTGCGACAGCGGCAGCCAGAACACCGAGAAGCCGTAGGCCATGCCGATGCACAGATGGATAGCCAAGGCAGCTGGCGGGACCAGCCAGCGGTTGAAGCCCGGGCGGGCGATGATGCGCTCCTTCGACAGGAAGCTCGGCGCGCTGGCCAGCCCCTCTGCCGTGATGGTACTGCTCATGGATTCGATCCTTTTGTAGGTAGACAGTGCTGGCGGATGCTGCCCAAGCTCTTGTTCTCGCACGCAGGGCGAACTGGCCTTTCCGGGGGTAACGGCCCGCGACAATGGGTCGCGGCCGTTCCGCGAAGCGGCACAAGGGTACCAGTTCGCAGATGACATGAAAGCAATCTGATATCGTTATTTTTCTCGCGGCTGAATCGGTATTTCGGCGCTATCTGCACCGGCCTCTTCGCGGGCTCGCCCGCTCCCACAGGTACTGCACAGGTCTCAAAACCTGTGATGAACCTGTGGGAGCGGGCAAACCCGCGAAGAATCCAGCACAGAAGGAACTGCCGAAACCATAACTGTCGAACCCCAAAATCATCAGATTCGCCCTGCATCGCTAGTCGAATACGCAGGGCCCACCCCTGCGGCGCTATACTCAGCCGTTCGGAATTCACACTACGGACTACAAGGACTCGCCCATGAAAGCGTTCGGCAAAATCCTGGGACTGGGGCTTCTCGGGTTGCTGCTGATCATCGTGGCGCTGGGCTTCGCCCTGACCCACCTCTTCGATCCCAACGACTACAAAGACGAGATCCGCCAACTGGCGCGGGACAAGGCGCACGTCGAGCTGACCCTCAACGGCGACATCGGCTGGAGCCTGTTCCCCTGGCTGGGCCTGGAGCTGCACGAAGCCAGTATCGCGACGCTGGCCAACCCCAAGGAGCCGTTCGCCGACCTGCAGATGCTCGGCCTCTCCGTGCGTGTGCTGCCACTGCTGCGCCGCGAAGTGCAGATGAGCGATGTACGCGTCGAGGGTCTCAACCTGACCTTGGTACGCGACGAAAACGGCCACGGCAACTGGGAGGACATCGGCAAGCCGCTACCGGCCACCACCGATGGCACTGCCAGTGCGCCGGCCCCGGCACCTGCCGAGCAACCGGCGAAGCCTGCTGAAAGCAGCAGTGAGCGCGCGGTGAAGCTCGACATCGACAGCCTGACCGTGAACAACGCCCGGGTTTACTACACCGATGCCAAGAGCGGCCAGAGCTACAGCGCCGAAAGCATCCAGCTGAGCACCGGCCCGGTCCACGAGGGCACCAATATCGCCCTCAAAGCCAGCGCCTTCCTCGGCGCCAGCCAGCCGGCCATCAAGGCCCGCACCGAGCTTGCCGGCGAGCTGCGCTTCGATCGCAAGCTCAAGCGCTACAACTTCGAAGACCTGCGCCTGACCGGCGAAACCTCCGGCGAACCTACCGCTGGCAAGACCGTCACCTTTGGCGCCCAGGGCCAGCTGCTGGTCGACATGGGTGCCAACGTGGCCTCCTGGAGCGGCCTGAAAGTCTCGGCGAACCAGCTGCGCGCCCTCGGCGAACTGAACCTGCGCGACCTGGACAAGGCCCCGCAACTGAGCGGCGGTCTGTCCATCGCCCAGTTCAACCTGCGCACCTTCCTCGACGGCATCGGCCATCCGCTGCCGGCCACCAACGACCCGGCAGCCTTCGGCAAGCTGGAGCTGGTGACCCGCCTGCAAGGCACGCCGTCCAGCCTGACCCTGGCCGACCTGGCTGTGAAGCTGGACGACACCACCTTCACTGGCCGCGTGGCCATCGACGACTTCGCCAAGCAGGCCCTGCGCCTGCAGCTCAAAGGCGATAGGTTCGATGCCGATCGCTACCTGCTGGCCAAGAGCGAGCAAGCCAAAGGCGCCACTGCAGCACGCCAGGCGGAGGTCCAGCAGCAGGAAGCCAGCGCAGTCGCCGGTGCCGGCAGCTCGCCACTGCCCAATGCCCCGACCCAGGTAGCCTGGAGCGACGACAAGCTGTTGCCGGTAGACCGCCTGCGCGTGCTCGACCTGCAAGCTGACCTGGCCTTCGGTGCGCTGACCCTGGACAAGCTGCCAATCAGCGACGCTCAGTTGCAGGCCACCGCCCAGGGCGGGCTGCTGACCTTGCAAACCCTGCGAGGCGGCCTCTACAACGGCAGCTTCGAAGCCAAGGGCAACGTCGACGTGCGCCCTGCCGTGCCGCAGCTCGGCATCAACACCAGGATCAACCGGGTGCCGGTCGAGCACTTCATCAAAGCTGAAGGCAAGGAACAGACGCCGCCGGTCAAAGGCCTGCTGACCCTGACCAGTGATCTGACGGCCACCGGTAACAGCCAGAAGGCACTGGTCGACACCCTCAATGGCAGCGCAAACTTCACCATCAACGATGGCGTGCTGGTCAATGCCAACCTTGAACAGCAACTATGCCAGGCCATCGCCACCCTTAACCGCAAGACGTTGAGCGGCGAACCACGTGGCAAGGACACTCCGTTCGAAGAGCTACGCGGCAGCCTGGTGATTCGCAATGGCGTGGCCAGCAACCCGGACCTCAAGGCACGCATCCCTGGCCTGACCGTCAACGGCCATGGCGACCTCGACCTGCGCGTGCTGGGCATGGACTACAACGTCGGGGTGATCGTCGAAGGCGATCAGCGCGCCATGCCCGACCCGGCCTGCCAGGTCAACGAACGCTTCGTGGGCGTGGAAGTGCCGCTGCGCTGCCGCGGCCCGCTGGAAATCGGCGCCAAGGCTTGCCGCCTGGACCAGGACGGCCTGGGCAAGGTCGCGGCCAAGCTGGCCGGCAACCGCCTGCAAGACAAGATCGATGAAAAACTCGGAGATAAAGTGAGCCCAGAACTGAAAGACGCGCTCAAGGGGCTGTTCAAGCGATGACCCCCACGCAGTTCTCCAACGCCGTGCTGGACTGGTACGACCAGCACGGTCGCCACGACCTGCCCTGGCAACAGGGCATCAACCCATACCGCGTGTGGGTGTCGGAAATCATGCTGCAGCAGACCCAGGTGAGCACCGTGCTCAACTATTTCGACCGCTTCATGCAGGCCCTGCCAACCGTGCAGGCCCTGGCTGCAGCGCCCGAGGACGAAGTGCTGCACCTGTGGACCGGCCTTGGCTACTACACGCGCGCGCGCAACCTGCAGAAGGCCGCGAAGATCGTCGTCGAACAGCATGGCGGCGAATTTCCGCGTAGCGTCGAGCAGCTTACCGCGCTGCCCGGCATCGGCCGCTCCACTGCCGGTGCCATCGCCAGCATCAGCATGGGCATTCGCGCGCCGATTCTCGATGGCAACGTCAAGCGTGTGCTGGCCCGCTACACCGCCCAGGCCGGCTACCCCGGCGAGCCCAAGGTGGCCAACCAGCTGTGGGCCACAGCCGAGCGCTTCACGCCGCAGCAGCGCGCCAACCACTACACCCAGGCGATGATGGACATGGGCGCGACGCTGTGCACGCGCAGCAAGCCCAGCTGCCTGATCTGCCCGTTGCAGCGCGGCTGCGAAGCGCACCTGCACGGTGAAGAAACCCGCTACCCCGAGCCCAAGCCACGCAAGGCACTGCCGCAACGGCGCACGCTGATGCCGCTGCTGGCCAACCACGAAGGCGCCATTCTGCTTTACCGCCGCCCATCCAGCGGCCTGTGGGGTGGCTTGTGGAGCCTGCCGGAGCTGGACGATCTCGCCCAGCTCGACGACCTTGCCTACCAGCACGGTCTGCGCCTGGCCGAAAGCCGCGCATTGGACGGCCTGACCCATACCTTCAGCCACTTCCAGCTGGCGATCGAGCCGTGGCTGGTACGTGTCGACCCGGTCGGCCAGCACGTGGCCGAGGCCGACTGGCTCTGGTATAACCTCGCCACCCCGCCGCGCCTGGGCCTCGCCGCCCCGGTCAAGAAGCTGCTCAAACGCGCGGCCGACGAACTGATAGCAGGAGAAGCCCGATGACCCGCACCGTGATGTGCCGCAAGTACAAAGAAGAACTCCCAGGCCTGGCCCGCCCGCCCTACCCCGGTGCCAAGGGCCAGGACATCTTCGACCACATCTCGGAGAAAGCCTGGGAAGACTGGAAGAAACACCAGACCATGCTGATCAACGAAAAGCGCCTGAACATGATGAACGGCGAGGACCGCAAGTTCCTCCAGGGCGAGATGGACAAGTTCTTCGCCGGCGAGGAATACGCCCAGGCGGAAGGCTACGTTCCACCCTCCGAATGACCCCATGAAACGTAAGCGACGGAATTAATTTAAAATTTTTTCAAAAAGTCGTTGACGGGCCGTCAGAAAATCTATTTAATTCACCTCGTCGCCCAGATAGCTCAGTCGGTAGAGCAGAGGATTGAAAATCCTCGTGTCGGCGGTTCGACTCCGTCTCTGGGCACCACCTTCAAGCTTCTGGTGGTTGCAAAGTTACCCGAAGCGACACAAGAAACCCGCCTAGTGCGGGTTTTTTGTTGCCTGAAATTTTTCACCCCACCATACCTATCCACCCGAGCACGACCAAGCCGCAACATGTCGTTATGACATGGCGCTGGACTCCACCACTGCTCAGGCCAAGACTTCTCACCCAAGCGGATTGCTCGGGATGGAGAGCCAAATGGTTTTCACAGCAGAAGAGCTGGCCATAAGGGACAGTGCGATAGGGTTTGCCAAAGCCAACAAGAAAGCGATAGCCAGAAGGCTGACCTGCAAAGATCGCTACCCAGCAGAGCAGGAGCCTGTATCGGTTTTCATGTCTGGCTCCGCCGGCGCAGGCAAGACGGAAGCATCCATTGAGCTTCTTAACCTTTTCTCGGATCAGCCAATCCTGCGGATTGATCCTGACGAGCTACGTAATGAGTTTGCCGACTACCAAGGAGGAAACGCCTATCTGTTTCAGGGTGCGGTGTCCATCTCGTAGACAAGATCCTTGATTTCGCCCTGAAACAGCATCAGTCGTTCTTGCTTGATGGGACGCTGGCCAACCTCGACGTAGCGCGGCGCAACATTGATCGCTCACTTCAGAAAGGGCGCTACGTTCAGATCCTATATGTCTACCAGAACCCCCAGCTTGCGTGGGAGTTCGTGAGAGCGCGAGAGCAAGCCGAAGGGCGACGGATTTTGGTCGACCATTTCGTCGAACAGTATTTCGCTGCTCGTGACGTAGTGAATACCCTTAAGCTAGAGCATGGCAAAGACGTCCACGTTGACTTACTGTTGAAGCATATCGATAACTCAAACCGCCTTTACAAGGCAGGCGTTGACAAAATTGACTATCACATTCCCGAGCGTTACACCCGCGAGCAACTGAAGGCGACGCTTGAAAACCCCCAAAGGAGTGAAGCATGAGCCTCTTGAAGTCCACACCCGAGAAGGTAAAAAGCCCCTTCGCGGAATTCATTCGCAATGCCAAGTCCGACGAGAAGAAACGCGTGTATAACACCGTGCTCGTCGAGGCTACAAAACGCCAGAAAGCAGTGATGCTCGAGGCTGCCTCCAAATCTGCGTGAGATCCCCACTCCTGGCCGCTGGTGTGCTTGAACCACGCGGCCACTTCAAAATCTGGGCAGCCGCACACCTTAACTGTCTTTGGCAATTCCTCCTTATCCTCCCCCTCATCCGCCTTCACTCCCCCACAGCTCATTCTGACCACCTCATTTGACCAGTATCAAAAGACAATCCATCGCTCCCCCTTAGCATGTCAGGCGGACATTCGACCCGACCTCGCAAGGACCTCCATGAGCGAAGAAGCTACCCACCTGCTCCCCGCCCCCGGCGAATCCTCTTCCCCCGCCCCTGCCGCACCTCGCACGCGCCGCCCTCGCCAACGTAAACCTGAACCCTCCATAACGAAGGTCAGCCAGGCCCCGGCCGCGCTGGAAGTGGCCAGCGCACCGAAGGGCAGCGATGAAGACAGCACCTCGGTGCGGCTGCCAGCCAGCTATCCGTACCGCACCCGCCTGCGCCGCCAGGAATACGAGAAGGCCAAGCATGCGCTGCAGATCGAACTACTGAAGGTCCAGAGCTGGGTCAAGGAAACCGGCCAGCGCGTGGTCATTCTGTTCGAGGGGCGTGACGCAGCGGGCAAAGGTGGCACGATCAAACGCTTCATGGAGCACCTCAACCCGCGAGGCGCCCGGATCGTCGCGCTGGAGAAGCCTTCCGAGCAGGAACTGGGGCAGTGGTACTTCCAGCGTTACATCCAGCACCTGCCCACGGCGGGTGAAATGGTCTTCTTCGACCGCTCCTGGTACAACCGCGCCGGGGTCGAGAAGGTAATGGGCTTCTGCTCGCCGGTGCAGTATCTGGAGTTCATGCGCCAGGCGCCGGACCTGGAGCGAATGCTGTGCAACAGCGGCATCCTGCTGTTCAAGTACTGGTTCTCGGTGAACCGCGAAGAGCAGCTGCGTCGCTTCATCTCGCGCCGGGACGACCCGCTCAAGCACTGGAAGCTGTCGCCCATCGACATCAAGTCGCTGGACAAGTGGGAAGACTACACCGCAGCCAAGGAGGCGATGTTCTTCCATACCGATACCGCCGATGCACCGTGGACGGTGATCAAGTCGGACGACAAGAAACGCGCACGGATCAACTGTATCCGGCACTTCCTGCATTCGCTGGATTATCCGGGGAAGGATCACCGCGTGGCTCATGCGCCCGATGAGCTGTTGGTCGGCCGCGCATCGCGCGGTTTCGAGGGAGACGAGCCGACAGCGCCCACCAGTTGAATCACCCCGGCCGCTGCGCTTCAATACGCGCAATTTCCGGACACCCAAGGATTCACCCATGGCCACCCCAACCAAGCAACAGAAACGCGCCAAGCGCGCCGCCAGCAAAGCCAAGCAGAACCGCATGGTGCGCAGCGGCCAGGCGGTCAAGGCCAGTGCCGGTGACAGCGCGAGCATCGAGCAGGTGTTCAACAAGGCCATGGAGACCGACAGCTACAAAGAGCTGTTCGCGAAGATGAAAGCCGCCCAGGAAACCAGCCTGGTAGCGATGATCTCGGTGTTCCTGGTCGACCCGCTGCTGGCCCTGGTACTCAAGGGCCACAAGGAAGAGCACGCCACCGACTACATCGTGCTGGTGTTCAACGCCTACCGCACCTGGCTCGACGGCGCCGACGAAGACACCACCATGGCCTGGCTGGAGAGTGACGAGTTCCAGGAAGCCTATATCGCCGCTTCCGAACTGGTGGCCAAGCAGCAGCAACAACAGAAGCAGTTTGGCTGATCGGGCTTGGTAACCTGTTCCCCCCTCTTCGCGGGCAAGCCCCCTCCCACAGGAGCACCAAAGGTTTCGAAAGCGGTGCAGTACCTGTGGGAGCGGGCGTGCCCGCGAAAGGGCCGGTACAGACAATAAAAAAGGCCGCACCCTGCAGAGGATGCGGCCTTTTCATTTCAAGCAGCGCGGATCAGTTATCCAGCGCCACCCGCCCGGCAGCTTCACGCTTGCGGTGCACCAGCAAG
Organism: Pseudomonas sp. 382; assembly: GCF_002759075.1. Taxonomy (NCBI): domain Bacteria; kingdom Pseudomonadati; phylum Pseudomonadota; class Gammaproteobacteria; order Pseudomonadales; family Pseudomonadaceae; genus Pseudomonas; species Pseudomonas sp. 382. Next base: position 183,620 of record NZ_PEMX01000002.1, read on the forward strand.
CCCGCCGCCACCACGCCAATGCTCAACAGCGCAGTCGCGATGATCTCGGCACGGTGGTCCTCACGCAGCGCCATCACCGCCAGCACGGCAACGATGAAGGCGATGGTTGCCCAGGTCAGGCCAGGGAACAACCACATCTTGAAGTCGATCTTCTCGCCGCGCGCTTCACGCTGGCTACGCATGCGCAGTTGCGACACGGCAATCACCAGGTACACCAGCAGCGCGATGGCGCCAGAGCTGGCCAGCAGGAACTCGAACACCTGGGCGGGGGCCACGTAGTTGGCGAACACGCAGAGGAACGCGGCAGCGGTCGACAACAGCACGGCCACATGCGGGGTAGCCGCTTTGGTGGTGCGTTGGGCGATGGCCGGGGCGTCGCCACGCTTGCTCAGCGAGAACAGCATGCGCGACGAGGTGTACAGCGCCGAGTTCAGGCAGCTGGTCACGGCGACCAGTACGACGATGTCGACGATCAGCTTGGCGTTCGGCACACCGATGCGGCTCAGCACGGTCTGGTAGGAACCGACTTCTGCCAGGGCCGGGTCGTTCCACGGTACCAGCGCAACAACGAGGAAGATCGACACCAGGTAGAACAGGCAGATACGCCAGATCACCGAGTTGGTAGCGCGGCTGATCTGCTTGCCCGGGTCTTTCGATTCGGCAGCGGCAATGGTGACGATTTCGGTCCCCATGAACGAGAACATGGTGGTCAGCATGGCCGCCAGCACCGCGCCCAGGCCGTTAGGCATGAAGCCCTGGGTATCGAACAGGTGCGAAGCGCCGCTCACCTGGCTGCTTGGCACGAAGCCAAACATGGCGATGCAGCCAACGACGATGAAGCCGATGATCGCCAGCACCTTGAGCAGGGCGAACCAGAACTCGAACTCACCGTAGTTCTTGACGCTGCACAGGTTGGTCAGGGTCAGCGCCAGGGTAATAAGAAGAGAGAAGGCCCACAGGTCCACGGCCGGGAACCAGGCGTGGAGAATGGCTGCGGCGGCGTTGGCTTCCAGCGGGATGACCAGCACCCAGAACCACCAGTACAACCAGCCGATGGTGAAACCGGCCCAGCGGCCAATGGCGCGGTCGGCATAAGTAGAGAACGAACCGGTATCCGGCGAGGCAATCGCCATTTCACCGAGCATGCGCATTACCAGTACGACCAAGGTACCCGCGGCGGCATAGGCCAGCAGTACGGCCGGGCCGGCCGCTGCGATAGCGTGGCCGGAACCCACGAACAGACCGGCGCCGATAACGCCAGCAATGGACAGCATGGTGACATGCCGTTGTTTGAGCCCCTGAGCGAGGTCATTGGAATTGTTACCGCTCATTGAAACTACCTTTGTAAGGAGTGGACCACTCCGATTGCGTTAACAGAGCGTACCTGGGGTTGACCTAGGCATCGCTGCAATCGGCGGTTTCCTACTGGCAATAACCGCGCCATGTGCGCAAAACGTTCGTCAGGTGGAAGTGCCAGCCTATCAAATACGCGGCTTGCAGGGCATTCGGCCAATCTTTGACCGAAAGGACGCCAAATCTCCATGCCAAGTCTGGATTACGGAAATACCCACTTACAATCGCACCAAAGGTGCTCCCCGGTAACACCTTTGCACCAGTGCAATGCACAAAAGTGCAACCAGAAGGTACAACCCTCCCCGCCAACTTCAACAGGCTACGGTCACACCCGCAGCAACGGGCCAGACCCGCGAATGGTCTAAAAGCGCTTCCCAGTGCCGGCCAAAACTGGCACCATCGCGCCTTTTTTCATCAAGGCTACGGCGCTGGGCGAGACCCTTTGCGGACATCTGCGCGACGTTGCACTGCAACGATGCGACAAACTGCCCCGGCAATGCCTTGAGCCCCCTGCGACCCTGTTGGCCGTCTATTGCCGCTATGCTAGCGTGGCGCTCGCCAGGAAGGCCGCCAACAGCTGGGAACGCACCCGATCACATGAGGACCGCACATGGCCCAGGCCACGCCCGCGCTGGAAATCCGCAATCTGCACAAACGCTACGGCGAGCAGGAAATTCTCAAGGGCATTTCGCTGACCGCGCGCGATGGTGACGTGATCTCCATCCTGGGGTCGTCCGGCTCCGGCAAGTCCACCCTGCTGCGCTGCATCAACCTGTTGGAAAACCCCCACCAGGGTGAAATCCTCGTCGCCGGCGAGAGCCTCAAGCTCAAGGCCGCAAAGAACGGTGACCTGATCGCCGCCGACAATCGCCAGATCAACCGCCTGCGCAGCGAGATCGGCTTCGTCTTCCAGAACTTCAACCTGTGGCCGCACATGTCGATCCTCGACAACATCATCGAAGCGCCGCGTCGCGTGCTCGGCCAGAGCAAGGCCGAAGCCATCGAAGCCGCCGAAGCGCTGTTGAACAAGGTCGGCATCCACGACAAGCGCCACAGCTACCCCGCCCAGCTTTCCGGTGGCCAGCAACAGCGTGCTGCCATCGCCCGCACCCTGGCCATGAAGCCCAAGGTCATCCTGTTCGACGAGCCGACCTCGGCGCTCGATCCGGAAATGGTCCAGGAAGTGCTTAACGTTATCCGCGCACTGGCCGAAGAAGGCCGTACCATGCTGCTGGTGACGCACGAGATGAACTTTGCCCGCCAGGTGTCCAGTGAAGTCGTCTTCCTGCACCAGGGCCTGGTTGAAGAGCAAGGATCGCCGCAGCAGGTCTTCGAGAACCCGACCTCGGCGCGTTGCAAGCAATTCATGTCCAGCCACCGCTAACGGAGCAATACATGCACATTTACAAGAAGTTCCTCCTGGCAGCCGCTGCCACCCTGGTGATGTCGGCAAACGCCATGGCCGCGGAAAAACTGCGCATGGGTATCGAAGCCGCCTACCCACCGTTCAACAACAAGGATGCCAGCGGTAACGTCGTCGGCTTCGACAAGGACATCGGCGACGCCCTGTGCGCCAAGATGAAGGTCGAGTGCGACGTGGTCACCTCCGACTGGGATGGCATCATCCCGGCCCTGAATGCCAAGAAGTTCGACTTCCTGGTGTCGTCGCTGTCGATCACCGACGAGCGCAAGCAGGCCGTCGACTTCACCGACCCGTACTACTCCAACAAGCTGCAGTTCATCGCGCCGAAGAACGTCGACTTCAAGACCGACAAGGCGTCGCTCAAAGGCAAGGTGATCGGCACCCAGCGCGCTACCCTGGCGGGCACCTGGCTGGAAGACAACTACGGCAACGACGTAGATATCAAGCTGTACGACACCCAGGAAAACGCCTACCTGGACCTGGTGTCCGGCCGTATCGACGGCATCCTGGCCGACAAGTACGTGCAGTACGAGTGGCTCAAGAGCAAGGACGGCATGAACTTCGAGTTCAAGGGCGAGCCAGTGGTCGACAGCGACAAGATCGGCATCGCCGTGCGTAAAGGTGACCCGCTGCGTGAGAAGCTGAACAAGGCCTTGGCGGAAATCAAGGCTGACGGTACGTACAAGAAGATCAACGACAAGTACTTCCCATTCAGCATCGAATGATCCGCTCCGACCTGCGCGCCCCGGGGCGCGCAGGTCCCTAGAATGATCTGCCCATGAATATCGACCTGCACGGATTCGGTCCGGCCATGATGGCTGGCACCCTGATGACCGTAAAACTGGCGCTCTGCGCCCTGTTGCTGGGGCTGGTCCTGGGCCTGCTCGGCGCCCTGGCCAAGACTTCCACGATCAAGCCGCTGCAATGGCTTGGCGGTTTCTACTCGACCCTGGTGCGCGGCGTGCCCGAGTTGCTCTGGGTTCTGCTCATCTACTTCGGCACCGTCGGCCTGATGAACAGCCTCGGCGAAGCCCTGAACATGCCAGGCCTCGAGCTGAGCGCGTTCGCCGCCGGTGTCATCGCCCTGGGCCTGTGCTTCGGCGCCTATGCCACCGAAGTGTTTCGCGGCGCGATCCTGGCGATTCCCAAGGGCCACCGTGAGGCCGGCCTGGCACTGGGCCTGTCCAAGGGCCGTATCCTGTCGCGGATCATCCTGCCACAGATGTGGCGCATCGCCCTGCCGGGCCTGGGCAACCTGTTCATGATCCTGATGAAGGACACCGCGCTGGTGTCGGTGATCGGCCTGGAAGAAATCATGCGCCACGCGCAGATCGGCGTGACCGTGACCAAGGAGCCGTTCACCTTCTACATGGTCGCCGCCTGTATCTATCTGAGCCTCACGATCATCGCCATGACCGGCATGCACTTCATGGAAAAACGCGCCGCTCGCGGCTTTGCGAGGGCTGAATAATGAATTGGGAAGTCATCATCAAGTGGCTGCCGCGCCTGGCCCAGGGCGCGACCCTGACCCTGGAGCTGGTGGCCATCGCCGTGGTTGCCGGGCTGATCCTGGCCATCCCGCTGGGCATCGCCCGCTCCTCGCGCCACTGGTACGTGCGCGCCGTGCCGTTCAGCTACATTTTCTTCTTCCGCGGCACGCCGCTGCTGGTGCAGCTGTTCCTGGTGTACTACGGCCTGGCGCAGTTCGACGCAGTGCGCTCGAGCAGCCTGTGGCCGTACCTGCGCGATCCGTTCTGGTGCACGGTGCTGACCATGACCCTGCACACCGCCGCCTACATCGCCGAGATTCTGCGCGGTGCGCTGCAGTCGATCCCCAAGGGCGAGATCGAGGCAGCGCGGGCGCTGGGCATGTCGCGGGGCAAGACGCTGTTCTACATCATGCTGCCACGGGCCGCCCGCATCGGCCTGCCGGCCTACAGCAACGAAGTGATCCTGATGCTCAAGGCCAGTGCCCTGGCCAGTACCGTGACCCTGCTGGAACTGACCGGCATGGCCCGTACCATCATTGCCCGGACCTACCTGCCGGTAGAGATCTTCTTCGCTGCCGGGGTGTTCTACCTGGTGATCTCGTTCGTGCTGGTGCAAGGCTTCAAACTGCTGGAGCGCTGGCTGCGCGTGGACGCCTGCCAGGGTCGTTGAAACTCTCACTGCCGTCTTCGCGGGCACGCCCGCTCCCACAGGTACTGCGCCATTCTTGAGGTTGGCGCTATACCTGTGGGAGCGGGCGTGCCCGCGAAGAGGCCCTCAAAACCACCACACACCTCAAGCCCCGCCCCATGTCCACCTACCTCCACAGCCACCACCTGAACGACCGCTTCCAGGCCCTCGACCAGTTCCTGACCGAGCACCAACCGCTGTGGAAACCCCGGCCCTTCACCGCCCTGCACCTGGACTGGGAAAGCAAATACCCCGAACTCGCCGCCCACCTGCGCCAGTGCACCCTGGCCGACGCCGAAGCCGACACCAACCCACAAGGCCTGCCCGCCCCATTCCCGCAACTGGCGGCGCAAGCCGAGCAACTGTCGGCCCTAGGCGAGCTCCCCGACACCGGCCTGCCCACCGCCGGCCACCGCCTGGACGTCAACGTCCCCGGCCGTAAATGGCAGCAGATCGAAGCCTTCAGCCGCCGCTTGGGCTTTCGCGAACACACCCGTCACTGGCTCGACTGGTGCTCCGGCAAAGGCCACCTCGGCCGCCGCCTGCTGCAACCCGGCCAGCAGCTGACATGCCTGGAATACAATCCCGAGCTGGTGGCCGCCGGCCAGGCCCTGAGCGACCACCATCACCTGCCCGCGACCCACGTCCACCAGGATGTGATGGCTGCCAGCAGCACCCAGCACCTGAACCACGAGAAAAGCGTGGTCGCCCTGCACGCCTGTGGCGAACTGCACGTGCACCTGCTGCGCCAGGCCAGCCAGTACGGCTGCCGCCACCTGGCCGTTGCCCCTTGCTGCTACAACCGCATCCCCGGCGAGCACTATCAGCCGTTATCCACAGCCGCGCAGAAATCCCCACTACAGCTGAGCATGATCGACCTGGGCCTGCCGCTGAACGAAGCCGTAACCGCCAGCGCCCGCGTGCGCCATCAACGCGACTGCTCCATGGCCCGGCGCCTGGGCTTCGACCTGCTGCAGCGCGAACAGCGCCAGTGCGATGAATACCTGCCCACCCCTTCCCTGCCAGTCGCCTGGCTGGACAAGCCTTTCGAGGAGTATTGCCGTGAGCTGGCCGAGCTGCGCGGTGTGGCGTTACGCGGTAAGCCGGACTGGGCCGCGCTGGAGGCCGCCGGCTGGCAGCGCCTGGCCGAGGTGCGCAACCTCGAACGCCTGCGCAACCTGTTCCGCCGCCCGCTGGAACTGTGGCTGGTGCTCGATCGCGCCCTGTTCCTCGAAGAACAGGGCTACGACGTGCGTTTGGGCACTTTCTGCGATTACCCGCTCACCCCACGCAACCTGCTGCTGCTGGCCGAGCGCGCCCCTTAACCGCAGCACAACCTGTGGATAAGTCTGTGAACAAGCTTGTGATGAATGGATGCAGCCAGGCGCTATTTCAAGCGCCTGGCTTATTCCGGCATCTGCCTCAAGCCCAGCAAAAACAGGTGTTTGCGCAAAGACCGGCGGTATGGGGAAGCGGCATGCCTTTCGCGCAAGGAAAAAATGCCTGTTGTGCATAAACAAAAATTCGACTAGGCATGAGCGGCCCCTGGGTCTGCCGCGCCGATGGGTGCGTGTAGCCTGCTGGCTGACGTGATGCCCCATCGGCAGTGGATAAAGCACAGCAAAAAACGAGCCCCATGAAAAAAACCGAAACACAGAAATTTATTATCTAATTACGATAATGATGTTAAATGCGCGCTCTACCTAATCACGGACGCGCGCCACATGACTTCGACCATTCAACCATCCGAAACTCCCCGCCCCTTGATAGCAATCTGCGCTATATCCCTTGCCTGGGTGGTAGCTGCTATCGAACTTGCCACCCCAGGGCTGCTTTGGGGCCTTGAGTACCCTGCCATGCTGGACGCCCTTCTCGCCGATAACGCTGCAAGCATGCCAATGCTTGGCGTCACCCACTACATGCCATCAAAACTGGTCATGGTTACAGTAGTCGGGCTCGATTGCCTGATCGCCCTGACTGCTGCAGCGCCACTGTTCTTCACCGGCCTGCTGTTCAAAAACCTGCAGCCCTCCCACGCCTGGACCGACCTGAACATCCGCTGGCTGCGGAGCATCGGCATCCTCTGCCTGTGCATGCCGCTGATCAAATCGCTGGCTGGTTTGCTGCAGAGTCTGGCCTTGAGCTGGGACCTGCCATCCGGTAACGGCGGGGCCAACCTGGGCCTGGACCTCTCTTCCGCAGCTTTGTCGCAGATCGCCATGGGGCTGCTGTTGTGCGCCTTCGCATCGGTAATGCGCAATGCCAAGTCCATCCATGACGAGAACAAGTGTTATGTCTGAAACCCTGCGCCAAGTCTGGGCAAAGCCGACACGTCTTGCCGGCCGGCTCAGCACGGTCATGCTTTTTTTTGTCTTGATCGCAGGCTGTGGCCCTGGGTACTCGTACCGCTACGTTGCACCCGCCAGCGAAGCCGGGCTGGCCTGCGTGCGGGCATGCTCGACCGAACTCAAGCACTGCAAACAGCTGTCTGCCGAGCAGGCGCGCAGCGAGCGAGCCCGCTATGAGTCGGAGCATCGCGCCTATCAATACTGCCGGGCAGGCAGAACCAAGAAAGACGCGCGCTTTTACTGCCCGGCCCCCACACAGTTTTGGGGGGGCGACGCATTCATGAGCGAAGGCTCCAGCTGCAAACAGGGTTTCAACGACTGCTACGTTGGCTGTGGCGGTCAAGTCGAACGCGTAACGAACGCCTATTGATCCGGGGGAACCACCATGAAATGCAAGGAATTCGCCGGCTGCGTTTTTCTCGTTACCCTCAGTGCCTGCTCGACGCCACCGTCCTATCCCGAAAGGGAGGAACCCTGGGTGGAAGTGGTCAGGCAAAAACCGGCAGCGCATCGGGGGCCGTGCAAACGAAGGGGATGTGACAACCACCGGCTGATCTTCGACCCTGGCCGGCCCGAACCCGACGGCCGTGCCATGCATCGTGACTGGTAAGCAAAGCAAGCTTGACGACCGACGCGTCCATCACCCGTGGATAGGTGTATCATCCGCATCCGCCTGCGAAAAATCTGACCCCCAAACCAGAGCACCCTCACAAGTGCCCTGTACCGGATAGTGAGCACTGGACGCCCCCACATGAATCACTGCATATGCCAATAGTTATCCGCCTGGATGTTGTCATGGCCAGGAACAAGATCCGTTCCAAAGATCTGGCGGAAATCATTGGCATTACCGAGGCTAACCTGTCGCTGCTGAAGAACGGCAAGGTCAAAGGCATCAAGCTGGAAACCTTGGACAGGCTCTGTCGAGCGCTCGCCTGCCAACCGGGCGATTTGTTGGAACACAACGATACCTGACACGGATGAGCGCGTCGTTGCGTGGCGCTCATCCCTTTTAAAACTGCTTTATGAAATCAAGAATGGATTCCTCAAACGTGTCCCACATCACCACCTCCCTCTTCGCCCTTATGGGTTTGACGGTGACGCTTACCGGCTGCATGAGTGGCCACCAGCCTGCGGAGCACAATGGCCTGGACTGGAACACCCCCGGCATGCAGCTAGGCGGTGATAACGGCCTGCCCTTGCGCGCCGAGAGCCCCTGCCGCAAGCGTGGTTGCGACAACGACAAGCTGTTCTTCAACCCGGGCAAGACCGAGCCAAGCGTCACCACCCTCCACCGCGGCTGGTAAGAAAATATCCTTCACGGCCGGTGACTTAGGCTATTTTTACGCTTTCGCAAGGAAGTGGTTTACAGGCGCCAACCGATCGTTATAATGACGCCCCATTGCCGGTATAGCTCAGATGGTAGAGCAACTGACTTGTAATCAGTAGGTCCCGGGTTCGATTCCTGGTGCCGGCACCATATTTATCAAGGTGTTACGTGCGTTTCTTCATGTCGTTTCGGCAATGCGCGTAACAACCGACGTAACAAGAGGCGTGCACAAGCGCAGATCTGCGTGTCACCCTCGACCAGCCTCCCCCTAGGGGCGACCACCGTTTGATGTTGACCCATCGGGAAAAGGTTAGGTCGGTTAGTTTTCTTGCGAACAGGCTGCATCCCTCTCCAGCTCTGGCTTCCAGAAGACCTCTAAAAGTTAGGTTTTGGTTAAATATTGGTAATTTCCTAACCTTTACCTATAGTCAGTTTCTCAAAAACAAAACCCTTTAAAATCAGGCACTTGAGAACTCCTAACCTCAAACCTAACCATTCCTAACCATCAAAAGTTAGCCACCAAGCCCAACAAATCCGAGCACCTCAGCCCACAGAAAGCCCCTTCCACGAAAACTTACCTTTTTCCCACGGCTCCCCCCAGATCGAGACGGCACAACTCCCCCTTCGCCACAAAAAGCACCTCGCCGCAGGGATCCGCAGAACACCCAGACACCTCATAACCTGCCCAAGCCCAGACCCGGGGCGGCTTAACCCTGGCTGCAGGGGCGCGGAAATTCCGACACGTTTAGCCCGCAGGCGTGGCGGGGGGACGAGGGCGCGCGCCGGGGTCAGCACCACCCAGCCCAGCAGGGCTCGGCAGGCCGTTGACTTGATGGTACTGTATGCGCATACAGTGCTATTGAATGAGGGTGGCCATGGTGCTCATCGATGACGAAGGGTTCGAGCTGGGGATGCCCAGCCACGAGGAGATGGCCGCGCACCAGGTCGTGCTGCTCAGGCACGAAAGCGAACAGGCGCGCCACCAACTCGCGAAGGCGCACGAAGACATGCAGAAGCTGGTGGACATCAACTGGGCGCTCAACCAGGAAATCAGCACACTTCGTCATGAACTCAGGGTGGCCAGGGCTCATGCATGTATGGAGACGAACCGGCAGCGGGGGAGCGGCATACCCACCTGGGGCGGCCAGATGGCAAATCAAGATCGCCGCGAGCCACTGCTCTACCCTCCGCTTTAACCCCCGTAATCATTGGGCCAAACGGGTAAAACGGCTGGCTTGAGCGGGCCTGAAGTGGTAGGATTTACTGGGGTTTTTTATGCTGTAACCCCGCACGTTTTAAGGTCATTGGGACACGAAAAAGCCGCCTCGATGGGCGGCTTTTCTGTCTCTGCGGCTTTAGTTGCCGTTGCTGGCCGGCACCTCATAGGGGTTGAAGCGGATCACCTCCTCCCCCAGCCATTCGTTGATCTGCAGCAGCCTGGCCTGCTCGGGCTCCAGCTCATTCACCGCCCACACCTGGGTAGCCTCTCGCACCGAACCGAAGCCACCAGAGTTCTGCGGTACAACGCCCATCAGCTGCGGCGGGATCCGCAGCATGGCCAGCTGGTCATCGCGGCTGATGTTCTTGATTGCGCCGAAGTCATCCTTGGCCGCCACCTCGCTGATCGGGATGAGCTGGATACCGTCCTTCTTGCCGTTGGGGGCGTACATGAACAGGTTGCGGAAGTTGCCAGGCCCCTTGCTGCTCTTCATCGCTTTGCGCAGGTCGTCGACAAAGTCTTCGTTCTGGGCGGCATCGGTCATGTAGAGGATGAACCCCGCGTGACTGCCGTTTTGGTAGTACTTGCGCCGGAACAGTGTGGCCGACTCGTTGAGCAGCGCGGCTTGGAGCGCCGGCAACCACTCCGGTAGGCCGTAAACCTCCTGGTTGATATCGGCCACGCGCAGGTGGCAGATACTCCCGGCGCGGAACTCGAATTCATCCCGCCAGCCCCTCACCTGGTAATAAGTCTGCAGATCGGAGCCGCGTCGCATGTACTTGGCCAAGCATGGCCGAAGCCCGAGGGTGTCGCGCAGCATGCTGTCGCGCTTCTCCAGGTACAGGTTGCCCGACCAACCCAGGTCCATGACGATCTGCTCGAAGGCTTGCCGGCCCAGTAACCTGTGCGGAATGAAGGTGCGGGCCAAGGCGTTGCGCTTGAAGATCAGGCCCGACTGCAGGTAGACGCTTGCCTTGGAGGAGCGGGCCAGGCCGTCCAGCGAGACCGGCGGCTCATACCAGCGGCCATTGTCGTAGCACTCCAGGTAATCCAGGATCTCCCGCCCGTCCAGGACCGGTACCGGGTCGCCAAAGGTGAATGCCTCGGCTCGGGCGCTGGGGTTGGCCAGCAGCTCACCTGCGGGCGCCGGCAAGGCGCTGACCTGGTCATTGTTGCCCATCAGAAGATCTCCATGATGCGTGTGTTGGCTGCGGTCTGGCCTTCGAGCGGCTCGTTATGCAGCGCGTGGAAGAGCGCCCAGGCCAGGTCGGCATGGCCGGTGGCCTCGTTGCGGCCCGCGGTGTATGTGAATTGGCGACCGCCTGGGGTGACGGTCTTGCGGATGGCCATGAGCGATTGGGCAATGTCGGTTGCGCCGGCATCAAACTGCAGTCGCCCCTTGCTGATCACGTCCCAGGCCTTCATGACCAGTCGTGTCTTGACCTCGGGGTTGTAGGTGAAGGTGCGCAGCGCCGGGAAGAACTGGCGCACCAGCTGCGCGACGGCGCTGCCCATGCCCGTGGTGTCGATTCCGATGTAGGCCACGTTGTAGCGCTTGGTGATTTGTCGAATAGTCTCGGCCTGGGTGTTGAAGTCCATCCCGCGGAACTGGTGCTTCTCCAGGACGAAGAACTTCCCGCCCGGTACCAGCGGCGGCGCAACCACGACAAGACCGGCCGAGTCGCCGCTTTCCGCCGGATCGTAGCCAACCCACACCGGCCGCTCACCGTATGGCCGGGCAGCAAATGGGCTGTAGCCCGGCCAGTCCCAGCTTTCCACCATGCAGGGCTGCAGCATGCTCAGGGGGAATATGCTCTGCCCATCGTCCACGAACTGGCACATGAGGAGGTTTTGGAACGCTGGCCCGTCGTACTCCAGCCGAAGCTCATCGAGGTCGAACAGGTCGCAGCCCCTTGATTCAGCGTCCATGATCGTGACGATTTGCCGCCAGATCTTGTCCTCGCACAGCCGGCCCTGCTGCAGAGCCTCATGGGTCACATCCAGCTGGATGTGCTGAGCAGAAGGCTTGCCCTTATTGATCCGCTCACCGGTCCACCAGGTGTAGGCCGGGTGCGCCATGCTGCTCGGCGTCGAGAAGTAGGTCTTGCGCCACTTCTTGTGCAACGCCATGCCCGAGGCGACCTTGTTGATCTCGGTGAAACCGTGCACCCAGAAGAATTCGTCGAAGTAGAAGTTGCCGGACCGGCCCTGGGCGGTACGGAAGTTGGTGCCCAGGAAATGCAACTCGGCGTTATTCCAGAGCACGATGGGGTCGCCAGTGAGCTTGACCCCCAGCACCTCATTGAGAAACGCCTGCATGTAGGTCTTGAACTGGTGCGCCTGGGCCTTACTGGCCGACAGGAAGATCTGGTTGCGGCCGGTAGTGATGGCGTCGATCAGCGCTTCCCGGGCAAAGTAGAAGGTGGCACCGATCTGCCGGCTTTTGAGGATCATCCGGGTGCGCTGGTTACCGGCGCGGTACCAGTCGAGCTGATAGTCGAAGCAGCTGTCTCGGAAGGCGTCGACCAGCTGCTCGATCTGGTCCTCGTCCAGTTCGTTGCGCTTGGGCTGCTTCTTGGGCCCTTCATTACGCTTGGCAATGTTAGGGTTGAGATCGGTCTCGGTACCGCCGGCCTGGTACCGCTGAATGCGTGATTGCCGCTCCAGCTGGCGATGGAGCAGATCGATTTCCTTGAAGTCACCGCTGGTCTTGCCGTCCTTGAGGATCAGCTGCACCAGTCGCGCCTCAAGGGCGCCGCCGATGCGCTCGACGTTGTCGGCCCGATCCCATTCGTCTCGGGCCTTCCAGCTGTGGACGGTCTTCTCTTTCTCGCCCAGGTAATCGGCGATATCGGTAACGCGCCAACCCGTCCAGTACATGAACTTGGCTTGGCGGCGCGGATCGAGTGTGGGTTGGGCTGTAGTGTTCATGGCGCCGATGCTGCCGCTCGCGCGCGTATTCCCCCACAGGCGCCCACTGTAGCCGTTAAGCCTACAAGTGCAGCGCGTTGCCGTAAATCAGCCGGCTGCGGACCATGCCCCTCATTGCAAGGCACAACGCCACCGCCATGAGGATTCCCGGCATGTCCGACAGCACCAAAGCCCCAGCCAAGAAATTCCGCTCCAAATGGACTCGCATCGCCGTCGAAGGCGCGACCACCGATGGCCGCAAAATCGAGCGCAGCTGGATCGAGGACATGGCAAGCACCTACAGCCCAAATACTTACGGTGCCCGCATCAACTGCGAGCACATCAAGTGGGCCTGGCCAGGTGGCGAGTTCGGCGCGTATGGCGATGTCTTCTCGCTGAAAGCAGAAGAAGTCGAAATCAACAAGGTGAAAAAGCTGGCCCTCTTCGCCCAGCTGGAGCCGAACGACGCGCTGATCGCCCTCAACAAGGCGGGCCAGAAGGTTTACACCTCGATCGAGGTTGATCCGAAGTTTGCCGACACCGGCAAAGCCTACCTGGTTGGCCTCGCGGTAACTGACACCCCGGCCAGCCTCGGCACCGAAGCACTGTCATTCAGCGCTCAGCACGGCTCGCTGGCCAGCCGCAAAACCAACAAGGACAACCTCTTCTCGGCAGCGGAAGAGACTGCCTTCGAATTCGAAGAGATCACCGAGACCCCCAGCATGTTCGCGTCGCTGAGCAAGCGGGTCACTGATCTTCTCGGTAAGAGCAAGGACAAGGAAGGCAAGGACGCCGCCAGCTTCGCCGCTTTGGGCGAGATGATCGAGCAGATCGTCACCCATGGCGCCGAGCAGGCCGAAGCCTTCACCGCGGAGAAAAACGCCCGCGAGAAGCTCCAGGCCGACCACGACAAGCTTTCCAAGGACTTCAACGAGCTGGTCAAGCGCCTGGGCGAAACCGAAGACCACTCCCAGACGCAACGCCCACCAGTGACCGGTGGCGACGGGCAGATCCAGGCCGACTACTGATCCCCGCAGCCCCACACACCACCAGTTCGGAGACTCACCATGCAGAAAGCAACCCGGATCGCCTTCAACGGCTACCTGGCCAACCAGGCCAAAATCAACGATGTCAGCTCGGTTACCGAGACTTACACCGTGGCGCCAAACCCGGCGCAGAAGCTGGAAACCGCCATCCAGGAATCCAGCGCGTTCCTGAAAAAGATCAACATCATCGGCGTGGACGAAGCGGAAGGCGAAGCCATCCTGCTCGGGGTAAACGGCCCGACTGCTGGCCGCACCGCCACTGGTTCCGGCAAACGCCGTCAGCCTCGCGACGTTGCCGCGCTCACTGCTGACACCTACGCCTGCAAGAAAACCAACTTCGATACCGCCACCCCCTACGCACGGCTCGACGCCTGGGCGAAGTTCAAAGACTTCCAGACCCGCTTGGCTGGTTCTATCGCTCAGCAACAAGGCCTGGACCGCATCATGATCGGTTTCAACGGTACCAGTGCTGCCGCTGACACCGACCTGACCGCCAACCCGTTGCTGCAGGATGTCAACATCGGTTGGCTGCAGAAGATGCGCGAGCGCGCCCCGGAACGCGTCATTGATGAAGGCAAGGTAGCCGGAAAAGTAACCATCGGCGCTACTGGCGACTACAAGACCCTCGACGCCCTGGTGTTCGACGCCATCCAGCTGCTGGACCCGTGGCATCGCAAGCGTTCCGACCTGGTCGTAATCGTTGACCATGCCCTGCTGCACGAAAAGCAGCTCAAGGCACTGGAAAACGGGGCTGCTTCCAACCAGGAAGCCAACGCCGCCGACGACATCATCGCCAAAACCCGCCTGGGTGGCCTGCCGATCGAATATGACGCCCCGTTCTTCATCGAAGGTGGTGTCTGGGTAGGCCCTCTGTCCAACCTGTCGATTTACTACCAAAACGAAAAGCGCCGTCGCCATGTTCGCGACGAGCCGGACGCCGACCAGATCGCCGACTATCAGTCGTCGAACGAGGCGTATGTCGTGGAAGACTTCGGTGCCTGCGCCCTGGTCGAGAACATCGAGAAGGTCTAAGCCATGACCCTGACCCTTGCCCAACGTACCCGACTGCGCAAGCTGGCCGCCAAGGACGCGGCCACCACCGCCCCGGCCGCCATGATGGAAGGCCTGACCAGCTATGAGCTGATGCTGGCCAAACTCCAGCAAGACCAACTGCGCCTCAAGCAGGTTCAGTCGAAGCAGGCCAAGGCCAGGCTGAAAAGCATCCTGTTGCCGGAGTACGTCCCCTATGTCGTCGGCATCCTTGAGGCTGGCCAAGGTGCTCATGACGACGTACTCACCACCGTGATGATCTGGCGCTTCGATGCCGGTGATTTCCCGGGCGGCCTGGACATTGCTGAGTATGTGCTGAAGCACAACCTGCCAACCCCGAACCGCTTCGCCCGCACCACCGGCTGCCTGATCGCTGAAGAAGTCGCCACGGCCGCGCTCAACGCTCAGAAGGCTGGCGATACGTTCCCAGTTGACGACCTGCTCCGCACCGCCCTGCTCACGGAAGAGCAAGACATGCCGGATGAAGCCAGGGCCAAGCTCAAGCTGGCTTTGGCACGCGCAACGCTGCAAGGCCTCGACGAGAGCAATCCGGGCGCGCCTGGCCAAGTAGAAGCGGGCGTCGAGCTGCTGCAAGAAGCCATCAAGCTCGACAATGCCTGTGGCGGAAAGAAAGACCTGGAGAAGGCCGAGCGTCTCCTCAAGAAACTCGCTGGCCCTGCCAGCTAACCGAGCGTCCCACGCAACCCGGCGGCTCGGGGCGGATCAGCGGCCATTGGCTTAGCTGTGAAGCCCCGACCACCGCCGACCTATTCAGAGCACGACCATGAGCGGATTCATTGCCGGCGGCTTGGTACCAAGCGATTCGGTACCGGGCAGCCATATAAACAGCGACCCCTTCTGGCCGTCGATCGATCTGGACTCGCTGCGGGAAACCCTGCGCATCGACTCCAGCGTAACCCCCGCCCGCCTCGAAACAGCCGTTGTCGCGGCGATCCTCAGCGTCAACCGAGATCTGGCCAAGTGGCGAGTAGCCAAACAGGCCGAAGGCTTCACCGTCCTGGATGACGTACCGAGTGAGCAGATCCTGGACAAGTCGCAATTGGTGCACCTGTACGTGCGCGCCGTCGAATGTGCGGCCGGCGCCGAGGTTTGCGAGCGCTACCGCAACTACGACAGCACCGCCAGTGGCGCCAAGAAGGCCGACGAAACCGCCCCGACCATCGAAGACTACAGGCGCGACCAGCGCTGGGCAGTCCGCGATTTCCTGGGCACCTCGCGCACCACTGTGGAGCTGCTGTGATGGCCGAGCAGAAGCGCACCCAGCAAAACGACACCGTAGACGCCCTGTGTTGGCGTCACTACGGCCGCACTGCCGGCGTGGTCGAAGCCGTGCTCGATGCCAATCCGGGCTTGGCGGACAAGGGGCCTGTGCTTCCTTCTGGCCTGCTCGTCACCCTCCCCGAACTGCAAGCGGCAGCCCCCGAACGCCAGATGGTGAACCTATGGGACTGACCGGCCTCCCCAACCCACAACCAAGGAAGGACACCCATGCCTGACCGCCCTGAAACCTGGGCCTGGCTCGCCACCTGGCTCGAACACAACTGGCCCGGCCTGTATGCCGGCGGTCTGGCCATCGTTATTGCCGCCCTACGGGTGATCTACGGTGGCGGCGGAATCCGCCGCATGGCCGTCGAAGCCCCGCTCTGCGGTGCATTGGCGCTGTCGGCCAGCCACGGCCTGTCGCTGATCGGCATCCCAATCAGCGCGGCCCCGTTCTTCGGGGGCGTCATTGGCCTGCTGGGCGTCGAGTTCACCCGTGCAACCGCGAAGAAGTTCTTCACCCGCAAAGAGGGAACAGCATGACCACACTTCGACATGGCGACCGCTCCCAGGCGGTTCGCGAGCTGCAACGCCTGCTCAACGCCAAAGGCGCCAAGTTGGATACAGACGGCGCTTTTGGCGATGCCACCGAGGCGGCAGTCCGGGCCTACCAGGAGAAGGTCGGGCTTGTTTCCGACGGCGCCGCCGGGCCGAAGACCATGGCCAGCCTTAAAGGCCTGGACACCGGCAAGCTCCTCAAGCATTCCGACCTGGTCCAGGCCGCCGCCCGCCTCGGCGTGCCGGTCGCGGCTGTGTATGCGCTGAACGAGGTCGAATCCAAAGGCCGCGGCTTCCTCGACAACGGCAAGCCGGTGATCCTCTACGAGCGCCACGTCATGTTTGACCGCTTGCAGCTGGTTCGCTCATCCGACGATGACCAGGAGCAGCTGCACCAGCGCGCTGAGCAGCTGGCCAAGCAGGCACCCAACCTGGTCAACCCGAAAGCCGGCGGCTACATCGGCGGGAGCGCCGAGCATCAGCGCCTCGCCCAGGCCCGACAGCTGGACGAAGTATCAGCACTGGAGTCGGCAAGCTGGGGCGGCTTCCAAGTCATGGGCTACCACTGGCAGCGCCTGGGTTACTCCAGCGTGCATGACTTTGTGGCATCGATGAATCGCAGCGAGGCGGACCACCTGGAGGTGTTCGTCCGCTTCATCGAAGCCGACGCCAACCTGCTCAAGGCCTTGAAGGCACAGAAGTGGGCAACGGTGGCCAAGCTCTACAACGGCCCGAACTATCAGCGAAACCTGTACGACGTGAAGCTGGAGCGCGCCTTCGAGCGGCACCAGGACCGTGGATTGGTAGCCGCCTGATGGACCTTCGCACCGGATTGCTCACCGCTGTGCTGCTGGCCAGCTTGGGCGCGTGGGGTTGGTCGCAGAAATCGCTGCTGGATAGCGAGAAGAAAACTTCCGAAGGCTTGGCGGAGCAGCTCGACACCGCCAAGGCCGATGCCCGTGACAACCTGGCCACCGCCAACGCACTGAAAGCCACCCTGGAGCGCGAGCGCGAAGACCAGGCCAAGTTGCTCAAGCTCCAGAGCGAGCTGCGCACCGGCCTGGCTAACCGCGAGCGCCTGATCGAGGACCTCAAGCATGAGAATGATGAACTACGGCAATGGGCTGATCAGCCTCTCCCTGACGCTGCTCGCCGGCTGCGGGAGCGTCCCGCCATCACCGGCGCCGACGCTTACCGTCAGTGGCTGTCCAGTGGTGGTGCCCTGCCAACTGCCAGCGACAAGCCCGGCAAAGAACGGCCAGTTGCTCACTGACCAGGAGCGCACCGAGCTGGCCTGGGCCGAGTGCGCCGCCCAGGTCGACGCCGTCTACCAGCACCAGGTGAAGCATGAACAAGCCCGATAGCCTGCGCGACCTGCTGCTGGAGGCCGTGCCAGGCCTAAAGAACAACCCTGAACGCCTGCTGATGTTCATCGACCAGGGCAAAGTGCGCTGCACCGCGGCTGCCAGCCTTTCGTTCGAGTACAGCTACACCCTGCAGATCATCCTGACGGACTTCGCCGGGCATCCTGATAGCGTGATGCTCCCGATCCTTGGGTGGTTGCGGGTCAACCAGTCTGAATTGCTGGTCAACCTGGACAAGTCCGCCGAGGGGCTGAAATTCGAAGCCGATATGCTGGACCGCAGCAAGGTAGATCTCAGCCTCACCCTGCCCCTGACCGAGCGCGTGATCGTCACCCGCAAGGCGGATGGCAGCCTAGATGCTTCCCACGCCCCCGAACCGCAATACGAGGAGTACCAGGAGCAAGGGCCTGTGACCGTGTATGCCGATGGCGAACCGCTCGTGTCCTGGCAGCCGCCTGCCGCCCCGGACGGCATGGCCTTGGTCATGCCTCACCCGAAGCGCCCTGCCCGTGGCTGACCTCGACGCCCTGGAAGACTGGGCGGGCCCACTGCTTCGCCAGATCGAGCCCGCCGGCCGGGCGAAACTGGCCCGTACCCTGGCGCAGCAGCTGCGCCGGGGCCAACAGCAACGGATCAAAGCCCAGCGCAATGCCGATGGCACCCAGTACACGGCGCGAAGGCCGCACAAGCTGCGCGAGAAAAAAGGTCGGGTGAAGGCCAAGGCGAAGATGTTCCAGAAACTGCGCACAGCCAGCTACCTCAAGGCGCAAGGGGATGCCAAGGGCCTGGCAGTCGGGTTTACCGGTCGGATCGCAAGGATTGCCCGCGTCCACCAGTACGGCTTGCGGGATCGCATCGCCGCCCGCGGGCCGACGGCGCAGTACGAGGCCCGGGAGCTGCTCGGGTTCACTGTCGAGGATCAGGAAGCGCTGAAAGACTTGGTGCTCGCCCACCTGGGCCTGTAGCCGCGCCCGCTACAACCGCCACCGGCTGCGCTCGCGCACGCGTGGCGCGACCATCGCCGGCATGAACTCCCTTGCCGAACTCAACCGTCTGCTGGAAAACCTGATCCGCTTCGGCACCGTCGCCGAGGTGCAACACGTGCCGCCCCGTGTGAAGGTCCAGACCGGCGGAATGCTGACAACCTGGTTGCCGTGGCTCGCTTGGCGAGCGGGCGAGAACCGTGAATGGGACCCGCCCACCGTCAACGAGCAAGTTTTGCTGCTGTCGCCCAGCGGTCAGCTGGCCAACGGTGTGGCGGTAACCGGCCTTTTCAGTGACCTGATTCCAGCCAATGGCGATCGCGCCGGCCTGCATCGCCGCACTTACGCCGATGGCGCCGTGGTCGAGTACGACAGCGTGGCGCATCACCTGGTCGCCACCCTGCCGGACGGCGGTACCACCGAGCTGATCAGCACGGGCGGTATCCACATCAAGGGCGACATCACCCACGAAGGTAACTATGTCCAGACCGGAAACCAGACCGTGACCGGACTTGTGACAGTTACGCAAGACGTCATCGCCGCGGGAATCAGTCTGGTAACGCATACGCACGGCGGCGTGCAGGTCGGCGGCAGCAAAACAGGAGTGCCTGCCAAATGAACCGCCGGAACGGCTCGACCCTGACCACCCGTGAGCACATCGCCCAGTCTGTCGAGGACATCCTCACTACCCGCATCGGCACCCGGATTGCGCGCCGGGAGTACGGCAGCCTGCTGCCGGAGCTGATCGATCAACCCCTTAACGAAACCACCTGCCTGCGCCTGTACGCAGCTACCGCGATGGCCCTGCTCCGCTGGGAGCCGCGCATCAACCTAACCCGCGTGCAACTGAACATCCCCGACCTGACCGGGCGGGCTGAGCTGGACATGACCGCCGTCCTGGTCGACAGCAACGAAGAGTTCAACGTCCGCATGCCGCTGCAGCTGGGGAGCACCGCATGAACACCTTTCTACCGATCGACCTCAGCCAGTTGCCGGCACCCCAGGTGGTCGAGCAGATCGACTATGAGCAGATCCTGGCCGACCGCAAGGCCTACGCCATCAGCCTCTGGCCAGCCGATGAGCAGGCCGAGATCGCCGGTCGGCTAGAACTCGAGTCCGAGCCGATCACCAAGCTGCTGCAGGAGAATGCCTACCGGGAAATGATCTGGCGGCAGCGCGTGAACGAGTCCGCCCTCGCGGTGCTGCTCAGCTCGGCCACTGGCAGCGATCTGGACCAGGTCGCCGCCAACGTCAACGTCAAGCGCCTGGTGATCCAGGCCGCCCAGCCGCAAGCGATTCCGCCAATCCCGCAGGTACTTGAGGGTGATGAGGCTCTGCGAGAGCGGGCGCAGATGGCGTTTGAAGGGTTGAGCACTGCTGGCCCGCGCAACTCCTACATCTTCCACGCCAGGGCGGCGGATGGCAGGGTCGCAGACGCCACAGCTCAAAGCCCGTCGCCCGCCGTGGCCGTGGTGACTATCCAATCTGCTCTGGGCAATGGCACCGCCGACCAGGCGCTGATCAACATCGTCTCCGCGTACCTGAACGATGAGGACCGCCGGCCTGTCGCTGACCGCCTCATCGTGCAGGGCGCTGAGGTTCTGCCGTACCAGGTTACTGCAACGCTTTACCTGAACACGCTGGGGCCAGAGGCCGAGCCGATCCTTGATGCCGCAACGCAGAAACTGCAGGCCTTCGTAACACAACGCCGCCGACTGGGTATGCAGGTGTCTGAATCAGCTGTGCACGCCGCCCTGCACGTCGAAGGGGTGCGCAAGGTGGTTCTTGCCGGCTGGGCTGACATCAACGCCACGGACAGCCAGGCGCCCTACTGCACCGGCATCAGCCTGACACAGGGGGCTGAATGATGAGGCTGCTGCCCGGCAATGCCACGGACCTGGAACGCCAAGCAGCCCAGGCGCTCGCTCAGATCGAGCGTGTACCAGTGCCCATCCGTGACCTGATTAACCCCGATCGCTGCCCGGTGGCGCTGCTGCCCTTCTTGGCCTGGGCCGTTTCCGTCGATCGGTGGGACAGCCGCTGGAGCGAATCGGCCAAGCGGGGCGCTATCCGGTCGTCGTACTACATCCACTCCCGCAAAGGGACCATTGGCGCCCTGCGCCGAGTGGTGGAGCCGCTCGGCTACCTAATCGAGGTGATCGAGTGGTTTCAGACGGTGCCAGAGGGCGTTCCAGGAACGTTTGCGATCAAGGTTGGCGTCTCCGACGAAGGCATCAGCGAGGAAACCTACCAGGAACTCACATGGCTGATCGATGACGCCAGGCCCGTCAGCCGGCACCTGACCGGCTTGGCGATCAGCCTCGAAACAACCGGTTCCCTGTCCGTTGCCGGCGGGCTGTATGACGGCGACGACCTGGACATTTACCCGCCAGCCCTCCGTGACATCGAGATGACCGGGTCTATCGGCCGCGGGGGCCGCGAACACACCATCGACACACTGGACATTGCACATGGCTGACCAGAACTCGCAGTTCTACGCGATCCTCACCAACGTGGGGGCCGCAAAGCAGGCTAACGCGGATGCCTTGGGCATCCCCTGGAAGATCACTCATATGGGCGTGGGCGATGCCAATGGCACCGAGCCAACACCCAATGCCTCGCAGACCAGCCTTATTGCTGAGTGGCGCCGTGCGCCGCTCAACCAACTGAAGGTCGACGACAACAACAGCTCGATCATCGTTGCCGAGCAGGTCATCCCCGCCGACGAGGGCGGAAAATGGATTCGCGAGGTCGGGCTCTATGACATCGATGGCAACCTGGTCGCCGTGGCCAACTGCCCGCCGACCTTCAAACCGCTGCTGAGCCAGGGCTCAGGGCGTACCCAGGTCGTTCGTTTGAACCTGATCGTCAGCAGCTCCAGCAACGTGGAACTGAAGATCGATCCTGCCGTGGTGCTGGCCACCCGGGAGTGGGTTACCTCGGAGCTGGCAAAGCAGGACTTCAAGCATTCGGTCGTCGCCGCGACCACCGGGGCCATCACTTTAAGCGGCCTGCAGACCGTGGACGGCGTTGCACTGGCCGCCGGTGCCCGCGTCCTGGTAAAGAACCAGGCCGCCGCCAAGGACAACGGGATCTATGTTGCTGCTACTGCTGCATGGGTGCGCAGCACCGACGCGGACATCAGTGCCGAAGTAACGCCGGGCATGCTGGTGTTGGTAGAGCGAGGCACGGTCAACGCCGACAGCGCCTGGCAACTGGTGACCGATGCGCCAATTACCCTGGGCGTCACCGCTCTGGCTTATGAAATGGCCTTCGGGCGCACAGGCGTGGCCGCAGGCACTTACCGCAGCGTGACGGTGGACGCCTACGGTCGGGTAACTGCTGCAACCAACCCGACCACTGTGGCGGGCTATGGCCTGACTGACGTGTACACCAAGACCCAGATCGACACGTCCCTGGCACTCAAGGCGAACCTGGCCAGCCCGGCCTTTACCGGCACGCCAACGGCGCCGACACCGGCAGCGGGCAACAACTCGACGCTACTGGCTAACACGGCTTTTGTGCAGGCAGCTATCTCGGCGCTGATCGCTTCGGCCCCTGGCGCGCTGGATACACTCAACGAGCTGGCAGCGGCGATGGGCAATGACCCGAACTTTGCCACCACCGTGACCAACGCCTTGGCGCTCAAGGCGCCACTGGCGAGCCCGGTATTCACTGGTGACCCAACGGCCCCCACGCCAGCGCAACTGGACAACGATAAATCGGTGGCCACTACCGAGTTTGTGAAAAAGTCCGGCTTGTCGGTTTCCCGGTTCAACGCCTACACCGTCAGCACAACGCTAGCCGCGACCGTCGTGGGCTCGGCGGTGGAGTTCTACGGGACGGCGGCGGGGCAGACATTGACGCTGCCGCTGTCATCGGACGTGCGCACGGCGGACGCCATCTTGCTGTTCAACTGGGGGCCGGTGCCGGTCACCATTGCCCGGCAGGGCGGAGACCAGATCGGCTATGGCGCGTCGGCCGGTTTGACGTCGATGGTCATGCAGCCAGGCGACAACATGCTGCTGATTGCGGGCTCCAACCTGTGGTTCATCGTCGGTGGCACTGCCGCCAACCAGTACGCCGCTAGCTTCGCCTCCCTGCAGGGAAACTATGGCTGGCAAAAGCTACCGGGCGGCTTCATGAAGCAGTGGGGTTACATCTTGACCCCGGCCGGGGTAGCTACCGCCAACATCGACGTAGCCTTCCCGACGCCGTTCCCCAACAACTGTTTCAACGTGGTGGCGTCTATCGGCGTCTGGAACTCCGACTATGACGCTCAAGGCGTCTACCGAACTTGCCGCCAGGAATTGAGCGTCGGCTACCCAGTGAAGGCTGGCGTCGACATGCAAGCGTTTATGGATAACAACTTGAACAGTGTTCGCGTTGTGTACTGGCAAGCGATTGGCAACTGACGGGGGTGTGATGATCATTTTTGCGAGTTGTAGTGAACAGGCGTTTTTCTTCGAGGGCGTGCATGAGCACATTCCGGCAGACGCTATTGAGGTCAGCCAGGAGCTGTACCACGAGCTGTACCAAGCGCTGTGCGAGGGGGCGGCAAAGGGCGCTGCAGTTGATTTCAGCACTGTGCCGCCGTCGCTGAAGGTGCGTGCCGTGGTGGCCGATCCGGTGAATGAGCGCGCCTGGCGCGACAGCGAGATGGTGCGGGCCGGTGGAGTGCGCGACCGTCACCGCGACGAACAAGAGCTGTTCCGGCCGACCACCCTGACCCCGGAACGCTTCGTGGAGCTGCTGGGCTACATTCAGAAGCTGCGCGACTGGCCGCAGTCCGCCGCCTTCCCTGATACGGCGCAGCGACCCGTGGCACCAACCTGGCTGACCGAACAGCAACTGTAGGACGGCCTGCTACAGGGCCATCTCCTCGCCCATCCCCCGCGCGCGCGGCAGCCTGTGCAGTGTCATTCCACTGCACAGGCATCCAACATGGCCGACGAATACCATCACGGCGTGCGCGTCGTCGAAATCAACGAGGGCACCCGCCCTATCCGCACCGTTTCCACCGCGATCGTCGGCATGGTCTGCACCGCAGACGACGCCGATCCGGTCGCGTTCCCGCTCAATACCCCTGTCCTGCTCACCAGCGTGCAGAGTGCGATCGCCAAAGCTGGCAAGACCGGCACCTTGGCGGCCAGCCTGCAGGCGATTGCCGACCAGACTCAGCCAGTCACCGTTGTGGTGCGGGTTGCGGCCGGCGAGACCGATGCCGAAACCAACAGCAACATCATCGGCGGCACCGACGAGAACGGTAAGTACACCGGCATGAAAGCCTTGCTGGCTTCGAAAGGCCGTCTCAAGGTCACCCCGCGCATCCTGGGCGTTCCTGGCCTGGATTCGCAACCGGTGGCCACCGCCCTGGTCGCCATCGCGCAGCAGCTGCGCGCTTTCGCCTACGTCAGTGCAGCGGGCTGCAAGACCAAGGAAGAGGCCACCGCCTACCGCGAAAACTTCGGCGCCCGCGAGGTCATGGTCATCTGGCCTGACTTCGAGTACTGGAACACCGAGTCGGATGCAACCGACACCGCCCCTGCTGTAGCGCGTGCGCTGGGCCTGCGCGCCAAGATCGACCAGGACACCGGCTGGCACAAAACCCTGTCCAACGTGCCAGTCAATGGCGTAACCGGCATCAGCGCCGACGTGTTCTGGGACCTGCAGAACCCCGCCACCGATGCCAACTACCTGAACGGCAATGAGGTGACCACCCTCATCAATGCCGATGGGTACCGCTTCTGGGGCAGCCGGACCTGCACCGATGACCCGCTGTTCGCGTTCGAAAACTACACCCGTACCGCCCAGGTGCTCGCCGACACCATGGCGGAAGCGCACATGTGGGCCATGGACAAGCCCATGCACCCCTCGCTGGTCCGGGACATGATCGAAGGCATCAACGCCAAGTTCCGCGAGCTGATCTCCGGGGGCTACCTGATCGGCGGCGAGGCCTGGTACGACGAGGAAGCCAACACCGAAGCCACCCTCAAGGCCGGCAAACTCTTCATCGACTACGACTACACCCCGGTACCGCCGCTGGAGGACCTGAACTTCCGCCAGCGCATCACCGACCGTTACCTGGCGGACTTCGCCAGCCGCATCAATAGCTGACGGAGGCCAGCACAATGGCACTGCCACGCAAACTCAAGAACATGAACACCTTCCACGACGGCGTGAGCTACGTGGGGATCTCCAAGTCCGTCACCCTGCCCGTGCTCGCCCGGAAGATGGAGGCATACCGCGGCGGCGGCATGAACGGTCCGGTGAAGGCCGACCTGGGCTTCTCCGACGACGGCCTGCAGCTGGAGTGGAAGATCGGCGGCATCGATGACCTGGTCATCAAGCAGTTCGCCAACCAGAGCGCCTCGGGCCTGATGATCCGCTTCGCCGGCTCCTATCAGCGTGACGACACCACAGCAGTGAGCGCCGTGGAAGTCGTGGTCCGTGGCCGTCACGAGACCCTCGACATGGGCGAGGCCGTTGCCGGGGAAGACACCGAGCACACCATCACCACCACCTGCAGCTACTACAAGCTGACCATGGACGGTTCCGTCCTGGTCGAAATCGACCTGTTGAACTTCGTCGAGAACGTCAACGGTGTCGACATGCTGGCCGCCCAGCGCCGGGCCATCGGCCTCTAACCCCACAACTGTAAGGACTGAACACCCATGAGCACTGAAAAATCCACCGTCACCGTTGAAGCAACCGCACTGCCCCAGGATGACAACGCTGTAGAGCTGGACACCCCGGTAAAACGCGGCGAATCGACTCTGTCTGTCGTCACTCTGCGCAAACCTTCGTCCGGTGAGCTGCGCGGCATCCAGCTTTCGGACCTGCTGCAGATGGATGTCGGCGCGCTGATCAAGTTGGTACCGCGCATCAGCCAGCTGACCGAGGGCGAGGTTCGCGCCATGGACCCGGCCGACCTGGTCGCGATCGGCGTGAAGGTCACCGGTTTTTTGCTGCAGAAGCGGACGAAGACGGACGCATCCCTCGTTGCGTAGACGATGCCATGGCCGATCTGGCCGTGGTTTTCCACTGGACCCCGGCCGACATGGACCGGCTGGGGATCCGAGAACTGATGGAATGGCGCGAGCGAGCGCGTGTGAGGAGTAGCGGTGATGGCAAATGATCTACGGCTGAGGGTGCTGCTGGACGCCGTGGACAAAGCCACCGCGCCGCTGCGCCAAATCAACCAGGGCGGACAGGATACCGCCCGCTCGCTCAAGGAAACCCGCGAGCGCCTCAAGGAACTGAACGCCCAGCAAAAGGACGTGAGCGCCTGGCGACAACAGCATGCCCAGGCACGGGAAACAGCCAAGGCGCTGGATGAGGCGCGGGCCAAGGTCAAGGAAATGGGCCGGGCGATGTCCACGGTGGACGCCCCGACCAAGCAGATGACGGCTGAGTTTCAGGCGGCCATTCGCGCCACCAACGCGCTCAAGCAACAGACTAAGGATGAACAGGAGGCGCTGCGGGGCCTCCAGCGCCGGCTCAGCGAAGCCGGTATCGACACCCGAAAGCTCAACCAGCACAACGCAACGCTGCGCCAGGAGATGGCGCAGACCAATCACACCATCGAACAGCAGGAAGCCAGGCTCAAGCAGTTGGCTGCCGCCCAGCGCAAGGCTGCTCAGGCCAAAGCGCGGCTGGAGAAGGTCCAGGACAGGGCCGGCAAGATGGCTGGTGCAGGCGCTGCTGGCATCGCGGGCGGCGTCGGCGCCGGGATGGCAGGTGCCGCGCTGGTAGCCCCTCAACTTGAGGTCACGCATCAGGCCTCGATGATCGCGGCCCAGTCCGGCGAATCGCCAGAGCGCGCCACCCAGTACGTAGAAATCATCCGCAACATTCGCACGGACGGGCAAAGCACCGACGTGGCTGAGATCGGCGAAGCCGTGGCCGCAGCCAAGAGCACGCTGGGCGCTTTGGGTGACGTGGGCGACAAGGAACTGGACGCTGCAGCGCGACGCGCCTTGGATCTCTCGAAGATCATGGGTATCGACGTAGCCGAAAGCATCCAGATGGTCGGCATCCTGATGAAGAACGGCCTGGCTGGCAGCAGTGAGCAAGCCTTTGACCTGGTCGCCGCAGGCCTGCAGAAAGTTTCGACGCAGATGCGCGGCGAAATCCCTGAAATCCTCCATGAGTACTCGACACACTTCCGCGGGATGGGCTTCAGCGGCGAAGAAGCCATGAGCCTCCTGGTCAACATGGCCAAGCAGGGCAAATTCGCCCTGGACAAGACCGGGGACGCCATCAAGGAGTTCTCCATCCGTGGCTCGGACATGTCCAAGTCGAGCAAAGAGGCCTACGCCTCAATCGGGTTGAACGCAGGGAAGATGTCGGCTGCCATCGCCAAAGGTGGTACCGATGCCCGCCAGGCCCTCACAAAGACAGCCAACGCCCTGCTGCGCATCAAAAATCCGGCAGAGCGAGCCAACGCAGCCATTGCGCTGTTCGGTACGCCCGTTGAGGACCTCGCTGTCGACCAGATCCCCGAATTCCTGAAAGCCTTGGCCGGCGGTACCGCCAGCCTGGGCGACATCACCGGGGCGGCGGATAAGATGGGCAAGACCTTCCGCGACAACCTGGGCGGCGACCTGGACAAGCTCACCGGCACCTGGGGCGCGTTGGTCGGCGCACTTGTAGATGGCGAGAGCGGGCCACTGCGCGAGCTGGTGCAAACCGTCACTGAAATCGTCGGTTCCGCAAAGACCTGGATCAGTGCCAACCCCGAACTGGCTGCCGGCATCGCGAAAGGCGCCGCCGCTGTCGCTGTACTGGTGGCAGGTATGGGTGCCCTGACCATTGCCCTGGCCAGCGTGCTAGGCCCGTTTGCCTTGGCCCAGTACGGCATGTCGCTGTTCGCGCTCAAGGGCGCCACAGTGCTCCCGATGATCGGCAAGCTGATCGGTGTGCTATCCGGCGGTCTGCTCGGGGCAATACGCGCAGTATCGATCGCTCTGTGGGGCTTGGCTGCCAACCCAGTGGTCTTGGCCATCGCGGCGGCGATCGCAGTGATTGCCGGTGCGGCTTACCTGATCTACCAAAACTGGGACCAGGTGAAGGCCTACTTCACCAGTGCCTGGGCTGAGATCAAGGCCGGATTCAGCGGGGGCATCACCGGCATCCTCACGGTGTTGGCCAACTTCAGCCCGATCGGCCTGGTGTATCAGGCGTTCTCTACAGTCCTCAACTACCTGGGCGTCGAGATGCCGGCACGCTTCACCGAGTTCGGCGGAATGATCATCAGCGGGCTGATCAGCGGCCTGACAGCGGGCCTCGGCCTTGTGAAAGACACCATCACCAGCCTTGGCGAGTCCACTATCGGATGGTTCAAGGAAAAGCTCGGCATCCACAGCCCGTCACGGGTGTTTGCTGAGCTGGGCGGTTTCACCACTGAAGGCCTGGCCATGGGGGTCGACGCCGGAGCTAAAGCCCCGCTGAACGCTGTGGCTCGCATGGGCCAGGACCTGACCAAGGCCGGACAATTCGACCTCGTGGCGACCGCACCTGAAGTTGAGGCTGGCAAGGCGCTCGCGAGCAGCTCCAGCAGCCTGAGCACGCAATTGAGCCAAGCCGATCTCGCAGCGCCAGAGGCTGACCGAATCGGCACTGCTGAGATAGCCACCCTCAACCAGCAGTTGGCCAAGTCCGGGCGGATCGACCTGAAGACAGTCGCACCCGGAGTCGCCGAAGCCAAAGCTGTACCGGCCAAAGCGATGAGCGTGAGCCAGCAGGTGGCGCAGGCCCGAGTAGGTCAGCCAGATATCAAAGCTGTAGCGCCCCAGCTCAGCACGGGCAAGGCGCTGGCCACCGACACGGCCCCCGGCATCAGCCTGGATAATCGGTCACCGGTCGCTGCAGCGGCGCCGAGCGTGAGCGACAGCCACGACATCATCAACATCAACATTCACCCAGCACCAGGAATGGACCCACAAGCCATTGCCCGTGCCGTCAGCGCCGAACTGGATCGCCGCAACCGGGAGAAATCCGCTCGCCAGCGCAGCCGCCTTTCTGATCAGGAGTAACCGACATGATGCTCGCTCTGGGCATGTTCGTTTTCAGCATGCACACCCTCGCCTACCAAGAACTGCAACGCCAGACCGATTGGCGATACGCCAGCAGCAACAGGGTGGGCGCACCGCCAGCACGGCAGTTCGTCGGCCGCGGCGATGACAAGATCACTCTGCCCGGCGTCATCCTGCCCGAGCTGGCCGGCGCCCCGGTCTGCCTGGATGAGCTGCGAAGCATGGCCAATACCGGCCGCGCCTGGTCATTGGTCGACGGTACCGGGCGCATGCTCGGGCTGTACGTCATCGAAAGCCTGAGCGAGACACAGACGTTGTTCTTTGCCGATGGCAAAGCCCGGCGCATTGAATTCAATCTGGCTCTGGCCCGTATCGATGCCGGCCGCATCGATCTGCTCGGCAGTGTGGCCAGCAGCGGCATCAGTCTGCTGAGGACACTGGTGTGACTGACGAGGAACTGCGCGTCGTAGCGTACATGCGGGATGTTCAGAACGAGATGCAGCGGGACAACAGTAACTCAGTGCCGGCCTTCCGCCTGACCGTCAACGGCAAGGACATCGCCAAGAGCATCAGCCCGCGGCTGTCCAGCCTCCAGCTCACCGACAACCGTGGCCTTGAGGCTGATCAGTTGAGCCTCAGTCTCACGGACGACGACGGCTTGCTGGAGATACCGCCCCGGGGCGCCGTGGTGAAGCTGTGGCTGGGCTGGAGCGACACAGGCCTGGTCTACAAGGGCTCATTCACCGTTGACGAAACCGAGCACAGCGGCGCGCCCGACATGCTCAACATCCGCGCTCGATCGGCAGATCTGCGCAACGGCCTGAAGACCAAGCGCGAGCGCAGCTGGAACACCACTACCCTCGGCCAGATCCTTAGCGACATCGCCAGCGCGAACGACCTCAAAACCAACATCGCGGCTGCAGTTGCTGCGCGTGCTGTTGCGCACCTGGACCAGGCCAACGAGTCCGATGCCAACATCCTCACCCGGCTTGGCGAGATGCACGACGCGGTTATCTCGGTGAAAGCCGGCTGCCTGGTATGTCTGGCCGCAGGCGGGGGCAAGACTGCAGGCGGCAGCGCTCTACCCCACATCACCCTAACCAGGCGCGACGGTGATGGTCATCGGTTCCTGCAGGCCGATCGGGACAGTTACGACGGAGTGAAGGCCTATTACTACGACGTGGGCAGCACCAAAAAACAGGAGGCGATTGCCGGTGGCGGCGACAAGGTCAAGGACTTGCGGCACACCTACAGCGATCGCGATTCCGCACTACGTGCCGCCCGATCGGAGCTGAACCGCCTGCAGCGCGGTAGTGCCACGTTGAGCTACAACCTGGCGAAAGGCCGAGCAGACCTGATTCCAGAACTGACCTACAGCCTGCGCGGCATCAAAGGCGAGATCGATGCGATTGTCTGGTACGGCGGCAACGTCCAGCACAGCCTCACAGCCGACGGCGGATTCACCACCAGCCTGGAGCTGGAAAGCAAACTGCCAGAGGATTCCGTGGATGGGCTGTACGAAGAGCCAAAAGATGGCGCCTACACCGGGGTGGTGGCGTTCTACAGGGACAAGGCGACAGGCAAGGAAACCTCTGTCGTAGCCGGCGACGCAACGAAACCCAAGCGTATCAAGCGGGTGTACGACAGCAAGGAGGCCGCACAAAAGGCAGCTGATCGGGAGTGGAAGAAACTGCAGCAAGCCAAAGGATAATGAAAAAGCCCCGGTTCTATGACCGGGGCTGGCAATGCTCTATGAGTGGTCCTGCACTTCGAAGGCTTCAAGAATCATCGTGATTTGCCGGCGCTGGGCGTCACTCCTACGACAGAACAGCCACACCACACGAATAAGGTCCTTCAAACTTGGGAACTTGCGATCCAGCATAGAAACTCCATTTCAAGCGCTCGGCACCACCATGGCACCGTACTAAACGCTCGGGAGTCACCTATTTTCTGCATGACGCCGCGTGCCACCAGCCCACTTGATATCAAAGTGGCATTATTTTTCTGTAACAAACTTCTTGACGAAGTCAGCACGCGACTGCTTGTTGTCGTGTGACTGAATGAAGCTCTCACGCCAGCTAGAAGGGGTGGCAGCCATCTCGGTCAGGCTGATGCCGTAGTACTGCTCGACTTGAGCCCTTGTAACGTCCAGGGTCTGCAACTTGCCTTCTCTCGGAATGGTGAGCACGAGTCGCTCAAGCTTTGGTACATCGCGGAAGACCCGAACAGAGTCGATCGCAAACACCTTGTTCGCTTTATCACCACTTTCGTAAAACGTTGGGCTGCGCTCCGGTACCTTGAGCGAAACCTTACCAGTTGACCCCGTTTCGCTTACCGAATCGATCGACGAAAAAGCCCGCTCGGCTTTATCGCTGAACTCACTAGCACACGCATTCCCTATCGACAGCGCAACCAGCAGCGCACCAGCGCCGCGCACTACAGCACGTCCGAAACCATTCATTCCTTGGATTCCATACCGTCGCAGCCGCCGGACCGCGAACGCCTGAAGAGCGAGGGCCGGCGCCCGCCGATCCTGCTCAATTACTTGTTGAAGGTCGCCAGCGCCTCGCTGACCGAATTGATGGTGTTGCGTCCCTCGGTAGACATGAGGCGGTACCGCTCAATCAACTGCGCCTCTTCAGCGGATAGGCTGCCCGGCTCTTGCGGCTTGCGCTCACCGGTGACGACATAGAGAACGTCCACCCCTTTCCCGGCCACCGCAGCCAGGTAGCTCGCATCCGGGCTCCTTTCGCCCTTCTCGTAGTTGATCTGCGTGGTTTTTCCCACGCCACCAACCCCTGCCAGGTCCGTCTGACTAAAGCCGAGACGCGACCTTTCTTCCTTCAGCCGATCGCCGATGGCCATTTTTTTAAACCTTAGGCATTGACTGGTCCAATTTATTGAACCATCATCACCGCTACATGAACACGTTTGAACACAGATGAACACTATGCCCGCCCCCCTAACGCTGGATCAAGCACGCGAAAAGCTCGATCGAGCCGGCATCTCCATCGCCGAGTTCAGTCGCACGCACAACCTAAACAAAAACCTCGTCAGTGATCTGCTCAACGGTCGCAAGAAAGGCCGATATGGCGAAGCTCATCGGGCAGCAGTGCTGCTCGGTATCAAACTCGGCGATATCGAAAAGTAGCCCCCCTGGCCCAAGGAAGAAACCAGAACATGAAGACCCCCGTTCTAGAAACCCTGCGCCAGGTCGTAAGCGCGGTTGTTTGCGCCTACCCAGGCGGTCGTGAATGTGCAGCTGCACACCTCGGCTTTCAGTTGAAGCAGTTCGATAACCGTGTCTACGAGAATGCCGGCAGCCGCCCGCTGACTTATGACCAGATTCATCAGCTTGAGCAGGTAGCCAACACCACACACCTGCCCGAGTTCATCGCTCGACTCTACGGCGGCATGTTCGTGCCGCTGACCAAAACCGAAGACCTGGACAACGTGGAGCTGTTCCGGCGCTCGTTGAAGACCGACGCGAAGCTGGGGCAAATCGATCAATTAATCGCAGCATCGATCGAGGATGGCGTCATTGAAGCTTGCGAGGCGCTGGCCATCATCCAAGCCCTTACCCGTTATTTCGCGGCTCGTACCGCCGAGGTCGCGGCAACCATCCAGCTTTACAGCGCGGCCAATGTAAGGGGTGCGAAGTGAGCAGCGCCTACAAGCTCGTATGCCCCCACTGCAGCAGCAAGATGCGCATCCGCACCAGTGAAGGCACCCACATTTTCCTGCGCATTGCCTACCTGCAGTGCGTGAACGAGGCCTGTGGCTGGTCCGTCCGTGCCCAGTTCGAAATGACCCATGAGATGAGCCCGAGCGGCATGCCGAACCCTTCTGTTCGCCTGCCTGTAGCCCCTGTGGCCCTCCGGCGCCAAGCCATGAAATCTGCTGCAACTGATGATCAACCCGACCTGCTGGACCAGTTGGACATGGAGGAAGCACTCGCATGAACGCCGTTGCCCTGACCACCAACCACGAAACCGACTACCGGGCCGCTATGCAGCAGGCCGCAGTGGCCTACCTGTTCCGTCGCGAAGGTCTGCACTTGTCAGGCGATCACCAGGTGCTGCAGAGCTGCAGCCAATACCTGTCGCACTCACTGGAAGTGCCGGCGCACCTAGTGCAGCGGATTGCCGAGCTGGCCGTCGCTGAGTTCGAAAGCAAGACCACCAAGCGCCTGCAGATGGTCGGCGTCTGTGCATCCAGCGGGATCTTCAGGCCGAGCCTGATCTTGTTGGACACGGTTACACAGCACCGCTACCAGGTGCCGGCACGCTATCTACCGCGCCGCATGCTTCACAACTGCAACGCCTGACACACCCCGAATAAACCCCTTCCCGATGCCCCGTACCGCGTGGGTAAGGGGAAACTGCATCCTACTGGTGGCCGAAATGAGCAACATCACCATCCAACTCACCCTGGACGAGCAGCAGGCTAAGCAATACCTGCAGTGGCTTGCCGGCCAGTACACCCATGCCATGTCGGAGGTCTGGTACTCCGATCGTTATCGCAACGTCCCGAGCGGCAAACGCGGCCGCAAAGTGCTGGAGGACCTGCCCCACCTGCGCGGCATCAGCCGCACTCACAAGGCCCTGGAAGCACAGTTGAATGCTGCAGCGACGGAGCGTGCGCGGTGATTCGACAGCCAATGGAACACCAGCTGCGCGCCGATGTACTGCAGCGCCTTGAGAGTGACTACGGCCTGCAGCACATGGCCGGTACCGAGTACATGCGAAAGGGCACCTGCCCTCAGTGCAACCAACGCCGGCTGTTCTCGCGTCACGACAACCCCTGGTTCATCCGGTGCGGCCGCGAGGAAAAGTGCCGATACATGGCGCCGGTCAAGGAAATCTACCCTGACCTGTTCGACGACTGGAGCAAGCGCGCCCCGGCAACCGACAAGGCTCCAGCGGCCAGCGCCATGGCCTACCTGTCATTTGCCCGCGGCTTCAACACTGGCCTGATCCAGGGCTGGTACACCCAAGAGAACTATTTCGATCGGGAGCTGGGCATCGGATCGGCGACGGTACGCTTTCCACTCGATCACGGCGGCTACTGGGAACGCCTCATCGACCAGCCGGCACGCTTCGGCAAGAAGAAGGCGCGTTTCCAGCCTGGCCAGAGCTACAAGGGCTACTGGTGGTGCCCGCCATGCCTCGACCTGCAGGAGGTCAAGGAACTGTGGATCGTTGAGGGCATCTTCGACGCCATTGCTTTGCTGCATAACGGCATCGCCGCTGTAGCCGCACTGTCTTCCAATGCCTACCCCGAGGAATCACTCAAGGCACTTATCACCACCTGCGAAGGCAAGACGCCCAAGTTGATCTGGGCGCTCGACAACGAACCAGGTGCGCACAAGTACACCAAGGCCTGGGTCAAGCAGGCACGCGCCCTCGGCTTTACCTGTGAGGCTGCCCAGATCCCGCAGCCAGACGCCCGCAAGGTGGACTGGAACGATCTGCACCAGCGCTGGGCATTCATGGATGACGACGAAGCCCGTGCTGATCGCATCAAGAGCGAGCTGGACGAGGCCAAGCACCACGGCGCGCTGCTGATTGCCGAGAGCGCGGTGGAGAAGGCGCTGCTGATGTACCAGTGGCGAGAGCGCGAGGAATTCCACTTCGGCTTCGACTCCCGCCTCTACTGGTGGCGGCTCGACATTTCCAAGTTCAACAGCGCCATGCAGGCATTGGACTCAAGCGAGAGCCAAGAAGACCAGCAACTGAACGACAAGGCGCGCCGGGCCAAGGCTCTGCGCATGTCCGGCTGCGTGGTCGAGATCGCGAACTGCTACCCGAAGGCCCTGTACTACCAGCGAAACGAAATCACCGACGAGTCCTGGTACTTCTTCCGCGTCGACTTCCCGCACGACGGTGCAGCCGTGAAGAACACCTTCACCGGCAGCCAGGTGGCCACCGCAAGCGAATTCAAGAAAAGACTTCTCGGCATGGGTGCCGGAGCCGTGTTCACCGGTAGTGGACAGCAATTGGACAAGATCATGAAAGACCAGCTTTTCGGCATCAAAACCGTCCAGACGATCGACTATATCGGCTACAGCCGGGAATACGGCTGCTACGTGTTCAACGAGGTGGCTGTACGCGACGGCCAGGTGGTCGCCGTGAATGAGGAAGAGTTCTTCGAGATGGGCAAGCTCAAGCTCAAGAGCTTGCAGAAGGGCGTGAAAATGGCCCTGCAGCGCGACGACAAGCGCTACAGCCCGGAGTGGCTGGACCTTCTGTGGACCTGCTTTGGCGCCCAGGGAATCGTCGCGCTGAACTTCTGGTTCGGCTCGCTCTTCGCCGAGCAGATCCGGCACAAATATCAGTCGTTCCCCTTCCTGGAGGCGACCGGCGAGGCCGGCGCGGGCAAGACCACCCTGCTCACCCTGCTGTGGAAGCTGTTCGGCCGCGAAGGGTATGAAGGCTTCGACCCGGCCAAGTCCACCAAAGCGGGCCGTAGCCGTTTGATGGGGCAGGTATCCGGCATGCCGGTGGTGCTGCTCGAATCCGACCGCAGCGGCGACGACAAAACCCACGCCAAAACTTTCGAGTGGGACGAACTGAAGGACTACTTCGGTGGCGGCACACTGGCGACCAAGGGCGTGAAGACCGCCGGCAACGAAACCTATGAGCCGCCGTTCCGCGGGACGATCGCGATCAGCCAGAACGCCCCAGTAGTGGCGTCAGAAGCGATCATGACCAGGATCGTGAAGCTGCACTTCGTGCGCCCACAGGTGACCGTCGAGAGCCGCGCCGCCGCCGATCGGCTGAACAGCCTGGACGGCGCCTTGCTGAGCAACTTCCTGCTGCGAGCTGTGCGCAAGGAGGCTGAGGTCCTGGAGCTGTTCGCCCAGCGCCTGCCGGTGTATGAGGCCAAGCTCCGCGCCTTGCACTCGCACTGCTTCGTCTGCCAGACCCCGTTCCAGGGCGAGGAAAACCACTGCCAGCACTGCGGCAACAAGCTCAGCGGGTACATCCGCGTTGAGCGAATCATCTACAACCATGCGCAGATGTTGGCCCTGCTGGACTGCCTGGGCCTGGTGATTGACCTCAGCGAGAACCAGGTAATTCACACCCGTGCCCAGCTTGTCCGGATGGCGATCGAGCGCCAAGCCTCGATCAGCTCGGACCACCCGGTGGTAGCGGAATTCTGGGAGGTCTACGAATACCTGCAGGGCCTCGACGCCGACGGCCCGGTGGTGAACCACAGCAAAAAAGACCACGTGATCGCCATCAACCTCAACGACTTCGTCAAATGTGCGGCCGAGCATCGCCAGAAGCTGGCTGACATCAACGAGCTGCGCGATCGGCTCAAGGATTCCCGCTCCCACAAGCTCATCGAGGTCAACAAGGCCGTTGACAGCGCCGTGCGTTCCCACCAGGCCAAGAGCAGCAACTACACGATCACCAAACAACCCATCGTCAAGTGCTGGATCTTCCAGGCCTGAACAAGGAGCCACCATGCTGATTCACGTTTTGATGGGCAATGCCGGCGGCTGCGGGCAAAGCCAGCTGCAGCAGGAGCGAGACCGCCTGGCCCAGGCCGGCAAGGACCACTCGATCGTCAACGCAGGTGCCTATGCAGGCGACGGTCTGCTCTCGATCTTGGAAGTCCGGTTCCAAGCTGGGCAGCGGGAGATTCTGGTCGACGACTGCACCAGGGCGCAGATCCTTGAGGTTCTGGCCTGGCAGAGCTGTGTGGAAGACGACGACAGGTTCGACGACCTGGTCGTCCACCTCGCCCGCCGCAACTGAATTCGAAAGTGGTGCCAAGGAGTTGCAGCTCCGCGGCACCAGCCAAACCCAAGGAGAACCACATGCAAGTAGAAAACCCCGAAGTCGGCGCACAGAAGGCTAACACAATGCGTTACGACACCCTGGTGATTCGCGGCGCCTCTGGCAAGACCGTCCCGCGGGAAGTGGACGGCGGCGAGGTCGTAGCCTGGAGCATGGGACACGGCCTTGCGGCCATGGATGCGCTGGAGACGTTCGTAGATGACCTGGCTGACGGCAGCTATCACGGACTGGCACAGGGCGCGGCCGATGCCCTTAACCTGATGCGCCGGCGCCGAGCCACAGGCTGGGACGCCGACGTTGTTGCGGAAGAACCACCAGCAGACTGGCAATCGGCTGTTTCCCGCGCCGAAGCGATGGCCCGCGAGGTATTCGGCGAGGAAGACGATAACGCCATGCAAGCCATTGATTACATGGCCGGGTTGCTTCTGGCATTTGAGCCGGCCCGCACCTCTGCACAGGGGGATGCTCAATGACCCTTTCTCTCAACATCAAGAAATTCAAGGTCAAGGACACCTGGAAGGACTACGAGGTAACTCTCGAAGTGGATCTCAACCGGCTGACCGCTGAGCGCGCCCAGCTGATTAACCGCTTCTGGACCGGGCACGAGGACCGTCTTGATGAGGAACACGAAGACGTTGTCCGCACAGTAATTCGCCTGGCTGGCCAGGAAATGATCTGCCAGATGCTGAACGATGGCGGTGCGGATTTCAGCGAAGGGAACGAGTGGCTCAGCAACAGTGTGAGCAAAGAGCTGCACAACAGCGAAGGCTGGGGAGGCGAGGTCCCCTGGGACAACTTTGGTTGGTGCGGGATCCGGGTCGTTGCGGCCGACGTTCAAATGCCCATGTTTGAGGAAGTGGCCTTGTCGGAGGTGCCGTCATGAGCCCTCAGTTCTACCCACGGCGTGTGCGGTGCGATGGGTGTGCCAAGCGAGACGGCGACTGCACCGGTCTGCCGTTCAGCTCGATGCCTGTGCATCGCCGTGACGGCGCCGATGTCGTCGTGATCTGCACCGAGTACCGCCAAACCAATCACTGTGCATCGCACCGCGATAAACAAGCCCCAATCCGTAGGAAGCACCGCAAATGACCAAAAACGTAACCACACACATTTCTGAAGACCAGGTCATCACCGTGCGCCTGGGTGCTGGCACTTACACAGCTCGCGCTCGAGGCGTGAGAACTACCGCGAGCAGCACGATCAGTGCAGAGATGGCTGCCCAAGCGCTGGCAACCAAGCTCGGACTTGAGCTGGCCCAGCTGGATCTGTTCGCCGGCGATCGCCGTGAGGAAAACGGGGTAATTCAGTTTGCGGCACGGCCCGTCCAGCAGCAGATCGCTGAGGCTGAAGCTGAACCCGGGAACGAGCTGGCGGCAGATTGGACTCCGCCCCAGACGCTGAAGGGATTGAAACGACTGGCGAAAAAGATCAAGCGAGAGCGCGGGGTCATCCATGCCCAAGCACTGGAGCTCAGCGCGCAACGAATGGGGTACCCCTGCTACAAAACGGCCTTGATCGACCTCGGCGAGGACCAGGGCAGCGTCTCGCAATTGGAGCGTGAACGATGACCAGCACGACGATCATCAAAGTAGCGCTGCTCACGGGATTCTGCGCAGGCCTCGCGTTTGAGGTGGCTCAGCGCTTGACATGGTGGATTACGGGGTTGATGGGTTTTTGTTATGGCTGACTGAGTAGTTTCTAGAAACTCTGCTTACCACTTCTAATAATCACCCCGCCGGCACTAAACGATAATGCCGGCGGGCGCTTTTGCGAGACATAGTATGGGGAATGGAATCGGCGACGTTCTCAGCTTTGAGGACCTCCAACGCATCACCGGCTACCAGCGTCGATCGGACGTTGAGCGAACCCTGATCCAGCAGGGTATACGCATGTTTCGCGGCAAGTCCGGGCCCTGGACTACCATTGACCTCATCAACCGTGCCGGAGGCGTGAGCCCCGGCCAACCGGAGCGATACGACGCCGACATCCTATGAAGAAGGCCCGCAAGCGGAAGCACAATCCGCATATTCCAAGCCACATCGACCAAGCCGCGCTCCCCGCGGCTATCTACTTTGACCATCGTGGTTCCGGGATCTGGTACACCTCTCACCGTGACGAAAACGGCAAGCAGTGCCGGCGAAATGTGGCACCGGCAGACGCCACCTTGGCCGAGCTGCACCGGATCATGGACGAGTTCGGCAACACCGATCGCGACACCCTGCGCTACCTGTGCCAGCAGTTCCACGAAAGCCCCAAGTTCAAAGATGAGCTCTCGCCCCGCACCAAGGAAGACTATGTCTATTGCCGCGATGTCCTGGTTAACCAGGACACGAGGATGGGCAAGCCGCTGGGCGATCTGGCGGTGCGCCGCTTCTCTCCCGCCCTTGTACAGCGGCTGGTAGACAAGATCGCCGCCGAGGGCACTCCGTCAAAAGCCGCCCATGTTCTGCGCTACCTGCGCCGCGTCCTGCAATGGGGGCGGAACCGTGGCTACGTGGACAGCAATCCTGCCCAGGGAGTCGAAGCTCCGGCTGAGCGCAAGCAGCGTCGCCTGCCATCCGTGGCGGTGATGGAAGATATGATCGACCGGGCCAAGGCGCTCGGCCGGCTGCACCGCAATGAGCCAGGCAGCTGCCCTGTATATCTGAGCATCGCGATGGAGCTGGCTTACCTGTGCCGGCTCCGCGGCATCGAGGTCGTCACCCTGACCGATGCGAACGAGCTGGAGGAAGGTGTCCAAACCAACCGCCGCAAAGGCAGCCGGGACAACATTGTCCGCTGGACACCTCGCCTGCGTGCGGTATGGGACGAGGCCAAGGCCTACCGCCTGAAAATATGGACCAGCCGCAGTTTTCCCACTCCCCTACGGCCGGAGCGCCGGCCGCTGATAGTTGGCAGCCAAGGCATGGCTCTGAGCAAGTCTGGCCTGGACACCGCCTGGCAACGCTTCATGACGAAAGCGATCGAGGCCGGCGTGCTCCAGGAGGAAGAGCGTTACGGCCTGCACGACCTCAAGCGCCGTGGCATCACCGACACACCAGGTACCCGAGCAGAGAAGCAGGAAGCCAGTGGCCACCGCGACGAAGCCATGCTCGACATCTATGACCTCAGCCTGCCGCTTGTAGACCCCTCCGATACACCAAAAACGCCTCGCCCCCTCGCGTAACAAGCTCTCATATCCCCCTGAAAACATTGGCGTTTCAAGCGCCTGCGCGTAACAAGGAAGTGACGTAACTCATTGATTTCCTTGTTGTGTGCAGGTGCCTTGTAATCAGTAGGTCCCGGGTTCGATTCCTGGTGCCGGCACCATACGCAATACTCAAAAGGCTCACCGAAAGGTGGGCCTTTTTTGTTTTCAGTCCCCGAAAGCCCACGTGAGTCAGTGCAGTCCCTGTGAGCGGCCTCATGTCGCGAAGGGCAGCAACGCGGCCCCGGCAATCTTGACTAAAACCTACACCTTGAACTGACCCAGCACACCCAATCAGGCCGCTCGCTGTTCCAACGTTTCCCAATCCAAACAAGCGAGCGCCAAAGTAAGTGGCACCGCTTCCCGACCACTACTGTAGCGGCTGATGCTACGTGCACTCACGCCCAGCGCTTCGGCAGCCTGGTCGAGCGTCATCCGATGCCGTAGGCGCCAGCGAATGAATAACCGGGTGTTCTCATCAGGAGCAGTTTGCGCGAGCGCATCCAGCAACAGGGTGTCGGCACCGATCTGAATATCCAACTCCGGCCACTCCACCGACCATCCACCGTCACCCAAAACCACCCCATCGAACGCTTTTCGCTTGGCCAGTGGTGCCAGCCCCGGATACGCCTTGAGCGCCTCGCTCATATCCAGGATGAAGTGTTGACCATTGGTAAAAGTAAGCTCTAGACGGGAGCCTGATCGAGGCTCAACCGCCCGCAAGCGGGGACGTTTCATCGAATCGCCAAATTGGCGGTACAACAAGAAGCGAATCCATGACCTCGTAGATGCAGCAAAAGGTTGATCTCGATCAAACCGGGTAGGGGTGGCGGGCATAGGCTGGGGTCGAACGGCTAGCGCTGGAGGCGTGCCATGGCCAGGAAATTTCCACAGAACCCAAGCCACCCCGAGCGAATCTGCTGGGGGTGTGACCTGTATTGCCCGGCCAAGGCCCTCGCCTGCGGCAATGGAGCGGAGCGGACGATGCATCCTGCGGAGCTGTTTGGCGAGGATTGGAAAAGCTTCGACAGAACACTGGGGCTTGCCGACGATGGGCGGCACCGTGCGACGAGTGGCGAAGATCGAAAATCAGCAGGTTGGCATAATGGCATCGCCAGCAATTAATCCAATCCGCCGTTGTGAGCCCCTGTGCAATGAATGCCGAAATCCGTTACTCGATCATCCTGGAACACAACGCCGAAGTGCTGCTTGCCAATGCCTCCATGGCGCAGGTCGAGGCGTTCTGGGATGCCAACGACTCCCGCTATTTTGGCTTGCACATGGAAGACCCGTGCGGCTCGCATGTACGCGTCATGGTCACTGATGAAATGCCAGAGGACGAGTAGCCTTGCGCATGGCTTGTGGGAGCGGCTTCAGCCGCGAAGCAGGCACTGCGGTGGATGGCACGGGCTTCGCCCGTGTTCGCGGGCAAGCCCGCTCCCACAGGGATCGCGTCGACTTCAAGGTCTGTACATCACAGTTGCCCCCGACAAAGTGGGGCCGCTTGGTGGCCCCAACTGATCAGAACGCGGTGCTGACCGTCAGCGACATGTTGCGCGGGTCACCGTAGATCGCCCCGGCATAGAAGCCGTACTGGGTGTAGTAGTGCTTGTCGAAGACGTTGTCGACATTGAGGCTCACCGTGGTGTCATCCGTCAGCTGGTACTTGGCCATGGCATTCCAGATCGCATAACCAGACCAGTTCACGTCGGTCGCCCCGGCACTCACGCCGTTCACCGGCTGCCCTGCCGGGCTGGAAATGGCGCGGATGTTGGTCTGCGCCTTCACCCCAGCCCCCAGGGTCAGGCGATCCAGCGAGCCAGACAGACGATAGGTGGTCGAGGCCTTGAACAGGTGCGACGGGTCGCTGCGCCCGTCGCTGTCGACGCGGCGGAAATGCAGGTAGGTATAGCCGGCATACACGTTCCAGTTCGGGGTCAGCACACCAGCGATCTCCAGGTCGATACCGTCGGTTTCCTGCCCGGTACCGGCCTTGTAGGCGTCACCACCGGTCGGCGTGGTCAAGCCGTCGTCGAGTACCGCCTTGTTCTGTTGCTTGGTGCGGAAGTATGCCGCCGAGGCGTTCAGGCGCCCGTCCAGCCACTCGCCCTTGATGCCGGTCTCGTAGCTCTGGCCCCGAATCGGCTCGACCTTGGTGCCGCTTTCGGTCTCGGCCGTCTGCGGGTTGAAGATGTCGGTGTAGCTGGCATACAGCGAGTAAGTGTCGTTGAGGTCGTACACCGCACCCAGGTAGGGGGTGACGATGCCGTTGTTCTGCTGGTTACTGCGCACGCCGGCGACACTGTTGGTGGTCGCCGAATAATCGGTGGTGCGCACGCCGACGATCACTGACAGCGGGTCGGTAATGCTCAACCGGGTGGCGGCGTACATGCCCTGCAAACGGGTGGTGGTCTTGCTGTGGCGACCGGTGCGCGAGGCGATCATGTCGTAGTCGCTGTCCACGCCGTTGTGCCAGTCGGTCAACGGGAAGCCGTTGTTGGCGCGGAACTGGCAGCCCACCGAGGGTGCGCTGACGCGGTCGTCGCTGACCATGTTGCAGCTGTATTCCGGCGACCAGGCCACGGTACGGCTGTCGTTGTAGCCAACCATCGCCTGATGGGTGCGGCCAAACAGCTGGAACGGGCCGGACAGGTCGATCTGCGCGGACTGCTGGGTGGTGTCACTGGAGCTGTGCAGGCCGTTGAGCACCGCGCCGCTGCCATCCTGGTCCCAGTAGCCGCCGTAACTGCCACGCCCGGCCGAATTGACCTTGGCCAGGCCGCGGTGGTTGAGCACTTCGGCCGTGCTCTGGGCCGCCTTGAGGTCGAGGGTCCAGTCGTTGTCGAAGCGGTGCTCCAGCGAGCCAAAGGCGGTGCGAGTGGTGTATTCGCCGAAGCTCCAGCTCGGCACCACGTTGGTGCTGCGTGGCAAGTCGGTCTTGCTGCCGTCCTTGTACCAGATCGGGATGTTGGCGCCCCAGCCGCCACCGACCACCTTGTTGTATTCGTACTGGTAACCGGCGCCAATCGTGGTGGCATCGTCGATGTCGAATTCGAAGTTTGCCAGCGCCGCACGCGAACGCTCGGACTGGTTGTCGCGGAACGAGTTGGCGTCGCCCTGGGTCATCACGAAACGTGAACGCAGGCGGCCATCTTCGGACAGCGGCAGGTTGAGGTCCGCACCCAGGCGGCGTTTGTCCCAACTGCCGTAGGTGGCGTAGGCGGTGCCGCCGAAGGTTTTAGTCGGGGCCTTGCGGATCAGGTTGACGGTGGCCGACGGGTCGCCAGTGCCACCGAGCAGGCCGTTGGCGCCGCGTACGATGTCGATGCGTTCGTACAGGTCCATGTTCAGCGCATTACCACCACCGCTGAAGTCGGAGCCACCCTGGAACTGCAGGCCATCGACCTTCCAGTTGCTGATCGAGTAGCCACGGGCACGGAAGTCAGTGCGCCCACCCACTTCGGACTTGGTGGCGCTCACGCCTGGCGTGGTGTCCAGCGCCTGCTCGATGGAGTGCACATCGCGGTCGTCCATCTGCTGGCGGGTGATGGTGGTGACCGATTGCGGCGTCTGCCGTGGGGTCAGCTGCAGGCCGGTGG
Source organism: Pseudomonas sp. 382 (assembly GCF_002759075.1). Lineage (NCBI taxonomy): Bacteria > Pseudomonadati > Pseudomonadota > Gammaproteobacteria > Pseudomonadales > Pseudomonadaceae > Pseudomonas > Pseudomonas sp. 382. The sequence goes on from NZ_PEMX01000002.1 coordinate 227,291, forward strand.
AACTGCGGGTGCTTTCCACCGTGTAGCCGAGCTGGCCGGTTTCGTCTGCCGATACCAGCGCACTGTCCTCGATCTGCGTGGCCTCCAGTTCCAGCGGCTGGCTTTCGGCAGGCAGGGCGCTGCCACTGATGGCGACGGCAATGAAGAAGGCAAGCGGGTGCAGGCGGCTACCGCCCCGGACAACAGGAGTGAAGTCGTTCATGGCGCTCTTGAGGCTCATTTGGGAAGGTTTCGTATTCGCAGATGATTTTTTGTTACGATTCTAGGGATCCGCCCTTTGGGCTCCATACCCGGCTTGTACCGGGATGTAATTGAACGTAACGAGCGCTGCCGGCCCTCCCGAACAGGTGTTTTTCCGATGAGCACGACCTTGCTGGTTGTCGACGATGACGACGAGATCCGCGAACTTCTTTGCGATTACCTTACCGATGCCGGCTACACCGTACTGGCGGCAGCGGACGGTGAAGGCATGCGCGAGCAGCTGGCCGCGAGCAAGGTCGACCTGGTGGTGCTCGACCTGATGCTGCCTGGCGAGGATGGCTTGAGCCTGTGCCGCCAGTTGCAGGCGACGGCGGGCCTGGCAGTGATCATGCTGTCGGCCAAGGGCAGCACGCTGGACCGCATCATCGGCCTGGAAGTGGGTGCCGACGACTACCTGGCCAAGCCTTTCGAACCGCGCGAGCTGGTCGCCCGCATCAAGGCGGTGCTGCGCCGCCCGCAACGCCTGGATACTCCAGCCGAAGAGCCAGCGGCCGAAGCCCAGCATTTCGCAGGCTTCAGCATCGACCACGTCAAACGCCTGCTGACCCGCCCCGACGGCGAAACCCTCACCCTGCCCCGCTCCGATTACCGCGTGCTGCGTGAACTGCTGGAGGCCAACAACCGGGTGGTCTCGCGTGATCAGCTGACACGCAGTGCGTTTGGTCGCGACCACCACCCCGATGATCGCTCGGTGGACATGTGTATCAGCCGCCTGCGCCAGCAACTGCGCCGTGCACCGGCCGGCGATATCCAGATCCTGACGATCCGCAACGAAGGCTACCTGCTAAGCCTCGGCCGTGCCGAGGCCGGGGGCTGAAATGCCTTGGCTCCGTCGCCTGTGGCCGCGCACGCTGTTTGGCCAGCTACTGCTGATCATGGTCAGCGGCACGCTGGTGGTCCAGTTGATGTCGAGCAGCATCTGGTTCGATGTGCGTTTCGCCCAGGTGCTCGAGGCACCGATCCGGCTCATGGCCGCACGCAGTGCTCCACTGATTGCCCAGGCCAATTGCCACACGCAAGACCTGCAGGTGCCCGCGCACTACCAGTTGCGTTGCGCCGAGAACCAACCTGTGCAGCAGGAGGATCAGCCGCGCGGGCGCCGGCGCGTCGAACTGTTGCTGCAACAGGCGCTCACGTACGAACTGGGCCATGCCCAGGCAGTGCGCCTGCTGAAGGTGCAACTGACCGACGAACAGGGTCAGCCGATCGTCTGGCGCAGCCTGTTCGGCCTGCGCACCGCCCAGGCGCATATCCAGTTCGCCGTGCCGTTGCCCGATGGCCATTGGTTGAGCATCGACGGGCAGGAGCTGCAGGGCTGGAGCGGCGAGTCGGCGTGGGTACTGATCAGTGACTACCTGCTACGGGTCTATGCGCTGCGCATCGTCGCCGTGCTGCTGGTCTGCCTGATCGCAGTGCGCCTGTGCCTGCGCCCGTTGCGGCGCCTGGCCGACGCGGCGCGTGGGCTGGGCAGCAACCTGGAACAGCCAGCGCTGGCCCTGGACGGCCCCGAGGAAGTGCGCCAGGCCGCGCTGGCCTTCAACGCCATGCAGCAACGGCTGATCGCCATGGTCAAAGACAAGGCCCATTTCCTGGCCGCCGTGTCCCACGACCTGCGCACCCCGCTGACGCGCATGCGCCTGCGCCTGGAGCGCTTGCCGGACGATGAGCAGCGCGAACGCCTGCGGCAGAATATCACCCAGATGGACAACATGATCGGCCAGGTGCTGGATTACCTACGCGCTGGCGAGCAGCAAAACCTTCAGCAGGTCGACCTCGACCGCCTGGTGGCGCGGCTGTGCGCGGACCTTGCCAGCAGCGCGGAACCACTACCTGTAGATGGCAAGGCTGGTAGCCTGCGGGTCGATGCCCTGTTGTTACAACGCTGCCTGCAGAATCTGGTGGTCAATGCCCTGCGTTACGCCAGGCAGGTTTCGGTGACGCTGGAAACCACCATCACTGGCGTTTACATCCACATCGACGACCGCGGCCCCGGCATCGCGCCCGGCCTGCTAACCACCATCACCGATCCGTTCGTGCGTGGCGAAGGGTCACGCAATCAGGCTTCCGGGGGCTATGGGCTGGGGCTGAGCATCGCCCAGCGCATCGCCAGCAGCCATGGCGGCGAATTGCTGCTGCACAATCGCGAAGGCGGCGGTTTGCGCGTCAGTGTCTTGCTGCCCCGATGATCCAGCCCCTCACGCCCAGGTAATAGTCTTTTACCAAAACCCCAGGTTTTCCCGACCTGGGGTTTGCCTATCCTAGGCCGCGTCATCCAGCCTGCGATGGACCCATGAAAGATTCGCTCCCCAGCCGTTATGCCTGCCTGGCCCTGTGCCTGCTGTTCACCTTCGCCAGCATTCCGTTTCTTGCCCAGCACAGTTGGCTCTGGCCGCTGACGGTGGTGACCGCCCTGCTCAGCCTGGTCGGCCTCAACGACCTGCGCCAGAGCCACCACGCGGTGCGGCGCAACTACCCGATCCTGGGCAACATCCGCTACCTCATCGAGACCATCCGCCCCGAGATCCGCCAGTACCTGATCGAAGGTGACGACGACAAGCTGCCGTTCTCCCGTTCGCAGCGCTCGCTGGTGTATGCCCGGGCCAAGAACGAGAGCGCCGAGAAAGCCTTCGGCACGCTCAACGATGCCTACAAGCCCGGCTTCGAATTCATCAGCCACTCGATGCTGCCGGTCGCCACACCCGACCCGGCATCGTTCCGCATTGCCATTGGCGGGCCGCAATGCCGCCAGCCCTACTGCGCGTCGATCTTCAACATTTCGGCCATGAGCTTTGGCGCGCTCAGTGCCAACGCGATTGCCGCACTCAACCAGGGCGCACGCCTTGGCCGCTTTGCCCATGATACGGGCGAGGGCAGCATCAGCCCTTACCACCGCGAGCATGGCGGCGACCTGATCTGGGAGATCGGCAGCGGCTACTTCGGTTGCCGCACCGAAGACGGCCACTTCGACGCGCAACGCTTCGCCGAACAGGCGCGCAGCCCGCAGGTGAAGATGATCGAACTGAAGCTCAGCCAGGGCGCCAAGCCCGGCCATGGCGGGATTCTGCCGGCACACAAGGTCAGCCCGGAAATCGCAGCCACCCGCGGTGTGCGCGTAGGCGAAGACTGCATCTCGCCCGCCGCGCACAGTGCGTTCCGCACCCCGACAGAGCTGCTGCACTTCATCGCCAGCCTGCGCGAGCTGTCGGGCGGCAAGCCGGTGGGCTTCAAGTTCTGCCTGGGCCACCCGTGGGAGTTCATGGGCATCGCCAAGGCCATGCTGGTTACCGGCATCACCCCGGACTTCATCGTCGTCGACGGCAAGGAAGGCGGCACTGGCGCGGCGCCTCGGGAGTTCAGCGACAACATGGGCGTGCCGATGCGTGAAGGCCTGATGTTCGTGCACAACACCCTGGTCGGCCTGAACTTGCGCTCGAGTATCCGCATCGGCGCGGCGGGCAAGATCGTCAGCGCCTTCGATATCGCCAGCGTGCTGGCCATCGGCGCCGACTGGGTCAACTCGGCCCGTGGCTTCATGTTCGCCATCGGTTGTATCCAGTCGCAGAGCTGCCACACCAACAAGTGCCCAACCGGTGTCGCCACCCAGGATGCTTTGCGCCAGCGTGCGCTGGTGGTGCCCGACAAGGCCGAGCGCGTGGCCAGCTTCCATCGCAACACGTTGCATGCCCTGGCCGAGATGCTCGCTGCCGCAGGCCTTGAACACCCTTCGGAACTCAAGCCCAAGCACCTGGCGCGGCGTATCAGCACCAGCGAGATCAGCCTGTTTTCCGACCTGCACCAGTTCCTCAGGCCTGGCGAATTGCTCAGTGGCTCGATCGAAAGCGAGTTCTATGCACGGATGTGGCGGATGGCGCGCAGTGACAGCTTTGCGCCGGAGACAGGCGATGTACCGGCCGCGCCGGCTGCCGCCAGCGTACGCCGCAAAGAAACAGCCCCGGCATAGGCCGGGGCTGCTCGTGACGCGTGGTCAGGATCAGAAGATGCTGATCGGGTACTCGACGAATACGCGGACTTCGTTGCCGTCGTCGAAGTAGCCGTTCTGTTGTACCGCGTTGTTGGTGCGCACCCAGGAACCGCGCAGCTTGACCGACAGGTCCTTGGCCGGGCCGTCCTGAACCACGTAGCGCAGCTGGTTGAAGATTTCGCGCTCTTTACCTTCGCCGAAGCCGTGGGTGTTGATGTTGTCACCCGCCACGTAGGCGATCTTGTAGGTCAGGCCCGGCATGCCGAAGGCGCCGAAGTCCAGGCCGTAGGCGAGCTGCCAGGAGCGCTCGTCTTCGGCGTTGAAGTCGGACCAGTAGGAGTTGGCCAGGTAGATGGTCGAACCACCGTCACCCACGCCACCGCGGTTCTGGTACCAGCCGTAGTTGTAGCCAGTGCTGCCGGTGCTGCGCTGGTGCGCCAGGGTCACCGAGTGCGGGCCAAAGGCGTAGGTGGCCGCCAGGCTCCAGATGGTGTTTTCGTCACCGGTCAGCTCGGCTTTCTGGACGTACTTGCTGTTGATGTCCGACTTGTAGCCGTTGAAGTCCAGGGTCAGGGACTGGTCAACCGCGATCGGGAAGACGTAGTTCATGCCCAGGTAGTGCTTCTTCATCACGTCTTCGATGTTCGACGTGTAGGCGGAAGCGGTGAAGTTGTTGGTGAACTTGTAGCTGCCACCGAACACATCGATCGACTTCAGGTGGCCGCTGTCACGCCCTTCGGCGCTCTTGCGAGCTTCCTCGGTGAAGTGACCGGCATTCAGCTCCAGGCCTTCGATTTCCTTGGAGGTGATGAATGTACCGGTGTAGCTCTCGGGCAGCAGGCGGCTGTCGTCGTACTGCAGCACTGGCAGCTCAGGCATCATGTCACCGTACTTGAGCACGGTGTTGGAGACGCGGAACTTGATGGCAGCGCCACCACGGGCCAGGTTGTGCGGCGAATTGGTCGGCGCGGTGTCGCTGGGCTTGAAGAAGTCGACGCCGGCCCCGCCATTACGGCCCTTGCCACCATCCAGGCGCAGTGCGTACAGGCCGAAGGCGTCAACGCCCACGCCCACGGTGCCCTGGGTGAAACCGGAGGAGAACTTGCCGATGAAGGCCTGGCCCCATTCGCTCTGGTCGTTCTTGCCGTGCTTCTTGTCGCGGTTGATATAGGCGTTGCGCAGCAGAATGTTGGCGTGGCTGTCCTCGAGGAAGCCCTTGCTGTCGGCCTGATCGTTGGCCTGGGCCTGGGTCGCGGCGATCATCGCCAGGGCGACCAGGCTGATCCTGGTTTTCAACATGTTGTTTTCCTTATTTCTAAATCAAAAACGCTTTGCACTATTACGCCAGGAACCAACGCCCCTTCGTAGGTTCGACGCTATGCGGATCCGAACTGAAAGGCCCGCCGACAATGGTGTGGCGGGCCTTTCGCAGCAGCATGGCCATGGGTGGCCAGCAAGCGTTGGCCGAATCCTAGCCGTGGGCGATTACAAATGTCAAAAAGTCGTGAATTGCAGGTTGTTATAACCAAAATCGAGCGCTTGCCTGGTGCATTTTCATGCCTGTTTAGCAAGACGAAAGGCAATTTCGCCTTTGTATGATTTGCCGGATTGACCGATCAGGTAAGTCCGAACCATTGGGTCCCGCCTTTGCGAGCCCGCAAACGAAAACGCCACCGCAATTGCGGTGGCGTTATTCATGGGTCGGGCTCCTGCCCTGGTCAGTGCCAGACCCCCAGCAGCGCTTCCAGCTCAGCGTCGCTTATCAGCCCTTGAGGGTAGCGGCCGTCAAGCAGACGTCGTGGGTCGGTCGTCCTGACCCGTTTGCCTCCATGGTGTTTCAACCACTGCGCCACAACCCTGAGCGATTGGTGATTGACTGCCGATGGGCGCAAAGCCGTCTCACTTGCTGCGTTCATGTCCACACGTACTCCCTGGCCCGTGAGCGGCTAATTTACGTCTTGATTGTTACAGAACGGTGTGCCCGGTCTGCGTGGGTAACCCCCTGAAAAACAATACAAAACGTATGCCACCGGACCCTCCGCATATCGGCAGGGCAAAAAAAACCCGTCATCTGACGGGCTTTTTCGTGTGGCAGTCGATCAGCGCTTGAGCGGTGCCGGCTGTTGCTGGGTCAGGCAATGAATGTTGCCACCGCCGAGCAACAGTTCGCGGCCTGGGATCATCACCACCTCATGATCCGGGAAGACCTTGGCAAGAATCGCTCTGGCCTGAGCATCTGCCGGATCGTTGAAGCTCGGCGCAATGATGCCGCCGTTGACGATCAGGAAGTTCACGTACGAACCCGCCAGGCGCACCGACGGGTCACGCTCCTGGCTACCGGCCACCTGGTCGACACCGGCGCATTCTTCCTCCGTGGCGAACAGCGGGCCAGGGATTGGCATTTTGTGCACCACAAACTCGCGGCCCTTGGCGTCACGGGTGTTTTTCAGCACCTCGTAGGCGGCGTGGCAACGGGCGTAGTTGGGGTCGTTGGAATCATCGGTCCAGGCCAGTAACACTTCGCCTGGGCTTACGTAACAGCAGAAATTGTCGACGTGGCCGTCGGTTTCGTCGTTGTAAAGGCCATCAGGCAGCCACACGATGGTTTCCACTGCCAAGTGCTCGCGCAGGATCTCTTCGATCTGCTCGCGGCTCAGGTGCGGGTTGCGGTTGCGGTTGAGCAGGCACTCTTCGGTGGTGATCAGGGTGCCTTCGCCATCGACATGGATCGAGCCGCCTTCCAGCACGAAGCCTTCGGTGTGGTAGCGCTGGCACCGCTCCATTTCCAGCACCTTGGCCGCCAGTTCCTCATCGCGGTTCCACGGCGCATAGAGGCCACCGTCGAAGCCGCCCCAGGCGTTGAAGCCCCAATCCACACCACGCACTTCACCGTGGTCATTGATGACGAAGGTCGGGCCGGTGTCGCGCACCCAGGCGTCGTCGTTGCTGATTTCCACCACGCGAATGTTCGGCAGGTCGAGCTGACGACGGGCGTTTTCGTACTGCCCGGCGGAAACGGCCACGGTTACCGGCTCGAAGCGGGCAATGGCCTTGGCCAGGGTGACATGGGCCGCCTGGGCTGGCTTACCGCCCAGGCGCCAGTTGTCCGAGCGCTCCGGCCAGACCATCCAGACCTGGCTTTGCGGCGCCCATTCGGCGGGCATGTGGAAGCCGTCGGCGCGGGGGGTGGAGTTGAGGGTTTTCATGGTTGACCTCTGCAAGGCACTGGGCGATGGATGGCAAATGAATGTGGCATTTCCGACGGTGCAGGATGCTCGCCGCGACTGGCTAATTTATAACCGATACATATCGACTTTAGAAGCCTCAAAATTCATTTTGCCCCGATAGAAACGCAAATTTTACCGATATAGATCGATAAAAGGCTCGCCAGAGCCGTTGAGGCTCTTACCTTCGATATAATCGCTTGGCGCAGGCTGCACCAGGATGCCAAAAGGCCTCAAGATGAAATCTGTTTCATCTTTCTGCTCGGGAAGCCGGGCTTGTGGCCGATAACCCAATGTAAAGATGAAATCCGCAGGTAGTCTCATGCTGGCTCGCCGCCAGCCGATCTAGGCTCAGGTTGCAGGGCGGCGGACCTAGAGCGGACCTTTCAAGGTCGGACCATCAGCACACTGACCGAAGAAACCTCCATGAACATCATAGCGACCGAGATACCTGACGTAGTCATCATCGAACCGAAGATCTTCGGCGACAGCCGTGGCTTCTTCTTCGAAAGCTTCAACGCGCGCGAATTCAAGTTACAGACCGGGTTCGACGGCCATTTTGTGCAGGACAACCATTCGCGCTCACAGCGCGGTGTGCTGCGGGGCCTGCATTACCAGATCGACAACCCTCAGGGGAAACTGGTGCGCGTGGTCCAGGGCGAGGTGCTGGACGTTGCCGTGGACATCCGCCGGAGTTCACCGACCTTTGGCCGTTGGGTGGCGCGGCGCCTCACGGCCACTGACCACCTGCAGTTCTGGATTCCACCAGGGTTCGCCCATGGCTTCCTGGTGCTGAGCGAAACCGCCGACTTCCTGTACAAGACCACCGACTACTACAATCCCGCCGCCGAGCGCTCGATCCGCTGGGACGACCCTGATCTGGCCATCGACTGGGGCGTGCAGCAGCCGACCCTGTCGGCCAAGGACCAGGCGGCAGTGTTTTTGAAAGACGCGGACCTGTTCCCATGAGAATGCTCGTCTGTGGCCACCATGGCCAGGTCGCCCAGGCCCTGCAAGTGCAGTTGCGCGGGCTCGGCGAGGTGCACCTGCTTGGCCGCGACCAATTGGACATGGCCAGGCCCGAGTCCCTGCGCGAACCACTGCGGCGCTTGGCCCCGCAACTGATCATCAACGCCGCCGCCCACACCGCAGTGGACCAGGCCGAAAGCGAACCGGACCTGGCCTTCGCAATCAACGCAGAAGGCCCGCGGGTCTTGGCCGAAGAAGCGGTACGCCTGGGTGCGCCGCTGATTCACTACTCCACCGACTATGTCTTCGATGGTGAAAAGGCCCTGCCCTACACCGAGCTCGACCGCCCCAACCCGCTAGGCGTCTACGGCCGCAGCAAACTGGCCGGGGAGCAAGCCATCACCGCTGTGGATGGCGAACACCTGATTTTGCGCACCAGCTGGGTCTATTCGCTGCACGGGCGCAATTTCCTGCTGACCATGCAACGCCTGCTGCAGGAAAAACCGCAACTGCGCGTGGTCGACGACCAGATCGGCGCCCCCACCTGGGCCACGACCATCGCCGTCGCCACCCGGCAACTGATCGCCCGTTGGCAAGCCGGGCAACGCGGCGCCTGGGGCACCTATCACCTGACCGCACAAGGCGAGACGTCCTGGTTCGGCTTCGCCCAGGCTATCGGCGAACAGCTCAGGGCACGCGGCCTGCCCTGCGCCGAGCTGGTGCCGATCGCTTCCAGCGAATACCCGACCCCAGCGCGTCGCCCGACCAACTCACGCCTGGACTGCTCGCGCCTGGCCGGTGAGTGGGATGTACACCTGCCGCACTGGCAGCAGGCACTGATCGACTGCCTCAAGTAGCGCATAATTGCGCCAGACCCTTCTGGCGCATTGACCCGATGATTGCAAAACCCACGCCCCCACGCCGACCCCGCTGGCGCAGCCTAGCCCTGCTGGCCCTGTGCCTGGCGCCCCTGTTGTGGCCACTGCACCATCTGGCCGAGCGCTACTACCAGGATGAGCTGGCTTCACAGAACCGCCAGACCCTCGACCTGTACGTCGCCAACCTGCTCGGCACCCTGCACCGCTACGAAACCCTGCCGCAGATCCTCGGCGACCTCCCGGCGCTGCGCGGCGTGCTGGCCGACCCGTTCCGCCTCGAAGCCGTCACCAATGCCAACCGCCTGCTCAAGGACATCGTCCACCAGACCGGCGCCGAAGTGATGTACCTGATGGACGTCAGTGGCAATACCCTGGCCGCCTCCAATTGGGACAAACCGGACAGCTTCGTCGGCCGTAACTTCTCTTTCCGTCCGTACTTCATCGAAGCCATGGCCGGCCATTTGGGGCGCTTTTTCGGCCAAGGCACGACCTCGGCCAAACGCGGCTACTTCTTCGCTGCCGCCGTGCGCGACCGCGAGCGTATCGTGGGTGTGCTGGTGGTCAAGGTCGATCTGGACCACACCGAAACCCTCTGGGGCCGTACCCCCGAACAGCTGTTGCTGACCGACCACAACGGCGTGGTGATCCTCACCTCACGCCCCGAATGGCGTTTTCGCGCCACCCGTGAGCTGACCGACGCCGAGCGCCAGGCGATCATCGCTATCCAGCCCTACCCGACCCAGGCCCCGCAGCCGCTGGTGCTCAACCATGACGCCTGGCTCATCCAGACCCGCGACATCAAGGAAACCGGCTGGCAGGTGAGCATCCTCGCCCCGCGCCAGTTGGTTGATCGCTCGGTGCAGACAGTGATGGCGATTGGCGCTGGCGCTCTGCTGGTACTGATGCTGTTTACCGGCCTGGTGATGCAGCGGCGGCGCCACTACATCGACCGTATCGACTTTGAAGCCCGTGGCCGCCAAGAGCTGGAGTCACGCGTGGCCGAGCGTACTGCGGCCCTCGAAGGCCTCAATGCCCGGCTCAAAAGCGCGGTGCTGGAGCGCGAAAACGCCCAGCAGGAGCTGGTGCGCGCCCAGGATGAACTGGTCCAGGCCGGCAAGCTGTCGGTACTCGGTACCATGTCGGCGAGCATCAGCCACGAGCTTAACCAACCCCTGGCGGCAATCCGCAGCTACGCCGAAAACGCCGAGATCCTGCTCGACCATCAGCGCACCGAGGACGCCCGCGGCAATCTCAAGCTGATTGGCGAGCTGACCGGGCGCATGGCCTCGATCATCGCCCACCTGCGCGCCTTTGCCCGTCGCGACCGCCACGCCCCGGAAAGCGTGGCCCTGCAACCGGCACTGGATGATGCCTTGGCGCTGCTGGCCAAGCGCCGCCGGGCGATGGCCGTGGAGCTGATCCGCGACCTGCCCGAGGCCACCCTGTGGGTGCAGGCCGGCGAAACCCGCCTGCGCCAGGTGCTGGGCAATCTGCTGGCCAACGCCCTCGATGCCCTGACCGAAAAGGCCAACCCGCGCCGCCTGTGGCTGAGTGCCGAGAAGCACGAGGACTGCGTCTACCTGTACATTCGCGACAACGGCCCAGGCTTCAGCCGCCAGGCCCTGGAGCACGCCAAGGAGCCGTTCTTCACCACCAAGACCCGCACCCAGGGCCTGGGCCTGGGCCTGGCCATCTGCGAAAGCCTGATGCGCACGTTGGGCGGTGAACTGCTGCTGGCCAATCACCCTGAAGGTGGTGCCCTGCTCACCCTGCAACTGCGCGTGGCCGCACCCGGCGCTACCTTGCCCACTTCGGAGGACTCCTCGGCATGACGACCGAGCCTAACATCGACAGCCAGGCCCAGGTGATCCTGGTGGATGACGACCCGCACCTGCGCCAGGCCCTGAGCCAGACCCTCGACCTGGCCGGGCTCAAGGTTGTCACGCTGGCTGACGCCCAAGGCCTGGCCGAGCGCATCGAGCCTGATTGGCCAGGCGTGGTGGTCAGCGATATTCGCATGCCAGGCATCGACGGCCTGCAGTTGCTGGAGCAGCTGCACGGCGGCGACAGCGAACTACCGGTGTTGCTGATTACCGGCCATGGCGATGTGCCGCTGGCGGTGCAGGCCATGCGCGCGGGCGCCTACGACTTTCTGGAAAAACCCTTCGCCAGCGACGCCCTGCTCGACAGCGTCCGCCGCGCCCTGGCCGTGCGCCGCCTGGTGCTGGACAACCGCAGCCTGCGCCTGGCCCTGAGCGACCGCCAGCAACTGGCCACGCGCCTGGTCGGCCATTCACCGTCGATGCAACGCCTGCGTGAACAGATCGGCGCCCTGGCGGGTACCCGTGCCGATGTCCTGATTCTTGGTGAGACCGGTGCCGGCAAAGAGGTGGTCGCCCGCGCCCTGCACGACCTGTCAAGCCGCCGCGAAGGTCCGTTCGTGGCCATCAACGCCGGCGCACTGGCCGAGTCGGTGGTCGAAAGCGAGCTGTTCGGCCACGAGCCGGGCGCCTTCACCGGTGCTCAGAAGCGCCGCATCGGCAAGTTCGAGTTCGCCAATGGCGGCACGCTGTTCCTCGATGAAATCGAGAGCATGAGCCTGGACGTGCAGGTAAAGCTGCTGCGCCTGCTACAGGAGCGAGTGGTCGAGAGGCTCGGTGGCAACCAACTCATCCCGCTGGACATCCGTATCATCGCGGCCACCAAGGAGGACCTGCGCACCTCCGCCGACCAGGGCCGCTTCCGCGCCGACCTCTACTATCGCCTCAACGTGGCGCCACTGCGCATCCCCCCGTTGCGCGAGCGTGGGGACGACATCCTGGTGCTGTTCCAGCACTTCGCCGATGCCGCCAGCCAGCGGCATGGCCTGCCGCCCCACAGCCTGCAACCGGCCCAGCGGGCCATGCTGCTGCGCCATGACTGGCCAGGCAACGTGCGCGAACTGCAGAACGCCGCCGAACGCTTTGCCCTGGGCCTGGAGCTGGCCCTGGATGGCCAGGCACCTGCTACTGCCCCGACGGCGGCGCCAATCCTGCTGGGCAACCTCAGCGAACAGGTCGAGCAGTTCGAACGCTCGCTGATCGCCGCCGAACTGGCCCAACCCCACAGCTCCATGCGCAGCCTCGCCGAAGCCCTCGGCATTCCGCGCAAGACCCTGCACGACAAGCTACGCAAGCACGGCCTGCATTTCGAAGGCGGTAGCAGCGGCAGCGACGACCACGAGGAAAACCGTTCATGAGTGCCGATAGCCAATACCTGCAGTCCGTGCTGCACGGCGACATTCCCCTGACCCGGGAGATGGGCCTGGAAGTCATCGATTGGCAAGCCCAGACCCTGCGCCTGCAACTGCCGCTGGCCGCCAACGTCAACCACAAGAGCACCATGTTCGGCGGCAGCCTGTACTGCGCCGCGGTACTGGTGGGTTGGGGCTGGCTGCACATGCGCCTGCGCGAACTGGGCATCGATGACGGGCATATCGTCATCCAGGAGGGCCAGATCAGCTATCCGTTGCCAGTGACCGGTACGGCGCAGGCGCGTTGCGCGGCACCAGACGAAAAGATCTGGGAGCGGTTCCTGACGATGTACCAGCGCCGTGGCCGGGCGCGGCTGACGCTGGCGACCACGGTCAGCAACGCTGGCAGCGACGAGCCGGCCGTCACCTTCAGCGGCCAGTACGTCCTGCACCGCTGACAAGGCTGGCGCGATCCCAGTGGGAGATCACCCAGCCCTTCAGGCTGCGCTGTCGCGCAGAGAAATGAGTTCGCAAGCGGTCCGCATACCCTGTGGGAGCGGCTTTAGCCGCGAAGAATCCAACGTGGTGCATGGCACCGGCTTCGCCGGTGTTCGCGGGTGAACCCCACACAATGGAGCGTCAGATCAGGCTCAGGAACGCCTGGCGCCAGCTAGCGTTGGCAGGCAGCGCCAGGAAGAACGGATTGAGCAGGGACTCACGCGCCGGGTAGCGGAATGGCTGGCCATCGACCTCGATCACCTCGCCCCCGGCGCCTTCCAGCACACCCTGCGCCGCCGCCGTGTCCCATTGCGAGGTCGGCGCCAGGCGTGGGTAGCAATCGGCGCTGCCTTCAGCCAGCAGGCAGAATTTCAGCGAACTGCCGATATTCGCCAGTTCCAGTTCACCCACAGCAGCACTCAGGCCAGCCAGCAGCGCTTCCTGCTGCGGGCTGGAATGACGACGGCTGGCCACCACGGTGAAGCGGCCACCGGCAGGCGGCGCATTGCGCACTTGAACCGGCTGCGCCTGGGCAGCCCCTTCGCAGCGCCAGGCACCGAAGCTGCGGCCACCGAAATAGCAGCGACCGTTGGTCGGCATGGCCACCACGCCAAACACCACCTCGCCGGTCTCGACCAGCGCGATGTTGACGGTGAATTCCTCACTGCCGGCGATGAACTCCTTGGTGCCGTCGAGCGGATCGACCAGCCACCAGCGGCTCCAGCCCTGGCGCTCGGCCAGCGGGATATTACAGTCCTCTTCGGACAGCACCGGAATCTGCGGCGCCAGCGCCAGCAAGCCATCGGCGATGACCCGATGCGCCGCGAGGTCGGCAGCCGTCACCGGCGAGTCGTCGGCCTTGTTGGTCACTGCCACGTCGGCGCGCCAGAACGGCAGGATGGCCTCGCCGGCCTGCTGGGCGAGCTTGACCACTTCGTGCATCAGTTGCAGGTCGTTCATGCTTCGAGCAGCCCCCGCTGGATCAGCAGGTCACGGGCCAGGTACAGCGCCGCCAACGCCCGTCCTTCGGTGAACTGCGGGTGCATGGCCAGGGCCGAGAGTTCGCGCAGGTTGACCTTGTCGACCCGCATCGGCTCCGGCTCGTCGCCCTCCAGGCGCTCCTCGTAGAGGTCACTGGCCAGCACCACCTGGATCTTCTGGCTCATGTAGCCTGGGGACAGCGACAGCTCGGTCAGATGCTCCAGCTGGCGAGCGCCAAAGCCGGCTTCTTCCTTGAGCTCACGGTCAGCTGCGGCCAGCACGTCCTCACCCGGCTCGATCAGGCCTTTGGGCAGCGACAGCTCATATTCGTCGGTGCCGCCGCAGTATTCCTCCACCAGCACCGCGTGCTCGGCATCGAGCATGGCGACGATCATCACCGCGCCATAGCCGTTGCCTCGGCCAACCAGGCGCTCATAGGTACGCTCGTTGCCATTGCTGAAGCGCAGCTGCACGGCCTCGACCCTGAACAGGCGACTGCTGGCGACGATCTCGCGACTGAGGACGGTGGGTTTCTGGCGCATGGGGCAGCTCCTTGGCATGAACGCGTTACTATACCGTGGCTTGCCGACTGATCGAGAGTTTCCCATGCCTGTTCTTCCCTGGTCTGCCATCGATACCGTCCTGCTGGACATGGACGGCACCCTGCTCGACTTGCACTACGACAACCGCTTCTGGCTCGACCACCTGCCCCAGCGCTACGCCGAGCTGCACGGGGTCAGCCGGGCCATGGCGGAAATGGAGCTGCAACCGCTGTTCGAACGCAATGCCGGCACGCTCAACTGGTACTGCCTGGACTTCTGGAGCCGCGAGCTGAATTTGCCGATTCGCGAGCTCAAACGCGAAATCGCCGACCTGATCGCCCTGCGGCCCGATGCCGATACCTTCCTGGCTGCTATCCGCAAGGCCGGCAAACGCGTGGTGATGATCACCAATGCCCACCGCGATTCACTGTCGCTGAAGCTCGAGCGGGTGGAGTTGGCGCCGTACTTCGAGCGGCTGATCAGTTCGCACGATTACGGCTATCCGAAGGAAAACCCGCAGTTCTGGGACGCCTTGAAGGCGGATATCGGCTTTGATCCGCAGCGCAGCCTGTTCATCGATGACACCTTGGCCATCCTGCGCAGTGCGCGGCGGTTTGGCGTGGGGCACCTGTTGGCGGTGCGCCAGCCGGACAGCAAGGCGCAGCCGCGCGATACCGAGGAATTCGCGGCGGTCGAAGATTACCGGGATTTGCTGGTTGGCCTGTAAGGGCCTCTTCGCGGGCACGCCCGCCCCCACAGGACCAGTGGAAATCCTGTGGGAGCAACTGTCTTGCCCACATGTTAAAAGCTGGCGCCATTCCTGTGGGAGCGGGCGTGCCCGCGAAACTGCCACACAGATCAGTCAGGAATGCGCAGCACCTGCCCTGGGTAGATCTTGTCCGGGTGCTTGAGCATCGGCTTGTTGGCCTCGAAAATCTTGTTGTAATCGGCCTTGCCATACGCCACCACTGCAATCGCTGACAGCGTGTCACCCTTTTTCACGGTAACGAACCTTGCCGCCGCCACGACCGGCCCGGTCACGGTGATCTGATCATCGACGCTGGCCACCCCGGCGATGTTGCCGGCAGCAAGAATGATCTTCTCTTTCTCCTCCTGGCTGGCCACCTCGCCCTTGAGAATGACCTTGTCACCCTCTACAGTGGCCGAGATGTTCGGGTTGCCCAGGCCGACACTTTCCACGTGTTTCTTCAGCTGTTGCTCGGCATTGGCATTGCCGGGAGTCAGCAGGTCGATCAACTTCTCGCCGGCTTCCTTCACGAAACTGAACAGGCTCATGACGCGCTCCTTGTTGACGTAAACCTCGGAGCCAGGAGTCTAGGCCAGGATTGCCCTGCCCGCCCCACTGCGACCAATCGACGCGGTCTATCAAGGCATAGACCCTAGCGATTAGACGCGCTCGACACAGCGGCCTAGGCTGGTGCTATCAAACAGCCGCCAACAGTCAGTTTCCCGATGCAAAGCAAACCTCCGGTCTGCGCAGCCTCCATGCCTCTGGCCCTGCCCGCCGCCAGCAACACCTACGACTATGTCCAGCTCAGCGACGGCGAACGCGCCTGCACGCCACTGGCCGAAGAAGTCGCCCTGGCCATTGCCTACAACGGCCTGAACCAGGCGGTCATGCTGGTCAGTCCCACCGACCTGGAAGACTTTGCGGTCGGTTTCAGCGTTGGCAGCGGCATCGTCGAAGGCACTGCAGAAATCTATGACCTGAAGCTTTCCGGCAGCGGCTCGGCGATGTATGCCGACCTGGAGATTTCCAGCCGTGCGTTCTGGAACCTGAAGAACCAGCGCCGCCAGCTGGCCGGTACCAGCGGCTGCGGCCTGTGCGGGGTGGAAGCCCTGGAACAGGCGCTGCCAGAGCTGACCGCTCTGCCTGGCGCGCCGTTGCCGCCGGCGCAATGGCTGGCAGGCCTGCGCGAGCGGATCGATGGGTTCACGCCGCTGGGCCAGCACTGCGGTGCCGTGCACGCTGCGCTGTTCATGAACGCTCAGGGCGAACTGCTGATGGGCCGCGAAGACATTGGCCGGCACAACGCCCTCGACAAGCTGATCGGCGCCCTGCTGCGCCAAGGCATCAGCACTGCCGGCGGCCTGGCCATCGTCACCAGCCGCTGCAGCCTGGAGCTGATCCAGAAAGTGCTGCGCGCCGGCATCCAGACCCTGGTCAGCCTCTCGGCGCCCACTGGCCTGGCCCTGCAATGGGCGCGCAAGCACAACCTCAACCTTATTCATCTGCCCAAACACAGTGCACCGCGGGTCTACAGCCCTGCGGCGGAGTCGTAACAGTCGTGACCTCGTACCAGCAACTCCCTGATAACGCCCCTGCCTCCACCCCTCGTTACCAGCCCTACCACGGCCCCGCCGGTGGTTGGGGCGCGCTGCGCAGCGTAGCCAAGGCCTGGGTCGGCAGCGACAACGCGCTGAAGAACATTCGCGCCCTGCTCAAGACCAACCAGAACGGCGGCTTCGACTGCCCCGGCTGCGCGTGGGGCGACTCGCCCGAGAGCGGCATGGTCAAGTTCTGCGAGAACGGTGCCAAGGCGGTCAACTGGGAAGCGACCAAACGCCGTGTCGACGCGGCGTTTTTCGCTCGCTACAGCGTCAGCGCATTGCTTCAGCAAAGTGACTACTGGCTTGAGTACCAGGGCCGCCTGACCGAGCCAATGGTCTACGACGCACAAACCGATCGCTACCAGCCGATCAGCTGGGATGCCGCCTACGCCCTGATCGCCCGGGAACTGAACAAGCTGGCCACGCCCGACCAGGCCGAGTTCTACACCTCCGGCCGGGCCAGCAACGAAGCGGCTTATCTGTATCAGCTGTTCGTGCGGGCCTATGGCACCAACAACTTCCCCGATTGCTCGAACATGTGCCACGAGGCCAGCGGCGTGGCCCTGAGCCAGAGCGTCGGGGTCGGCAAGGGCACAGTCACCTACGACGATTTCGAGCACGCCGATGCGATCTTCGTCTGGGGCCAGAACCCGGGCACCAACCACCCACGCATGCTCGACCCACTGCGCGATGCGGTGAAACGTGGTGCCCAGGTGGTCTGCGTCAACCCGCTCAAGGAGCGTGGGCTGGAGCGCTTCCAGCACCCGCAGAACCCGCTGGAGATGCTGACCAACAGCGACCGGCCGACCAACACCGCTTTCTTCCGCCCGGCACTGGGCGGTGACATGGCCTTGCTGCGCGGCATGGCCAAGTTTGTCTTGCAGTGGGAGCGCGAAGCCCAGGCCAACGGCGAGCCCGCCATCTTCGACCATGTGTTCATCGCCGAACACGGCCATGGCGTGGACGAATACCTGGCAGCGGTGGACGCCACCTCCTGGGAGCACATCCAGGCACAATCCGGCCTGACGCTGACCGACATCGAGCTGGCTGCACGCATGTATTGCCGTGGCAAGCGCGTGATCATGTGCTGGGCGATGGGTATCACCCAGCACCGCCACTCGGTGCCGACCATCCAGGAAATCGTCAACCTGCAGATGCTGCGCGGCAACATCGGCGTGCCGGGTGCCGGCCTGTGCCCGGTACGTGGGCACAGCAACGTGCAAGGCGATCGCACCATGGGTATCAACGAGCGGCCGCCAGTGGCGCTGCTCGATGCCATCGAAAAACGCTTCAACTTCCCGGTGCCGCGACATCACGGCCACAACACCGTGGAGGCGATCCACGCCATGCTCGATGGCCGTTCGAAAGTGTTCATCGGCCTTGGCGGCAACTTCGCCCAGGCCACCCCAGACACCGAGCGTACCGCCAAGGCACTGCGCAACTGCGAACTCACCGTGCAGATCAGCACCAAGCTCAACCGCAGCCACCTGATCCACGGCAAGCAAGCACTGATCCTGCCGTGCCTGGGCCGCACTGACATCGACCTGCAGGCCGACGGGCCTCAGGCTGTCACCGTGGAAGACTCGTTCAGCATGGTTCACGCCTCGAATGGCCAGCTCAAGCCGCTTTCACACCAGATGCGCTCCGAGCCTGCCGTGGTCGCCGGTATCGCGGCCGCCACCCTTGGCAAACACCCGGTGGACTGGCACTGGCTGGTGGCCGACTACGCGCGCATTCGCGACCTGATTGGCGACACCATTGCCGGATTTGCCGGTTTCAATCAGCGCCTTGCCCACCCGGGCGGCTTTTACCTCGGCAACAGCGCCGGCAGCCGTCAGTGGAAGACCAGCACTGGCCGCGCCAACTTCAAGGCCAACCTGCTGCCCGACACCCTGATCGACGAGCGCGTTCGTGCCAGCGGCCAGGTGCCGGACCTGATCATGCAATCGATGCGTTCCCACGATCAGTACAACACCACCATCTACGGCCTGGACGACCGCTACCGGGGCGTGCACGGGCAGCGCGAGGTACTTTTTGCCAACGAGGCCGACATCATCCGCCTGGGCTTCCAGCCTGGGCAGAAGGTTGACATTGTCTCGTTGTGGGGTGATGAACATGTGCGCCGTGTGCACGGCTTCACATTGCTGGCCTTCGACATCCCGGCCGGGCAGGCGGCGGCGTACTATCCGGAGGTGAACCCGCTGATTCCGCTGGAGAGCATCGGCGACGGCAGCCATACGCCGACCTCCAAATTCGTTGCCATCAAACTGGAACACGCGCGGGACGACGGCCGTATCCTGTAACGCAAGCGCCTCGGCAAAAACCAAAAAAGCCCTGAACCGCGAGGTCCAGGGCTTTGTCACAAATACCTCTGACAAGCGAAAAACGATAAAGTTTCACAGCAAATACAGTAACTTAGAGAATTGTGTACAACTCCGTCGGATTTTCGTTGCCAGCCGCTCGCCTTAGCCTCAAATTCGCCATCGTCATCCCTATGAGGCTTTCTCGATGAAGAAGTACTCCTCGATTCTGTTGTTGTCTTTCAGCTTGCTCAGCGGCGTTGCCATGGCAGGCGGCAATACCGAGGCTGGCATTGGCGGCGCATTGGGTGGGGTACTCGGCTCCGTAGTGGGCAACTCCATCGGTGGTAGCACGGGCGGTGCAATTGGTGCCGGCCTGGGCGGTGCGGCCGGCGGTGCCCTTGGTGCCGACAAGCGCCAGCGTGGCGAGGCCGCCATCGGCGGCGCCCTGGGCGCTGCAGGCGGTAACGTGGTAGGTCGCTCGATGGGCGGCACCACCGGTAGTTACATCGGTGCGGCCGCGGGCGGCGGTGCTGGTGGTGCGCTGGGTAACTACATGGGCAACAAGGCCGATGAAGACGAGCGCCATGACGAGCGTCGCTACCGTCGTGACTACGACGACCGTCGTCATTACGACCGTGGCCACCACTACGGCCACCGCAAGCACAAGCGCCACTGGCGCGACTGATACCTGAGGCTCAGCCTGCGGGTAAAAAGAGCCCTGCCCTCACCGGCAGGGCTTTTTCATGCCTGCGAGCCGAGTTGCAGGCCGGCCAGTATCACCTGCAGCGGCTCGGGCAGCGGCACCGGACGGCCGCTGGCACGCTCGATAAATACCTGCACCACCGTCCCCGCCGCGCACGCATCGGTCTCCCCAGGGCGATAGAGCGCCAGGCGGTACTCCACGGTACTGCCCACCAGCCGCGTCACCCCCAGCCCCACCTCCAGCACATCCGGGAAGCCCGGCAAGGCGAAGAAGTCTGCCGCTGAACTCACCACGAAGGCCGCCAACTCGCCATCGCGCAAGTCCAGGTCGGCCTGTTCGACAAGGAAGGCCTGGATGGAGGTTTCGAAGAAGCCATGCACAGTGGCGCCAGCGATGTGGCCGTTGACATCGTTGTCCTGGGGGCGGGTGAGGACTGGGTGGAAGTGGGAGAAGGCCGTGCGGTTGGGGGATTCGGTCATCTGGCTGGCTCGTATCTTGGCTGTGGATGCTGACAGTGAAACAGAAATTCCAGACCTTGGGTGCCCGCGATCCCAGCTAGGAGCGGCCTTGTGTCGCGAAAGGGCTGCGAAGCAGCCCCAGCAGTTTCAGCAGTTTCAGCAGCGCCGCTGCTAGCCAAGGGGGCCGCTTTGCGGCCCTTTCGCGACACAAGGCCGCTCCTACAAAAAACAAAAAAGCCGCCCCGGAGGGCGGCTTTCTTGTTACGACTGGGGTTCAGCTTACAGCTTTGGACCAGCTGCCTTGATTGCATCGGAAACTTCGAATTTCTTGAAGTTCTCGATGAACAGTTTGGCCAGGCCTTTGGCGGCCTCGTCGTAGGCAGCTTTGTCAGCCCAGGTGTTGCGTGGGTTGAGCAGCTCGGTTTCCACACCCGGCACGGCCTTTGGCACGTCCAGGTTGATGATGTCCAGGTGCTCGGTTTCGGCGCCGACCAGAGCACCGCTCTGGATAGCGGCGATCACGCCACGGGTGGTCGGGATGCTGAAGCGCTTGCCAACGCCGTAGCCACCACCGGTCCAGCCGGTGTTGACCAGGTAGACCTTGGAGCCGAAAGCGTTGATACGCTTGATCAGCAGCTCGGCGTATTCACCCGCCGGGCGCGGGAAGAACGGCGCGCCGAAGCAGGTGGAGAAGGTCGACTTGATGCCGCCGCCCGAACCCATTTCGGTCGAACCGACCAGCGCGGTGTAGCCGGACAGGAAGTGGTAGGCCGCCTGCTCGTTGTTCAGGATCGAAACCGGAGGCAGAACACCGGTCAGGTCGCAGGTCAGGAAGATGACTGCGTTCGGCTCGCCACCCAGGTTGGCTTCGGCGCGCTTGGCGACGTGCTCCAGCGGGTAGGCAGCGCGGCTGTTCTGGGTCAGGCTGACGTCAGCGTAATCGGCGTGCTTGTTGGCGTCGAGAACGACGTTTTCCAGCACGGCGCCATGCTTGATGGCTTTCCAGATGACTGGCTCGTTCTTCTCGGACAGGTCGATGCACTTGGCGTAGCAGCCACCTTCCATGTTGAAGACAACGCCTTCGCCCCAACCGTGCTCGTCGTCACCGATCAGGTAACGGCTTTCGTCGGCCGACAGGGTGGTCTTGCCAGTGCCGGACAGGCCGAAGAACAGGGTGACATCACCTTCCTCGCCAATGTTGGCAGCGCAGTGCATCGGCAGCACGTCAGCGGCCGGCAGCAGGAAGTTCTGCACCGAGAACATGGCTTTCTTCATTTCGCCGGCGTAGCGCATGCCAGCGATCAGCACTTTCTTCTGGGCGAAGTTGATGATCACGCAACCGTCGGAGTTGGTACCGTCACGCTCAGGTTCGCAAACGAAGTTGGCGACGTTGAGGATCTGCCACTGGTCGCGACCAGCCGGGTTGAACTGCTCCGGGTTGATGAACAGGCAACGACCGAACAGGTTCTGCCAGGCAGTCTGGGTGGTCATTTTCACCGGCAGGTAGTGCTCGGCAGCAGCGCCTACGTGGACGTAGGAAACGAAGTGATCCTGGGCGTTGTTGAACGCCTCGACGCGGTCCCACAGGGCATCGAACTTGTCGGCCGGGAACTTGCGGTTGATCGGGCCCCAGGCGATGGCGGCCTGGGTGGAAGGTTCTTCGACGATGAAACGGTCAGCCGGCGAGCGACCAGTACGGTGGCCAGTTTCGACTACCAGTGCGCCAGTATCGGCCAGCACGCCTTCACCGCGGGACAGCGCTTCTTTAACCAGCTCATCGACGCTCAGGTCGGTGTACACGGTGTTGTTGGCTTGCGTCATAAGATACCCCATCCGGCCCGAGGCCGAGTGCTCCAAACGTTTTGTAGTTGTCTCGAAAAAACTACTACAGCGAAAAAAGTGGCCGGATTATGCCAGAAACGCCCAAAAAAAGTAGGCCCCTCCTGTCAGAACCGCTCTTTTGCGCAATTCGACAGGAGATTTCCCTGAAATTAAACGTTTCAGTGGCGAGTTTCTGACGCCGCTTCCGTGCCGCCACCGGCAAACAGTTGCGCAACATCGCTGGCATCGAAGAAATAGCGCTCGTTACAGAACTGGCAATCGATCTCTACCGTTCCGCCGCACTCCTCGACCAGCGCCTTGGCATCCTGTTCGCCCAAACTGACCAGCGCATTGCCGGAACGTTCGCGCGAGCAACTGCACTTGAAGCGCAGCGGCTGGATGTCGAACAGGCGTACCGCGTCCTCGTGGTAAAGACGGTGCAGCAGGGTTTCGTTGTCTTCCGACCATTCCTCGGGCTTGAGCGTCTTGGCCAGGGCAATTACATGCTGCCAGCTGTCTTCACGTTCCTCATCGTCCGGCTGGCGATCGCGTGGCAGCTGCTGCAGCAGCAGGCCACGGGCCTTGCCGCCTTCGGCATTGAGCCAGAAGCGGGTGTTGAGCTGCTGCGACTGCACGAAGTAGTTGGTGAAGCATTCCGACAGGTTGGCACCGTCCAGGTCGACGGTGCCCTGGTAGCGCTGGCCTTTGATCGGGTCGATGGTCAGGGTCAGGTGGCCACCGGGCATCAACTGCTCAAGGGTAGCGTCGGCCGGGATCTGCTCCGCTTCGTAGCGGGCCATGCCACGGATGTCGCGCTCGCCCGAGCATTCGACCATCAGCAGCGGGATCGGCCCTTCGGAGCGCGCCTGCAGAATCAGCAGGCCGTCGAACTTCAGCGCGCCCACCAGCAAGGCGGTGGCGGCCATCAGTTCGCCAAGCAGTGCCTGCACCGGCTGTGGGTAATCATGACGCGCCAGCACCGCGGCGTAGCTGTCATCGAGAGACACCCACTCGCCGCGCACATCGCGCTCGTCGAAGATGAAACGTTGGGTGAAATCGGTATCAGGCAAATCGCTCATAGGTTTTGGCTATCTGAAAAATGATGACAAAATGGTTACACGGGATTTCGAACTACTGCGCAATCCCGTGGTAGAACGCTCACAAGGCGCTCTGATTCCCGTTGGCAATAGAGGTATTTTATGGACAATCGACCACTGTTCCAAGCAAGGTGGTCCTGGGGGCCATTGGCAGCCTGTACGCTGCTTCCCATCGCTCTACTGTGTTTCTGGTTATGGCCTATTGGCCAGATCCTGTGCCTGACTTTCGACGAGTGGCTGTTCCACAGCCTGAACGCACCACTGGCCGACCACACGGCCTGGCGCTACATCTGGACCGTCGGCAGCCTGCGCCCCTTCGACATCGTCGTCGGCCTGATCCTTCTGGCCGTGCTGATCCGCGGCAACTGGGTGTTCAAGGCCAGCCAGGTTCGCGAAGCCTTCTTTGGCTTTATGGTCACGCTGCTCCTATTAGTGGTGATTCGCGCGCTGTTTTCCAAGTGGGTGGATGCAATGGGTTGGCAACACGACAGCCCATCGATGGTGTTCGACAACGTGGTACACCTCAGCAGCTACTACCCGAACCTGGAAAAAGCCTGGGAGCTGAAAGACCGTTCGAGCAACAGCTTCCCAGGCGATCATGCCTCGGTGCTGTTGATCTGGGCCTTGTTCATGAGCCTGTTCAGCCGCCGGCTCGTGCAGCATCTGGTGGTCTGGGGCCTGGCGTTCCTGTTCATGATGCCGCGGCTGGTGGCCGGAGCACATTGGGGACAGGACGACTACATCGGTGGCCTGCTGATGGCAGTGCTGGCGCTGGGCTGGAGCTGCCATACGCCGTTGGCAGCCAAGGGCAGTGCCTTGCTGCTGCGCTGGACCGCTCCGCTGTTTGCCCTTGCCAGAAAGTTACCGTTGGTCGGGCGATTGGCAGTAATCCGCTAGGCCACTGGGGCTGCCTTGCAGCCCCAGCTATTCAAAGCTCCCGTGTAACTGGTGAATCTGCCGCCGCTGCTTCTTGTTCGGGCGGCCATCCGAAGTAACGCCCATCGCCCCCGCCTTGCGCATTTCGGCCGCCTGCTCGCGGCGGCGCACGCTGTCCTCGGTCTCTTCATACAACGTCTGCGCTTCTGGCGCCCCACGCCGCACCACCGACAACGCCTTGACCACGACCGTGCGCTCGTCGAACCCGGTACGCAGTACGAACTCATCGCCTACCCGCGGCTCCTTGCCCGGTTTGCAGCGCTCACCCCGGCAGTGCACCTTGCCGCTTTCGATGGCCGCCTTGGCCAGTGCACGGGTCTTGTAGAAGCGCGCCGCCCACAGCCACTTGTCCAGGCGGACCTTGTCGTCATCCTCGGCTTTTTGTGCCATCTCATTTCCTCGAATTCTGTCTTTCATCGAACTGTACTACCGTAACTGACGGATGCAAAAAGTCCCCGCCGTGCTTACAGTTCACCACCTTATCCGCAGGGTGTGCTTCGTGAAGAAATTTGACCATCTGACAGTCATCGGCCTGCGCGAGTGGGTGGCCCTGCCCGACCTTGGCGTGGCAGGCCTGCGCGCCAAGATCGACACCGGTGCCAGCACCTCCAGCCTGCATGCCACCGAGGTCGAACCGTTCGAGCGTGACGGCCAGCGCTGGGTACGCTTCACCGCCCACCTTGGTTCGGTGGTGCAACTGCGCCACCGCCGCTGTGAGGCTCCGCTGGTAACCATGAAGACCATCAAGAGCTCCAACGGCCAGGCACAGACCCGTTACGTGATCCGCACCACGCTGGCACTGGGCGATGCGGTCTGGGAAGTCGAATTCACCCTGGCCTGCCGCAAGAACATGCGCTATCGCCTGCTGCTGGGCTCCAAGGCGCTGATACATGGCCAGCTGGTGGTCAACCCCGGCTTGAAGTATGTACAAGACAAACCGGCCTATCCGGCCACCCTCTCCCCTGTCACAGGTGCTGCATGAAGATCGCTGTGCTGTCGCGCAATCCGCGTCTGTATTCCACCCGCCGTCTGGTCGAAGCCGGTACCCAGCGGGGCCATGAAATGGTGGTGATCGACACCCTGAGGGCCTACATGAACATCGCCAGCCACAAGCCGCAGATCCACTACCGCGGCAAACCGCTGGAAGGCTTCGATGCAGTGATCCCGCGCATCGGCGCCTCAGTGACCTTCTACGGCTGCGCGGTGCTGCGCCAGTTCGAGATGATGGGCGTATACCCGCTCAACGAATCGGTGGCCATCGCCCGCTCGCGTGACAAGCTGCGCTCGCTGCAGCTGCTGTCGCGCCGGGGTATCGGCCTGCCGATCACCGGTTTCGCCCACTCGCCGGATGACATCCCCGACCTGATCCAGATGGTCAATGGCGCACCGCTGGTGATCAAGGTGCTGGAAGGCACCCAAGGCATCGGCGTAGTGCTGTGCGAGACCACCAAGGCAGCCGAGTCGGTGATTGAGGCATTCATGGGGCTGAAGCAGAACATCATGGTTCAGGAGTACATCAAGGAGGCTGGTGGTGCGGATATCCGCTGCTTCGTGGTGGGCGACAAGGTGATCGCCTCGATGAAGCGCCAGGCCAAGCCGGGGGAGTTCCGCTCCAACCTGCACCGCGGCGGGGTGGCCAGCCTGATCAAGATCACCCCTGAAGAGCGTATGACCGCCATTCGTGCCGCCAAGGTGATGGGGCTGAGCGTGGCGGGTGTGGATATCCTGCGCTCGAACCATGGGCCACTGGTGATGGAAGTGAACTCGTCGCCTGGGCTGGAAGGGATCGAAGTGACCACCGGCAAGAATGTGGCCGCGATGATCATCGAGCACCTGGAGAAGAATGGCGGGCCGAACCAGACCCGGACCAAAGGTAAAGGCTGACTCAGGCCTGCACCGGCCCCTTCGTGGCTAAAGCCGCTCCCACAGAATCACCGCAGCCTTCGGGCCTGTGCCGGACCGGTGGGAGCGGCTTTAGCCGCGAAGAGGCCAGTCAAGCTCACACCGCGTTACGCGGCAGCAGCAAGCCTAGAGGCAGTCGCACCCGTGCCTCGATACCGCCACCGGAGCGGTTGCGCAACTCGACATTCCCGCCATGCTGCGCAGCGATCCGCTTGACGATGGCCAAGCCCAGCCCGGTCCCCTTGCCGCCGCGGGCACGGTCCCCACGAATGAACGGGTTGAAGATGGTTTCCAGCTCGGATTCGTCGATCCCGGTACCCCGGTCCAGCACGCTGAGCACCACATACGGTGCGCTCTCGTCCCCCGACACATAGGCCGCCACCTCGACGCCCTTGCCAGCGTGATGCAGGGCATTGCCGATCAGGTTGCCAAGCATGCGCTTGAGCGAAACCCGACGCAGCGGGAATGGGGGAATAGGCTCCAGACACAGGCGCACGCGCTCCTCAGGCTGGTTATAGGGCGCCACCACCTCGCGCACCAGGTCGGCCAGGTCGACCTCCTCCACCGGCTCGTCCCGACCATCGCGGATGAACGCGAGGAACTGATCCAGAATCGCGTCCATGTCCTCGATATCGCGGACCATGTCGTCACTCAGCTCGTTGTCACTGTTCAACAACGACAACGACAGGCGCAGGCGCGTGAGCGGGGTCCGCAAGTCATGTGAAACCCCCGCCAGCATGAGTTCCCGCTCACGACCCGCCTGCTCGACATCTTCAGCCATTTGGTTGAAGGCCCGGTAGACCTCGGTCATCTCGCTGGGCGTGTCGCTGATCGGCAGGCGCACGCTGCGCCCCTGACCTAGCTGCCGGGCGGCGAACACCAGGCGTTTCAACGGCTGGTTGAGCTGGCGCACGAAGATCCACGCCGAGGCAGTGGACAACAGGCCAATGGCCAGGAACCAGCCCAGCACGTTCCAGATCTTCTGCCCACGCAGTGGATGCGGGTACAAGGGCACCTTCAGCCAGCCCGGGCCCAGGCTCGGTGCGTTCACCCACAAGGCGGGCGGCGCATGGATGCGCAGGCGCACTTCGGTATCTTCGCCCAGCTCGGCCTGCATCTGCCGCTGGTAGATCTCGCTGTAAGGCCAGTGCTGTTCACCCTCCGGCACACCGGAACCGGTAACCCGGATCAGCCCGGCGGCTTCGGCGATCTTGTCGCGGTTTTCTTCATCAGCCGCCCAATAGGCGCGAAGGGTCAGCGCAACGCCATGGCTGTACTGCCGATCGACCAGTACGTCCTCGTTCATCAGCAGATAGACCAGCGTCAGTGCCTTGGAGAACAGGACAACGATCAACACCAGCCACAGGGTGCGGGCAAAGAAGCTTTGCGGGAACCAGAGCGGCGTTTTCATCGACGGCGAAGCATCATTTGCCAGCGTTTCCGTCTGGCACGAACACATAGCCGACGCCCCAGACCGTCTGGATGTAGCGCGGTTTGGACGGATCCGGCTCGATCATGCGGCGCAGGCGCGAGATCTGCACGTCGATGGAGCGCTCGAGGGCATCCCACTCGCGGCCACGGGCCAGGTTCATCAGCTTGTCACGGGTCAGCGGCTCGCGCGCATGCATCACCAGCGCCTTGAGCACGGCGAATTCGCCGGTGGTGAGCATGTGCACTTCGTCGCCACGCTTGAGCTCGCGGGTAGCCAGCGACAGCTCGTAGTCGCCGAAGGTGACCGACTCGTCCTCGGTGCCCGGGGCGCCCGGCACGCTCGGCGCCTGGCGGCGCAACACGGCCTTGACCCGTGCCATCAGCTCGTCCGGGTTGAACGGCTTTCCCAGGTAGTCGTCTGCACCGAGTTCAAGGCCCTTGATGCGGCTGAGCTCGTCACCTTTGGCGGTGAGCATGATGATCGGAATCTGGTTGTTCGACTGGCGCAGGCGCTTGCAGGCGGACAGGCCGTCTTCGCCTGGCAGCATCAGGTCGAGCACCACCAGGTTGAACACCTCGCGCGCCAACAGGCGGTCCATCTGTTCGGTGTTGGGCACCGCACGGGCGCGGTAGCCCTTGCTGGTGAAGAAACGTTCCAGCAGGCTGCTGAGCCCCGGGTCGTCGTCGACGATGAGAATCTTGTCACCTTCAGCGGTGTTTGCGGTGCCGGTCATGAATAACTCCTCTGATATCGCCGCGCATTATGGCGTAGCCACTGCTGCACGTTGCGTGAGCATTGTTAGCAGATTTTTCCCCGGGCGCCAGTTCCGGCTGGCCGGGCGCCATCACCGCAAGCCGTTTGCGATGGGTATAATGCGCGGCTTTCATCCAGCGCCACCGGGCCCAAGGCCCACCGGCGACCCCCGTATTCACAAATGTCAGGTGGTTTACATGGACAGCATCAACAGCCGTATCGCCGAGGAACTGGGCGTACGCCCCCAGCAGGTCGAGGCGGCCGTGGGCCTGTTGGACGAAGGCTCGACCGTGCCTTTCATCGCCCGTTACCGCAAGGAAGTGACCGGTAGCCTCGACGACACCCAGCTGCGCCATCTGGAAGAGCGCCTGCGCTATCTGCGCGAGCTCGACGAGCGCCGTGCCAGCATCCTGTCCAGCATCGAGGAACAGGGCAAGCTGACTCCGGAACTGGCCCGCGAGATCAAGCTGGCCGACACCAAGACGCGTCTTGAAGACCTCTACCTGCCGTACAAGCAGAAGCGCCGCACCAAGGGCCAGATCGCCCTGGAAGCCGGCCTCGGCGAGCTGGCCGACGGCCTGTTCAACGACCCCGGCCTGGCGCCGGAAAGCGAAGCCGCGCGCTTCGTCGACGCCGAAAAAGGCGTGGCCGATGCCAAGGCCGCGCTGGAAGGCGCCAAGTACATCCTCATGGAGCGTTTCGCCGAAGACGCTGCCCTGCTCGACAAGCTGCGCAATTTCCTCAAGCAGGAAGCGGTGCTCAGCGCCCGCGTGGTGGCGGGCAAGGAAGAAGAGGGCGCGAAGTTCCGCGACTACTTCGCCCATGACGAGCTGCTGCGCACCGCCCCTTCGCACCGCGCCCTGGCGATTTTCCGCGGGCGCAACGAAGGCGTGCTGAGCGCCTCGCTCAAGGTCGGCGAAGAATTGCCCGGGACCTTGCACCCGTGCGAACTGATGATCGGCAACCACGTCGGCATCGAAAACCGCAACCGCCCGGCCGACAAATGGTTGGCCGAAGTGGTCCGCTGGACCTGGAAGGTCAAGCTCTACACTCACCTGGAAACCGACCTGTTCGGCGAGCTGCGCGACAATGCCGAGAGCGAGGCGATCAACGTCTTCGCCCACAACCTGCACGACCTGCTGCTGGCCGCCCCGGCCGGCCCGCGCGCCACCCTGGGCTTCGACCCGGGCCTGCGCACCGGCTGCAAGATCGCGGTGGTCGATGCCACAGGCAAATTGCTCGACCACACCACGGTCTACCCGCATGCACCGAAGAACGACTGGGACCGCACCATTGCCATCATGGCCGCCTTGTGCGCCAAGCACTCGGTGGAGCTGATCGCCATCGGCAACGGCACCGCCAGCCGCGAGAGCGACAAGCTGGTGGCCGAACTGGTCAAGAAGTACCCAGCCCTGAAAATCACCAAGGTCATGGTCTCTGAAGCGGGTGCTTCGGTGTATTCGGCGTCTGAACTGGCCGCCCGCGAATTCCCGGACCTGGACGTGTCGATCCGTGGCGCCGTGTCGATCGCCCGCCGCCTGCAGGACCCGCTGGCCGAATTGGTAAAGATCGACCCGAAATCCATCGGTGTCGGCCAGTACCAGCACGACGTCTCGCAAATCAAACTGGCCCGCGGCCTGGACGCTGTGGTCGAGGACTGCGTGAACGCCGTGGGCGTCGACGTCAACACCGCTTCGGTCGCGCTGCTTACCCGGATTTCGGGCCTGAACGCGACCCTGGCCCAGAATATCGTCGCCCACCGCGACGCCAACGGCCCGTTCGCCACCCGAGCGGCACTGAAAAAGGTCAGCCGCCTGGGCGAGAAGACCTTCGAACAGGCCGCAGGCTTCCTGCGCGTGATGAACGGCGACAACCCGCTCGACGCCTCCGCCGTGCACCCTGAGGCCTACCCGCTGGTGCAGCGCATCGCCGCCGGCACCGACCGTGACATCCGCTCGCTGATTGGCGACAGCGCCTTCCTCAAGCGCCTGGACCCAAAGCAATTCACCGACGAGACCTTCGGCCTGCCGACCGTCACCGACATCCTCCAGGAACTGGACAAACCCGGCCGCGACCCACGCCCAGAGTTCAAGACCGCCACCTTCCAGGACGGTGTCGAGGAGCTCAAGGACCTGGAGCCGGGCATGATCCTCGAAGGCGTGGTGACCAACGTCACCAACTTCGGTGCCTTCGTCGACATCGGCGTGCACCAGGACGGCCTGGTGCATATCTCGGCGCTGTCGGAGAAGTTCGTCAAGGACCCGCGTGAAGCGGTCAAGGCCGGTGACGTGGTCAAGGTCAAGGTCATGGAGGTCGACATCCCGCGCAAGCGCGTCGGCCTGTCCATGCGCATGAGCGACACCCCGGGCGAGAAAGTCGACGGCAACCGTGGCGGCAACCGGGGCAATGGCGGCAACCGCCAGCAGCAGGCGCCACGCCAGCGTGAAACCGCCACCGCAGCCCCGGCCAACAACGCCATGGCCGCCCTGTTCGCCAACGCCAAGCAACTGAAGAAGAAGTGATGGACATCCCCAAGGAAGTGGTCCAAAGCGCTTACAGCCAGCTCCTTGGCTGCCGCGTGCAACGTCTGGAGACAGGCGTTGCCGAGGTGGCCCTGGCGCTCGAGCCGCACCTGCGCAACCGTGGCCAGAAGCTGCACGGCGGGGCGATCTTCAGCCTGGTTGACATCGCCATGGGCCTGGCCTGCTCGGCCAGCCACGGTTTCGACCAGCAGAGTGTGACCATCGAATGCAAGATCAACTACCTGCGCGCGGTCAGCGATGGTGAAGTGCTGTGCACCGCCCGTGTGCTGCACGCCGGGCGCCGTACCCTGGTGGTCGACGCCGACGTAGTTCAAGGCGACAAACTGGTGGCGAAAGCGCAAGGAACCTTCGCGGTTCTCTAGCTCACCAAGGGGTATCTGCGGTATTTTTCGGCAGTGCGCTGGCACTGCCGGAACCGCGTAAACCAGGCGACAACGCCAGTTCCTTTCTTCCTACCCTTGTAGACCGTCAGCTCTACCCCCATATTGGGGCGACTGACGCGTGAAGGAATACATCTTGAGCGACCTCCTCAACCGCCGCCTGAGCTTGCTCGGCGCCAATCTCCCCCTGCTCAAGCAGTGCCTGCACGGTATTGAGCGCGAATGCCTGCGCGTGACCGACGAAGGTCGCCTGGCCCAGACCCCGCACCCCGAGGCACTGGGCTCGGCGCTGACCAACGAGCAGATCACCACAGACTATTCCGAGTCGCTGCTGGAGTTCATCACGCCGGCGCTGGCCGACCCGGCCGAGGTGCTCGAAAGCCTCGAACAGACCCACCGCTTCGTCTACAGCAAGCTTCGCGACGAGTATTTGTGGAGTCCGTCGATGCCTTGCACGTTGCCGGCCGAGGAAGATATCCCGATCGCCGAGTACGGCACTTCGAACATCGGCAAGCTCAAGCACGTCTACCGCAAGGGCCTGGCCTTGCGCTACGGCCGCACCATGCAGTGCATCGCCGGCATTCATTACAATTTCTCTCTGCCGGAAGCGCTGTGGCCGCTGCTGCGCGATGCCGAAGGTGGCGAGGAAAGCGATCGCGACTACCAGTCCTCGGCGTACATTGCGCTGATCCGCAACTTCCGCCGCTACAGTTGGCTGCTGATGTACCTGTTCGGCGCCTCGCCAGCACTGGACAAGGGCTTCCTGCGCGGCCGCCCGCACCAGCTCGAAGAACTCGACGCCGAAACCCTGTACCTGCCTTATGCCACCAGCCTGCGCATGAGTGACCTGGGCTACCAGAGCAACGCCCAGGCCGGCCTCACGCCCTGCTACAACAACCTCGCCAGCTATACCGACAGCCTGCGCAAGGCGGTGGGCACGCCCTACCCGCCTTATGTCGAGGTCGGTACGCATGTGAATGGCGAATGGGTGCAGTTGAACACCAACATCCTGCAGATCGAGAACGAGTACTACTCGAACATCCGCCCGAAACGCGTCACCTACACCGGCGAGCGGCCGATCCAGGCGCTGACCTCGCGCGGCGTGCAGTACGTCGAAGTGCGCTGCCTGGACATCAACCCGTTCCTGCCGGTGGGCATCGACCTGACCGAAGCGCGCTTCCTCGACGCCTTCCTGTTGTTCTGCGCCCTTGAAGAAAGCCCGCAGCTGGACAACGGCGAGTGCGGCCAGTGCACCAGCAACTTCCTTACCGTGGTCAAGGAAGGCCGTCGCCCGGAGCTGAAACTGCAGCGCAACGGCCAGCCAGTCGCGCTGCGCGAATGGGCTACCGAGCTGATCAGCCGCATCGGCCAGCTGGCGGCGTTGCTCGACAGCGCCCAGGGTGGCGACGAACACGCCAGGGCCCTGGCTGCCCAGCAGGCCAAGGTCGATGACGCCTCGCTGACCCCGTCGGCCCAGGTGCTGGCGCGCATGACCGAGCACGACGAATCCTTCGTCCAGTTCTCCCTGCGCCAGAGCCGCCTGCATGCCGAGACCTTCCGCGAGCAACCGCTGTCGGTCGAGCAGCAACAGGCCTTCGAGACCTTGGCCCGCGAGTCGCTCGCCAAGCAGTCCGAGCTGGAGCAGGAAGAAGTCGGTGACTTCGACCTGTTCGTCGGCGCCTACCAGGCCAGCATCCTGGCAATCAGCAACTGATGAACCGCACCGCCACCCCACGCAAGCCACGCGCCAGCAGCCAGGCCAGGATCGAAGCGATCCTGGCCTGTGCACGTGAGCTGTTGGCCGAACAAGGGGTGGCGGCGCTTTCGATCTACAGCGTGGCCGAGCGGGCGCAGATTCCGCCGTCGTCGGTGTACCACTTCTTCGCCAGCGTCCCGGCCTTGCTGGAGGCGCTGACCGCTGATGTGCATCGGGCGTTTCGCGAGGCCTTGCGCGCACCAATCGACAGCGGCGCGTTCACCACCTGGCATGAGCTTTCACGGCTGATCGAGCAGCGCATGCTCGACATCTACAACGAAGATGCGGCGGCACGGCAGTTGATTCTGGCCCAGCATGGGCTCAGTGAAGTGGTGCAGGCCGACCGGCAGCACGACATGGAGCTGGGCGACCTGATGCACAAACTGTTCGACCAGCACTTCCACTTGCCGAGGGTGCCGACGGATGTGGATGTGTTTGCCTTGGCGATGGAATTGAGTGACCGGGTGTATGCGCGGTCAGTGCAGTTGCATGAGGCGATCACGCCGCGCATGGCCGAAGAAGGCAAGCGGGTGTTCGAGGCGTATCTGGGCCTTTACCTGCCACCTTTCCTGGCCAAGCGTCAGGGCTGACATTATTGGGGCCGCTGTGCGGCCCTTTCGCGACACAAGGCCGCTCCTACAGGGATCGAGTGATTTCTGTAGGAGCGGCCTTGTGTCGCGAAAGGACTGCAAAGCAGTCCCAAATGCCAACATCACAGTTTGGCAATGGACACTTCAGTCGATTTCACGAAGGCGATCACTTCGCTGCCCACTTGCAGTTCCAGCTCTTTCACCGAGCGGGTTGTAATCACCGAAGTGACGATTCCCGAGGCAGTCTGCACGTCGATTTCAGACAGTACCGGGCCTTCGAGGATTTCTTTCACGGTGCCTTTGAACTGGTTACGGACGTTGATCGCTTTGATGGTCATGGCTTGATTCCTTCTCTTTGGCTTCAGTGCGCCCAACGCAGTTGCGTGGGCAAAGGGGCTACAGGGTCCGGCTCGGGCGGAGTACCCGGAGCCGACAGAACACGGTTGAGCACTTCGCTTTCCAGCGCGGCCAGGCGGTGCGAACCACGCGCCCTTGGCCTGGCCAGGTCAACGGTAAGGTCGAGGCCGACTTCGCCGTCTTCGATCAGGATTACCCGATCCGCGACAGCCACCGCCTCATTGACGTCGTGGGTCACCAGCAGCACGGTAAAGCCGTGCTGACGCCACAGGCGTTCGATCAGTTGCTGCATCTCGATGCGGGTCAGGGCATCCAGCGCGCCCAGCGGCTCATCCAGCAGCAGCAGGCGCGGTTGGTGGATCAAGGCCCGGGCCAGGGCCACACGCTGCTTCTGGCCACCGGACAACGCCGCCGGCCATTCGTTGGCACGATCAGCCAGGCCGACCGCCTCCAGCGCATCCAGAGCGCGCTGGCGCCAGTTGCCGCTGAGCCCCAGGCCGACGTTGTCGATCACCTTTTTCCAAGGCAGCAGGCGCGCCTCCTGGAACATCAGCCGGGTTTCCTCGCGGGCTTCGCTCAGCTGGGCGGCTCCGGCCAGCAACTGTCCGGAAGTCGGCTGGTCGAGACCGGCCAACAAGCGCAGCAAGGTGCTCTTGCCGCAACCGCTGCGACCGACGATGGCCACGAACTGCCCGGCCGGGATATGCAGGTCGATACCTTTCAATACTTCCCGCTGGCCGAAGGCCTTGCGCAGGCCGTTGGCGGCCAGCGGGATACCACGCAGCAGGCGTGGCGGCTGTTCCTTGAGCACGGTCATGCGCCCTCCTTCTTCGCCACCTGGTAAGCCGGGTGCCAGCGCAGCCACACCCGCTCCAGGCCGCGGGCAGCAAGGTCGGCGAGCTTGCCGAGCACGGCGTACAGGACGATGGCCAGCACCACCACGTCGGTCTGCAGGAATTCACGGGCATTCATGGCCAGGTAACCGATGCCGGAGCTGGCCGAAATGGTCTCGGCGACGATCAGCGTCAGCCACATGAAGCCCAGGGCGAAGCGCACACCGACCAGGATCGAGGGCAGCGCACCGGGCAGGATCACCTGGCGGAACAGGCCGAAGCCGGACAAGCCATAGCTGCGGGCCATTTCCACCAGTGCCGGGTCGACATTGCGGATGCCGTGGTAGGTGTTCAGGTAGATCGGGAACAGCGTGCCCAGCGCGACCAGGAAGATCTTCGCCGACTCATCGATACCGAACCACAGGATCACCAAGGGGATCAGCGCCAGGTGCGGCACGTTGCGGATCATCTGCACCGAGCTGTCGAGCAGGCGTTCGCCCCAGTTCGACAGGCCGGTGATGAAGCCCAGCACCAGCCCGATGCTGCCGCCAATCAAGAAGCCCAGCCCGGCCCGCCAGCCGCTGATCGCCAGGTGGGTCCAGATTTCACCGCTGCGCACCAGCTCGACACCCGCACTGACCACCGCGCTCGGCGCAGGCAGGATACGGGTCGACAGCCAGCCGGCGCTGACCGCCAGCTGCCAGGCTGCCAGCAGCAGCACCGGCAGTGCCCACGGGGCCAGGCGCTGGCTCAGGGTGGTGGAAGTTTTGCGACTCATGGCCCGGCCCTCAGCTCTGCGCGACGGACTTGGGCAGGATGTCGTTGGCGACCATTTCACCGAACGGGCTCACGTAACCGCCCGCCTTGGCCTGTTCCGGGCGTTGCACATCGAGGTGCGGGAACAGCAGTTCGGCAACCCGATACGACTCTTCCAGGTGGGGGTAGCCGGAGAAGATGAAGGTATCGATACCCAGCTCGGCGTACTCCTTGACCCGTGCCGCCACGGTCGGGCCATCACCGACCAGCGCTGTACCGGCACCGCCACGCACCAGGCCGACACCGGCCCAGAGGTTGGGGCTGACCTCGAGATTGTCGCGGTTGCCCTTGTGCAAGGCCGCCATGCGCTGCTGGCCGACCGAGTCGAAACGGGCCAGCGAGGCCTGGGCACGGGCGATGGTATCGTCGTCCAGGTGCGAGATCAGCTTGTCTGCGGCAGCCCAGGCTTCTTCGTTGGTTTCACGCACGATCACATGCAGGCGAATGCCGAAGCGGACTTCGCGGCCCTGCGCAGCGGCCTTCTCACGCACCTGGGCGATTTTCTCGGCAACGGCGCTTGGCGGCTCGCCCCAGGTCAGGTACAGCTCGACCTGCTCGGCGGCGAGGTCCTGGGCAGCCTCCGAAGAGCCGCCGAAGTACAGTGGCGGGCGCGGCTGCTGAATCGGCGGATAGAGCAGTTTGGCGCCCTTCACCTGGATGTGCTTGCCGTCGTAGTCGACGGTTTCGCCTTCCAGCACCTTGCGCCAGATGCGGGTGAACTCGACCGAGGCTTCGTAGCGCTCCTGGTGGTTCAGGTGCAGGCCATCGCCGGCCAGTTCATCAGGGTCGCCGCCGGTCACCAGGTTGAACAGCGCACGGCCGTTGGAAAGCCGATCGAGGGTAGCGGCCTGGCGTGCGGCCACGGTCGGCGAAATGATGCCTGGGCGCAGGGCCACGAGAAACTTCAGGCGCTGGGTCACCGGAATCAGCGACGCTGCCACCAGCCAGGAGTCCTCGCAGGACCGCCCGGTAGGGATCAGCACCCCACCAAAACCGAGGCGGTCGGCGGCTTGGGCGATCTGTTGCAGGTAGCCGTGATCGACTGCGCGGGCGCCGTCGGAGGTGCCCAGGTACTTGCCGTCACCGTGGGTAGGGAGGAACCAGAAAATGTTAAGGCTCATTGGAGTTGTCTCCTCAAGGGTGGCGCAGGCCAGGGCGGCGCCCCGGCGCAGGCGGATCAATCAAGGCGCGGTGGCGACCTTGGCCGGGGGTGTCCAGATCACGTCCTTGATGCTCAGCGGCTTGGGAATCAGCTTGAGCGCCTGGAAGGTGTCGGCAATCTTCTGTTGTGCGGCCACCACTTGCGGGGTGAGCGGCTGAGCACCGTAGCCCTGGCGTTTAACCGAGGTCAGGGTAATATCGGCGGGCAGGCCAAGCAGCGGCGCGACTTGATCGGTGACTTCCTGCGGGTTGGCCTGGGACCATTGGCCCACTGCGCGTACCTCGTCGATCAGGGTGCTGATCACCGCCGGGTGCTGGGTGGCGTAGGTGCGGGTAGCCAGGTAGAACTGGTGGTTGTCGACCAGGCCCTTGCCGTCACGCAGGGTACGGGCCTGCAACTGTTGCTCGGCGGCCGCCTGGTAGGGGTCCCAGATCACCCAGGCATCGACGCTGCCGCGTTCGAAAGCGGCGCGGGCATCGGCAGGCGGCAGGTAGACGGGCTGGATGTCGCTGTAAGTGAGGCCTGCATCCTGCAGGGCACGGACCAACAGGTAGTGAACGTTGGAGCCTTTGTTGAGGGCGACTTTCTTGCCTTTGAGGTCCTTCACCGACTGGATCGGCGAGCCCTTCGGCACGAGGATGGCTTCGCTGTGCGGCGCTGGTGGCTCGTAGGCCACGTAGAGCAGATCGGCGCCAGCGGCCTGAGCGAATACCGGCGGCGTCTCGCCAGTGACGCCGAAGTCGATGGAACCGACGTTCAGCCCTTCGAGCAGCTGCGGGCCACCGGGGAACTCGGTCCACTGCACTTGTACGCCCTGCTCGGCCAGGCGCTTCTCCAGCGTGCCCTTGGCCTTGAGCAGCACCAGGGTGCCGTATTTCTGGTAACCGATGCGCAGGCTCTCGGCCTGGGCTTGGGTGATGGCGCCGAAGGACACAGCCGCCGCAAACAGGGCGACCAGACCACGACGCAAGAAGACTGTGCGCATGGCGCTCTCCTGTGCGAGTTGGGTTCGGGTTGCACCTGCTTGCCTCGTTGGCGGGCGAGTAAGGTGGTGGAGCTTGTGTGCTGTTGAGGTGACATTACCAGTCAGTTTATATATCTAGAAATCATATTTTTTCATTTGTTTATTCCATTTTGACCCTTTGACCCAAGAGCCAGCGCTTTACCTGTGGGAGCGGGTTTAACCGCGAAGAAGCCAGTACTTTTCTCACAGGCATAAAAAAGGGCCGTCGAAACGGCCCGAAAATCCCTGCTATGGCTAAGAGCAATGCAACGAGGAATTCATCAGCGATTGGGTTGCGGGGTCAGCCGCAGATAGGGTTTCACCGCCCGATAACCTTTCGGGAAGCGCTGCTTGATTTCGTCTTCGTCCTTCAGCGAGGGCACGATCACCACCTCGTCGCCGTCCTGCCAGTTACCTGGCGTGGCGACCTTGTGGTTGTCGGTGAGCTGCAGCGAGTCGATCACCCGCAGGATTTCGTTGAAGTTGCGCCCGGTACTGGCCGGATAGGTAATGGTCAGGCGCACCTTCTTGTTCGGGTCGATGACGAACAGCGAGCGCACGGTGAGGGTGTCGCTGGCGTTGGGGTGGATCAGGTCGTACAGGTCGGAGACCTTGCGGTCGGCGTCAGCGATGATCGGGAAATTGACCACGGTGTTCTGGGTCTCGTTGATATCCTCGATCCACTTGTGGTGCGACTCGACCGGGTCGACCGACAGGGCGATGGCCTTCACGCCGCGCTTGGCGAAGTCGTCCTTGAGCTTGGCGGTCAGGCCCAGCTCGGTGGTGCACACCGGGGTGAAGTCCGCCGGGTGGGAGAACAGCACACCCCAGCTGTTGCCCAGCCATTCGTGGAAGCGGATCTTGCCTTCACTGGACTCCTGCTCGAAGTCCGGGGCGATGTCGCCGAGTTTGAGGCTCATGGGGTGCGGCTCCTGTGCTGTGTTCTGGCGTTGTGGGTTCAATGTGCCTGCATTCGATGAGAAATAAAAAGAATAAATAATGATTTATTTATAACTTTTGGACACATGAACGCGCGGACATAAAAAAGCCTCGCACTAGGCGAGGCTTTCTGTGTGGCTACGGCTTACAGGAAGCTGTAAGTGTAGTTCACGATGAAGCGAGTCTGATCCTGGTCGGCGCTGGCTTCGTTGCTACCGCCACGGTAGACGCCCTGACGCAGGCTGAAGCCCAGGCCTTTGAGGGTACCTTGCTGAATGGTGTAGTCGACGCGTGCGTCACGTTCCCACTCGTTGTAGGTGCCATGGCCGCTCTTGTAACGAATGTCATCACCGCGCAGATAGGCAATCGAAGCCTTCAGGCCCGGAACGCCCAGCGAGGCGAAGTCGTAGGAGTACTGGCCGAAGTTGGTGTTCTCACCAGCACGGGCGAACTGGTTGATCATGCTGTCGGTGAACAGGTAGAAGCTGGAACCACCGGCACCTTCAGGACGGTTGTTGCCATCGACCACGTTGCCCTGGTTCAGCCAGACGAAACCGCCGTCGTCGCTGACTTGCTGACGACCCAGCATGAGCGCGTGGCCACCGAGGGTGTAGGTGAACATGGCAGACCAGGTCTTGTTGTCGATCTTGCCAGTGTTCTTGGCGTAGCCGCCGTTGTTGTTGAAGTTGTAGCCTCCGCCGTGACCGTTGTTGCCGTCGCTGCTGCTGTCGAAGTAGCGCAGGTCGGTCTTGAACGACTGGTCGTCAGCAATCTTGAAGACGTGAGTCGCGCCCAGGAAGTGCTGCTTGTAGAAGTCTTCCAGGTTCGAGTAGTAGTACTGCAGGGTCAGGTCTGGAGTGAGTTTGTAGTCCAGGCCACCGAAGCGGAACTTGTTGCTGTCGGCAGTAGCGCCCGCAACCGACAGGCCGGTGCGGTTGCTCGAAGCACGGCCCATGGCGTGGGTCAGCTGGCCGGCGTTGACGGTCAGGTTGTCGATTTCCTTCGACTGGATGGTGCCACCCTCGAAGGTCTGCGGCAGCAGGCGACCGTCGTTGGAGACCAGGATCGGCAGGTTTGGCGCCAGGGCGCTACCGAAGTGAACCTCGGTCTTCGAGAAGCGGGCCTTGGCATTGGCGCCGAATCGTGCCCACTGGTCTACGGCCGAACCGTCGCTATCGCTTGGGAAGAAAGTGCCGACGTCAGGGTGGTGGCCTTTGCCGCCATCCAGGTGAATACCCCACAGGGCCTGGGCGTCTACACCGAAACCAACGGTGCCTGGCGTGAAGCCGGAGATGTAGTCGAGCTTGAAGCCCTGACCCGACTCACGGTTGTCAGCGCCGCCATCACGGTTGTCGTTGTTGAAGTACATGGTGCGCGAGCTGAGCGACAGTTTGCTGTCTTCGACGAAACCG
The DNA here is from genome assembly GCF_002759075.1 of Pseudomonas sp. 382. NCBI lineage: Bacteria > Pseudomonadati > Pseudomonadota > Gammaproteobacteria > Pseudomonadales > Pseudomonadaceae > Pseudomonas > Pseudomonas sp. 382. The sequence goes on from NZ_PEMX01000002.1 coordinate 267,406, forward strand.
GCGGCACCTGCTGCTTGGGCGAAAACCCCCACTGCCACGGCCAGAGCCAGGCTGGACTTGTACATGTTTTGCTCCTCTACGTTCTAATTCTTGTGTATCTCTGGCGGCAGGATCTGTTGCCCTGCTCTACCGTGGATGGGCGATTAGCCCCAAAGCGTGACCATTTAGTCAATCGTTTCTAAACATTTCTCGACTTTGGTCTAAGACGCCCCCTGCGCTACAGGATAATGACAATCCTATAAATCCAAAATGACCGTTTTATGAATTTGTAAGATTTTTAAGGAATATCGTAGGAACCTTTACTACGAAAAGTTGTATCGGCGATGTCAATCATACCTTTAGGTTATTTGCAAACGTTTGCCGACCAGTAGCCAATTCCTCACCCTCACGAAGGGAACAGAGGTTAGCAGCGGATCACTGTTTCGCCAGCCTCCCTTTCTCAGCTGTGGCCAGTGTTAAAGCGTTTGGCTCCTAAGCTAATTCTAAAAAGTTATTTATTTTTGATTTCTTAGATCATCTAGTCTTCTCGCCATCCAATACATCCATTGCCTGACGAGAGGTTCACCATGATCCCGCACGCTCCGCTGCGCCTGTTCGCCGCCCTGACCCTCGCCAGCACCAGCTGGTTGGCCCAGGCCGCCGACCTCACCGTTGCCTACCAGACCACCGTCGACCCGGCCAAAGTGGCCCAGGTCGATGGCAATTATGAAAAAGCCAGCAAGGCCAGCATCGACTGGCGCAAGTTTGATAACGGCGCGGACGTGATTACCGCCGTGGCCAGTGGCGACGTCCAGATCGGCTACCTCGGCTCAAGCCCTCTGGCTGCCGCCGCCACTCGCAAGCTACCGGTCGAGACCTTCCTCATTGCCACCCAGATCGGTGCCGGCGAGGCCCTCGTCGCCCGTGACAGCATCAAGACCCCACAAGACCTGATCGGCAAGAAAGTCGTCGTGCCGTTCGTTTCTACCGGCCACTACAGCCTGCTGGCCGCGCTGAAAAGCTGGAACATCGACCCGTCCAAGGTGCAGATCCTCAACCTTGCGCCACCGGCGATCATCGCCGCCTGGAAGCGCGGCGACATCGACGCTACCTACGTCTGGGACCCGGCACTCGGTGTAGCCAAGGAAAACGGCAAGGTGCTGATCACCTCGGGCGAACTGGCCGAAAAAGGCGCACCGACCTTCGATGCCTGGATCGTGCGCAAGGACTTTGCCGACAAGCACCCTGACGTGGTCAAGGCGTTCGCCAAGGTCACCCTCGACGCCTACGCCGACTACCGCAAGGACCCGAAAGCCTGGCTGGCCGACAAGGGCAACATCGACAAGCTGGCCAAGCTGTCCGGTGCCAAGCCCAGCGACATTCCGGTGCTGCTGCAAGGCAACGTCTACCCATTGGCCGCTGACCAGGCCAGCGCCCTGGGTGCGCCGACCACCAAGGCACTGACCGATACCGCCACCTTCCTCAAGCAACAAGGCAAAGTCGAAGCCGTGTTGCCGGACTATTCGCCGTACGTCAGCGACAAATTCCTTCCAAACTGATCCGGAGCCTGCCATGGCCTTGCTCGAACTGGAGCGCATCAGCGCACAGTACCCCGGCACCACCGCCCCGGTGCTGGCCGACATCAACCTGAGCCTTGGGCCACGCCAGCTGCTGGTGGCCCTGGGGCCATCCGGCAGTGGCAAGACCTCGCTGCTCAACCTGATCGCCGGCTTCGTTGCCCCGAGCGGCGGGCGCATCAGCCTCGACGGCGTGCCCGTGCAAGGCCCGGGGGCCGAGCGTGGCGTGGTGTTCCAGGATGATGCCCTGCTGCCATGGCAGAACGTGCTGGGCAACGTCGCTTTCGGCCTGGAACTGGCCGGTGTGCCGCGCGCCCAGCGTGAGGCCAAGGCCCGCGAGATGCTGGCGTTGGTCGACCTCGACGGCTTCGGCGAACGGCGCATCTGGCAGCTGTCCGGTGGCCAGAAACAGCGCGTGGGCCTGGCCCGGGCGCTGGCCGCCGACCCGCGGGTACTGCTGATGGACGAACCGTTCGGCGCCCTCGACGCCTTCACCCGCGAACAGATGCAGGAACTGCTGCTGCAAGTCTGGCAGCGCACCGCCAAACCGGTGTTCCTGATCACCCATGACATCGAGGAAGCGGTGTTCCTGGCCAGCGAACTGGTGCTGCTGGCGCCCAACCCCGGCCGCGTGGTCGAGCGCCTGCAACTGGACTTTGGCCAGCGCTACGCAGCTGGCGAGTCGGCCCGGACGATCAAGTCCGACCCACGCTTCATCGAAACCCGCGAGCATGTCCTGGCCCGCGTGTTCTCCCAACGCCAAAGCCTGCAGGAGCGCGCATGAGCAGCCTGGATCTGCCGGTCGCCGGCAAACGCGACACTCAAACCCGGCCCGCCCGCCAGGCGCGCCGCCCATTGTCCACTCGCTGGATCAGCACCCTGACCCTGGTCAGCTTGCTGTTCGCCTGGTGGCTGGTGACGGCCGCTGGCTGGATCGAGCCGCTGTTCCTGCCCTCGCCCGGCGACATCCTGGCCAAGGCCTGGCTCCTGCTCACCCAAGGTTACATGGACGCCAGCCTGTGGCAGCACCTGGGCGCCAGCCTGGGCCGTATCGGCCTGGCCCTGATCGCCGCGACCCTGACCGCGATCCCGGTCGGCATTGCCATCGGCTACAACCGTGTGGCCCGTGGCGTCCTCGACCCGCTGATCGAGTTCTACCGGCCAATCCCGCCGCTGGCCTACCTGCCGCTGATCGTCATCTGGTGCGGCATCGGTGAGCTGTCCAAGGTGCTGCTGATCTACCTGGCGATCTTCGCCCCGATCGCCATCGCCACCGCCACTGGGGTGCGTACCGTCGACCCGGCCAAGCTGCGGGCGGCGCAGTCGCTGGGCGCGAGCCGGGCGCAGCTGATCCGCCACGTGATCCTGCCCAGCGCCCTGCCCGACATCCTGACCGGGATCCGCATCGGTTTAGGGGTTGGCTGGTCGACCCTGGTCGCCGCTGAACTGATCGCCGCCACCAGCGGCCTGGGTTTCATGGTGCAGTCGGCGGCGCAGTTCCTGGTCACCGACGTGGTAGTGCTGGGCATCCTGCTCATCGCCCTGATCGCCTTCGCCCTGGAGATGGGCCTGCGCGCCCTGCAACGCAAGCTGGTGCCCTGGCACGGGCAGAGCCACTGAATTCCTGTTGACCACGCCAGCACCCTGGCGCCCGATTGAAGAGACCGACATGAGCCTGACCATTACCCCCCTCAGCCCGGCGCTCGGCGCACAGATCAGCGGCGTGGACATCAGCCGCGACATCAGCGCCGAACAACGCGATGCCATCGAGCAGGCGCTGCTCCAGCATCAGGTGCTGTTCTTCCGCAACCAGCCGCTCAACCCGGAGCAACAGGCGCGTTTCGCCGCCCGCTTCGGCGACCTGCATATCCACCCGATCTACCCCAATGTGCCAGAGACGCCGCAGGTGCTGATCCTCGACACGGCCGTCACCGACGTGCGTGACAACGCCGTGTGGCACACCGACGTGACCTTCCTGCCGACCCCGGCGCTGGGCGCGGTGCTCAGCGCCAAGCAGTTGCCGGCCTATGGCGGCGACACCTTGTGGGCCAGCGGTATCGCGGCCTTCGATGCCTTGTCGGCGCCGCTGCGCGAAATGCTCGATGGCCTGACCGCCACCCATGACTTCACCAAGTCGTTCCCCCTGGAGCGCTTTGGCACCACGGCCGACGACCTGGCGCGCTGGGAGGCGACCCGGCGCAACAACCCGCCGCTGTCGCACCCGGTGGTGCGCACGCATCCGGTAAGCGGTCGCAAGGCATTGTTCGTCAATGAAGGCTTCACCACACGCATCAATGAGCTGAGCGAGCTGGAAAGCGAGGCGCTGCTCAAGCTGCTGTTCGCCCATGCCACGCGGCCGGAGTTCAGCATTCGCTGGCGTTGGCAGGAAAATGACGTGGCGTTCTGGGACAACCGCGTGACCCAGCATTTTGCGGTTGATGATTACCGGCCGAACCGGCGGGTGATGCATCGGGCGACCATCCTTGGAGATGCACCCTTCTAGTTGTTGCCTGTACCGGCCTCTTCGCGGGCTTGCCCGCTCCCACAGGTCCGGCACAGATCTCAGAAACTGTGCTGAACCTGTGGGAGCGGGCAAGCCCGCGAAGAGGCCGGTACAGGTATCAACGAACCAGATGCAGGAACTGCATGTGCCGTTCGTACTGGTCGAGGATGTCGTTGATGATCTGCTCCTTGCTGTAGCCAACCAGGTCGTAGTTCTGGCTACCTTCGCTCAGGTGCACTTCGGCCCGGTAGTAACGGCGGTTCTTCAACTCCTGCGTGCCCAGCCCACCCAGCGCGAACGACGGTGTGAAGTAGCCACGCATCTGCACCTGGTAGATGAACGGCTGCTCCTCGCCATGGCCTACCTTCAGGCTGACGTTGTCATGGCTCGGGTCGTCCTGGGTCACCAGCACCAGGCCCTTCTGCTCGAACACCTCACGCACATCGGCAATCGCCGGACGCACCACGTCGTCCATGAAGCGATACACCTCGTCGCGCGACGGGAAGTGCACGGCCTGGCTCAGGCGTTGGCGCCAGCCACCGCGGCCACGGCGTGACTGGGCGAAGGGTGCCAGCGAATGCATCTGTGCGATCTGCCGCTGGCCCTCCAGGTAGAAGGCCTTGTGCAGCCCCCACATCATGCACAGCAGGATCAGCGAGAACGGCAGCGAGGTCAGCACCACTGCCGACTTCAGCGAATCGATGCTGCCGGCGAACAGCAGGCCGCTGGTGATCAGCGCCGTCATCGCGCCCCAGAAGATACGCAGCCAGTTCGGCCCGTCTTCGTCAGCACCGCCGCCCTTGGCCGACAGGGTCGACAGCACCACCGTGCCGGAATCAGCCGAGGTGACGAAGAACACGAAACTGATGAACACCGTCACGGCGATGACTACCTTGCTCCACGGGTAGGTTTCCAGGAGCAGGTACAGGCTCATCGACGGGTTGTCCAATGCCGACTGGCCGAGCGCGGTCATGCCATGGTTGATCACTTGGTCCAGCGCGCTGTTGCCGAAGATCGACATCCACGCCAGGGTGAAGCCCAGCGGAATCAGCAACACGCCGAAGACGAATTCACGGATGGTGCGGCCACGCGAGATGCGCGCAATGAACAAGCCCACGAACGGTGCCCAGGCAATCCACCAGGCCCAGTAGAACACCGTCCAGCCACCCAGCCAGTCACGTTGCTCACCGTAGGCATACACATCGAAGCTCTTGCGCGGCAAGGCGCCGAGGTAATCGCCCAGGTTCTGGATCAGGGTATTGAACAGGTGCTGGGTAGGCCCGGCGAACAGCACGAACAGCAGCAGCGCGCAGGCCAGGAACAGGTTGATGTCGCTCATCACCCGCACGCCCTTTTCCACCCCCGCCACGGCGACCGCGACTGCCGCGCCCATCATCAGCGCGATGAGGATCACCTGCACCCATTGGCTATGGCTGATGCCGAACAGGTAGTCGAGGCCGGCGTTCAGGTGCAGCACACCAAACCCCATGTCGGCGCCCAGGCCGAATACCGTGGCGATGATGCCAAACCCATCCACGGCATAGCCGATCGGGCCGTTGATGCGCTTGCCGATCAACGGATACAGGGCCGAACGCAACGCCAGTGGCAGGTTGTGCCGGTAGGCGAAGTAGGCCAGCGCCATGCCGACGAAGGCGAACACGCCCCAGCCATGCAGGCCCCAGTGCAGGAACAGGATTTCCATCGCCTGACGCCCGGCCTCGGCCGTGCCGCCTTCGCCCTGGGGCGGGGTGAGCATGTGGGTCAGCGGTTCGGATACGCAGAAGAAGAACAGCGTGATGCTGATGCCGGCGGCGAACAGCATGCCGGCCCAGGACAGGTAACTGAACTCGGGTTCGTCATGGTCGGCACCGAGCTTGATCTTGCCGTAGCCAGACAAGGCGGTGACCACCACGAACACCAGGTACAGGGTCATGGCCAGCATGTAGTACCAGCCGACCGTGTTGGCCGCCCAGTTCTGCGCCGCCAGCAACCACTCGCCGGCCGCCTGCGGGAAGGCGATGACCACCAGCCCGAAGAGGAGAATGAATGTTGCCGCGAAGTAGAACACCGGCGGGTTCATGCGGATCTTGCCAGAGGCAAGGGATGGGGACGGTGCACTCATGAGACAGGCACCTCGTCGATCGACGTGAGGTTCGGAATGAACGGGTTCAGCAAAGGAATCCTCCTGTTGAACACCGGCAGCGGACCAGCGTTTTTTCATTGAACAAGCGTTCAAGTTAAACATGGATCGGATTTCAATGCGAACCGGGGCGCCGATTGGTGCCCTCCTGTCATGGCCCTTTCGCGGCTGAAGCCGCTCCCACAGGGACCGCACCACACTAAGCGTTACGCGATCTCTGTGGGAGCGGCTTCAGCCGCGAAAGGGCCGGCACAGCCATGAATTTCCCGGATCAGTTCTTGTCCTGGCAATCCAGCTGCAAGTTAGCCTGGGTAATGTTGCTTTCGGCCGGCACGCTGCGCGTCAGCCAGACGTTGCCGCCAATGGTCGAGCCCTTGCCGATGGTGATGCGCCCCAGGATCGTCGCCCCGGCATAGATCACCACATCGTCCTCGACGATCGGATGGCGAGCCAGCCCCTTGTGCAGCGTCCCCGATTCATCGCTGGGGAAACGCTTGGCACCCAGGGTTACCGCCTGATAGATGCGCACCCGCTCACCAATGATCGCGGTCTCGCCAATCACCACACCGGTACCGTGGTCGATGAAGAAGCTCTGGCCGATCTGCGCACCGGGGTGAATGTCGATGCCGGTGGCCGAATGCGCCAGTTCCGAACTGATCCGCGCCAGCAGCGGCAAACCGGCCTGGTAAAGGTGGTGGGCCAGACGGTGATGGATGATCGCCAGGATCCCCGGATAGCACAGCAGTACCTCGTCCACACTACGCGCGGCCGGGTCGCCGTGATAAGCCGCCAGCACATCGGTATCGAGCAGCACGCGCAGCCCCGGCAAGGCCGCCGCGAAATCCTGGATCAGGCGCAGGGCCCGGGCATCGACGCCCTCCAGTTCCGTCTTGCTCTGGCGGGCGGCGTAACGCAGTTCCAGCCGCGCCTGGGCCAGCAACGCGGTCAGCGCCGCGTCGAGGGTATGGCCAACATAGAAATCCTCGCTCTCTTCGCGCAGGTCGACCGGGCCCAGGCGCATCGGGAACAGCGCCCCGCACAGCTGTTCCAGAATCTGCCGCATGGCCTCGCGCGACGGCAGCTCGCGCCCGCCCTGCTCGCCGCTGCTGCGGCCGTTGCGGCTGCGCCATTGTTCGCGGGCGCCGCGCAAGCCACTGACGATGCTGTGCAGTTGCCATTGCCCAGATGATGGTTGTTCGCTCACGGTGTTCTCCTGCCCAGGGTGGCCAATCTGTCGTTATGCAATCCACTCTACGGCAATCCGCCTCTTGGAAAAAACAACGCTTTATTCCATCCTGCGCTAAGTCAGGCATAAGCCGCGATGACGTTGCCAGCATCCTGGCCTACCCTCAAAGCAGCCAAAACCCGGAACGGCTCAAAATCGATATAACAAAATAAGTTTTTATTATTTCCTGACCTATAAAGCCAACTCTATAGTCGCCACCCACTACTTCCACAACAAGCGCGGGGCCATGCCATGTCTAAATTTGCCAAACCGCTTCTCAACGCCAGCCTGGCCATCCTGCTGGGCGCCGGCCTGCTCAGCCATGCCTTCGCCGGCGAGCAATTGAAGACCATCAAGGACAAGGGCGTGATCAACGTCGGTCTCGAAGGTACCTATCCACCGTTCAGCTTCCAGGATGAAAACGGCAAGCTGACCGGCTTCGAGGTCGAGCTGTCCGAGCTGCTGGCCAAGGAGCTGGGGGTCAAGGCCAAGATCCAGCCGACCAAGTGGGACGGCATCCTCGCCGCGCTGGAATCCAAGCGCCTGGACGTGGTGGTCAACCAGGTGACCATTTCCGAGGAGCGCAAGAAGAAATACGACTTCTCCGAGCCCTACACCATCTCCGGCATCCAGGCGCTGGTGCTGAAGAAGAAGGCCGAGCAGCTGAACATCAAGAGCGCGCAGGACCTGGCCGGCAAGAAAGTCGGTGTCGGCCTGGGTACCAACTACGAGCAATGGGTGAAGCAGGACGTGCCAAAGGCAGACGTGCGCACCTATGAAGACGACCCGAGCAAATTCGCCGACCTGCGCAACGGCCGCATCGACGCCATCCTCATCGACCGCCTGGCAGCGCTGGAGTACGCCCAGAAGGCCAAGGACACCGAACTGGCTGGCGACGCCTTCTCGCGTCTGGAAAGCGGCGTAGCGCTGCGCAAGGGCGAGCCTGAGCTGCTGGAGGCGATCAACAAGGCCATCGAAAAACTCAAGGCCGACGGCACGCTGGCCAAGCTGTCCGAGAAATACTTCGGTGCCGATGTCACCAAATGATCGCTGAAAGCCTGCAACTCGTCGCCGACTCCACGCCCTTCCTGCTGAAGGGCGCGGGTTACACGGTGCTGCTCAGTGTGGGCGGCATGTTCTTCGGCCTGGTGCTGGGCTTTGCCCTTGCGCTGATGCGGCTGTCGAAGATATTGCCGCTGAACTGGCTGGCACGCATCTACGTGTCGTTCTTCCGTGGCACGCCGCTGCTGGTGCAGCTGTTCGTGATCTACTTCGGCATGCCACAGATCGGCATCGAGCTCGACCCGATCCCGGCCTCGCTGATCGGCTTGTCACTGAACATGGCGGCTTACATCTGCGAAATCCTGCGGGCGGCGATCTCCTCGATCGACCGTGGCCAGTGGGAAGCTGCGGCCAGCATCGGCATGACCCGCACCCAGGCCATGCGCCGGGCGATCCTGCCTCAGGCACTGCGCACCGCGCTGCCACCACTGGGCAACAGCTTCATCTCGCTGGTCAAGGACACCGCGCTGGCCGCGACCATCCAGGTGCCCGAGCTGTTCCGCCAGGCCCAGCTGATTACCGCGCGCACCTTCGAAGTATTCACCATGTACCTGGCCGTTGCAGTGATCTACTGGGTCCTCTGCAGCATCCTCGCGCACTTCCAGAACCGCATGGAAGCGCGGGCCAACCAGCACGACCAGGAGCAATGAGATGATCGTCGCCAAAGGCCTGACCAAGCAGTTCAAGGGCCAGACCGTGCTCAACGGTATCGACCTGACCGTGCAACCCGGTGAAGTAGTGGCCATCATCGGCCCCAGCGGCTCGGGCAAGACCACCTTCCTGCGTTGCCTCAACCTGCTGGAAACCCCGGATGCCGGGCAGATTCAGATCGGTGACATCAGCATCGATGCCAACCGCCCACTCGGCGGCCAGCAGAGTGCGATCCGCCGCCTGCGCCAGCAAGCTGGCTTCGTCTTCCAGAACTTCAACCTGTTCCCCCACCGTACCGCGCTGGAGAACGTCATCGAAGGCCCGGTGATCGTCAAGAAGACCCCTCGCCAACAGGCCATCGACCTGGGTCGACGGCTGCTGGCCAAGGTCGGCCTGGCGGGCAAGGAAGACGCCTATCCAAGGCGCCTTTCCGGTGGCCAGCAGCAGCGCGTGGCAATTGCTCGCGCGCTGGCCATGGAGCCTGAAGTGATCCTGTTCGACGAGCCCACCTCGGCCCTCGACCCGGAACTGGTCGGCGAGGTGCTGGCGACCATCCGCGGCCTGGCCGAGGAGAAGCGCACAATGATCATCGTCACCCACGAGATGAGCTTTGCCCGGGATGTGGCGAACCGGGTGATCTTCTTCGACAAGGGCGTGATCGTGGAACAAGGTGAGGCCAAGGCGCTGTTTGCCAATCCCAAGGAAGAGCGTACCCGGCAATTCCTGCGCAAGTTCCTCGGGACTACTGCTGCGCACGACTGAAAACCTCGGTTGTATTCTTCGCGGGCACGCCCGCTCCCACATTGATCGGTGTACGCAGCTCCCTGTGGGAGCGGGCGAGCCCGCGAAGAGGCCGGCACATCCACAGCAAATCCACTCTTCTATGTATATTCCAAAGAGTTAGTTCATAAACCATTAATAAGCCATTAGGGTATATGAACCGGACCACCGGACCAGCAAAAGTCTGTCGCCATCAGCTGAAGCGACGCATCCACTTTGTGAGGTTCGGTTCTGATGACCACCCAGCCAAATACCCCATTCCACAGTGATCTCGACAGCTCGCCCCTGCTGCTGCCGGCCAAGGTACTGCGTAACGACGCCGAAGCCCTGCAAGCCGCCCGTGAGCTGGCCGAGAGCGCCCGCGAGCAGGCCGCCCGCCGCGACCAGCAACGCAAGCTGCCCTGGGCAGAAATCGAACAGTTCACCCGTAGCGGCCTGGGCAGCATCAGCGTGCCCAAGGCCTATGGCGGCCCCGACGTCTCGTTCGAGACGGTGGCAGAAGTGTTCCGCCTGATCAGCGCCGCCGACCCGGCCCTCGGGCAGATCCCGCAGAACCAGTTCGGCATGCTGCAACTGCTACGCCTGACCGCTACCGAGGCCCAGCAGGCGCTGATCTTCCGCAGCGTTCTGGACGGCTGGCGCATCGGCAACGCCGGCCCCGAGCGCGGCACCAAGGACACCCTGACGCTCAAGGCGAGGATCACCCGCAGCGGTGACGGCTATCGCATCAGTGGTGAGAAGTTCTACTCCACCGGCGCGCTGTTCGCCCACTGGGTGGCGGTCAAGGCACTGGACGACGAAGGCCGCCAGCGCCTGGCCTTTGTCCGCCGTGGCAGCCCGGGGCTGCGCATCGTCGACGACTGGTCCGGCTTCGGCCAGCGCACCACCGCCAGCGGTACCGTGCTGCTCGATCAGGTCCCGGTCGATGCCGAACTGGTCATCGACAACTGGCGCCAGCGCGATATCCCCAATATCCAGGGCGCGGCCTCGCAGCTGATTCAGGCCGCCATCGATGCCGGCATCGCCGAGGCAGCCATCGACGACGCCATCACCTTCGTCCGCGAAAAATCCCGGCCATGGATCGAGGCCAAGGTCGAGCGTGCCAGCGACGACCCCTATGTAATCGCCGACATCGGCCGCCTGAAACTTGAACTGCATGCCGCCGAGGCGCTGCTGCGCAAGGCCGCACGGGTGCTCGACGAGGTCAATGCCGGGCCGATCGATGCTGCTGCCGCAGCGCGGGCATCGATTGCCGTGGCCGAGGCCAAGGTACTGACCACAGAAATCTCGCTGCAGGCCAGCGAGAAGCTGTTCGAACTGGCCGGCAGCCGCGCCACCCTGGCCGAGTTCAACCTCGACCGGCACTGGCGCAATGCACGGGTGCACACCCTGCACGACCCGGTGCGCTGGAAGTACCACGCAGTCGGCGCTTATCACCTCAACGGCACCCTGCCCGCCCGGCATTCCTGGATCTGAATTTGTGGCCATTGGGGCCGCTGCGCAGCCCTTCGCGGGCACGCCCGCTCCCACAAGAACTGCATAGAACCTGAGATCAACACTGTACCTGTGGGAGCGGGCATGCCCGCGAAGGGCCGCACTGCGGCCCCCGGAGAACACCATGACAACATCGCTTATTACCAGCGACAGCCAAGCCCTGGCCGCCGCCGAACATATCGCCCAGCAACTCAAACGCGACAGCGCCCTGCGCGACCGCGAACGCCGCCTGCCCCACGCCGAACTGGAGCTGTTCACCCGCTCCGGCCTGTGGGCCATCAGCGTCCCCAAAGCCTTCGGCGGCGCAGGCGTGTCCAATGTCACCCTGGCCCAGGTCATCGCCCGCATCGCCCAGGCTGATGCCTCCCTTGGCCAGATTCCGCAGAACCACTTCTATGCCCTCGAAGTGCTGCGGGTCAATGGCAGCCCCGAGCAGCAGCAGCGCCTGTACGCCGAAGTACTGACCGGCCGCCGTTTCGGTAATGCCCTGGCCGAACTGGGTACGAAAACCGCCCATGACCGCACCACTCGCCTGACCCACGACGGCGCCGGTTACCGCATAAACGGCCGCAAGTTCTACGCCACCGGGGCGCTCTATGCTCAACGGATCCCGACCTCGGTGATCGACGACCAAGGCCGCCAGCAACTGGCCTTCGTCCCCGCCGACAGTCAGGGCCTGCAAGTGATCGACGACTGGAGCGGCTTCGGCCAGCGCACTACCGGCAGCGGCTCGGTGACCTTCGACAACGTCTGGGTCGATGCCAACGACGTGGTGCCGTTCCAGAGTGCCTTCGAACGCCCGACGCCGGTTGGCCCTCTGGCACAGATTCTCCACGCGGCCATCGACACCGGTATCGCCCGCGCCGCCCTGGATGATGCCCTGCACTTCGTGCGCACGCGCAGCCGGCCATGGGTCGACTCCGGTCTGGACAAGGCCAGCGACGACCCACTGACGCTGAAAAGCTTCGGCCAGCTGGTGATCCGCCTGCATGCCGCTGAAGCCTTGCTCGAACGCGCCGGCGAGATCCTCGACCGCGCCCAGGCCGACAGCAATGCCGACACCGTAGCCGCTGCCTCCATCGCCGTTGCCGAAGCACGGGCCATCAGTACGGAAGTGTCCCTTGCCGCCGGCACTACGCTGTTCGAACTGGCCGGCAGCCAGGCCACCCTGGCCGAACACAACCTCGACCGCCACTGGCGCAACGCCCGCGTGCACACCCTGCACGACCCGGTGCGCTGGAAGTACCACGCCATCGGCAACTACTACCTGAACAACGCAAACCCTCCACGCCGGGGGACTATCTGATGCCCAAGCAGATCCTGCTCAATGCCTTCAATATGAACTGCATCGGGCACATCAACCACGGCCTGTGGACCCACCCAAGGGACACCTCGACCCAGTACAAGACCCTGGAATACTGGACCAACCTGGCGCGCCTGCTGGAGCGTGGGCTGTTCGACGGGCTGTTCATCGCCGACATCGTCGGCACCTACGACATCTACGGCAAATCCGTGGACGTGACCCTGAAAGAGTCGATCCAACTGCCGGTCAACGACCCGCTGCTGCTGGTGTCGGCGATGGCTGCCGTCACGCGCCACCTCGGGTTCGGCCTCACTGCCAACCTTACCTACGAGGCCCCGTACCTGTTCGCCCGACGTCTCTCCACCCTCGACCACCTGAGCAATGGCCGGGTCGGCTGGAACATTGTCACCGGTTACCTCGACAGCGCCGCCCGCGCCATGGGCCTGGAGCAACAGCCCGAGCATGACCGGCGTTACGACCAGGCCGATGAATACCTGCAGGTGCTGTACAAGCTGCTGGAAGGCAGCTGGGCCGATGACGCCGTGGTCAACGACCGTGAGCGCCGGGTGTACGCCGAGCCGGGCAAGGTGCGCAAGGTGCACCACCGGGGCGAGTTCTACAAGGTCGAGGGCTACCACCTGTGCGAACCCTCGCCACAGCGCACGCCGGTACTGTTCCAGGCGGGCAGCTCGCCGCGCGGCCTGGCCTTTGCCGGCAACCATGCCGAATGCGTGTTCATCAGCGGCCAGGACAAGGCCGCTACCCGCGCCCAGGTCGACAAGGTACGCGCGGCCGCCCAGGCGGCCGGCCGCGATCCACAGGCGGTGAAGGTGTTCATGGGCATCACGGTGATCGTCGCGCCCACCGAGCAGCAGGCCCAGGCCAAATATGCCGAGTACCTGCAGCATGCCAGCGCCGAAGCCGGCGTGGCGCACTTCGCCGCCTCGACCGGCATCGACTTTGCCGCCTACGGGCTGGACGAGCCGATCGGCGCCAGCAAGGGCAACGCCATCCAGTCGGCCACCCGCCAATTGCAGGAAAACGCCTGGACCCGCCGCCGCCTGCTGGAGCAGCACGCCCTCGGCGGGCGCTATGTCACCCTGGTCGGCGCGCCCGATCAGGTAGCCGAACAGCTGATCGCCTGGATCGACGAAACCGGCCTGGACGGCTTCAACCTGACCCGTACCGTCACCCCGGAAAGCTATGAGGACTTCATCGACCTGGTAGTCCCGCAACTGCAGCAACGTGGCCGCTACAAGACCGCCTACGCCGACGGCACCCTGCGCCAGAAGCTGTTCGCCAGCGACCACCCGCACCTGCCCGCCGACCACCCTGGTTCCACTTACCGCAACAGCCCAACCCCTGCCCCGACTGGAGCCCTGCACCATGCTTGAGAAACTGTTCCGGCCCGTCGCGGCCATCGCCATCACCCTCGGCCTGCTCACCAGCGCGTTCGCCGCCGAGCCCCTGAAGATCGGCACCACTGCGGCCTTTGCCATCCCCTTGGAAGCGGCGGTGGAAGAAGCCCACAAGCAAGGCCTGGAAGTGAAGCTGATCGAGTTCAGCGACTGGATCGCACCGAATGTCAGCCTCAACAGCGGCGACATCGACGTGAACTACTTCCAGCACATCCCCTTCCTCGAGAACGCCAAGGCTGCAGCCGGTTTCAACCTGGTGCCCTACGCTCCGGGGATCATCAACAACGTCGGCCTGTACTCGAAGAAGTACAAGAGCTTCGCCGAACTGCCCGAAGGCGCCAGCGTGGCCATCGCCAATGACCCGATCAACAGCGGCCGTGGCCTGCAGCTGCTGGCCAAGGCCGGCTTGATCACCCTCAAGCCGGGTGTCGGCTACAAAGCCACCGAAGACGACATCGTCGCCAACCCGAAGAAGCTCAAGATCCTGCAGGTCGAAGCCGTGCAACTGGTGCGCGCCTATGACGACGCCGACCTTGTGCAGGGCTACCCGGCCTACATCCGCCTGGCCAACAGCTTCGATGCCACCTCGGCGCTGCTGTTCGATGGCCTGGAAAACAAGGAATACGTGATCCAGTTCGTCATCCGCCCGCAAAGCAAGGACGACCCGCGCCTGGCAAGGTTCGTCGACATCTACCAACACTCGCCTGCCGTGCGTGCAGCGTTGAACAAGGCCCATGGCAACCTGTACCAGGCCGGTTGGGAAGGCTGACATGAGCCAGGCCAACGCGCTCAGGGCGCCCACCGCACAACCATCGCCGCCAACGGCCAGGGAGCAGGCCCTGCGCCCGGAGGTCAACGAAGCCCACGTCCGCTTCGTCGGCCTTGGCAAGACCTACCCTGGCCAGCAACAACCGGCACTGCAGGGGATCGACCTGAACATCCGCCGTGGTGAGATCTTCGGCATCATCGGCCGCAGTGGCGCGGGCAAGTCATCGCTGCTGCGCACCATCAACCGCCTCGAACAGCCGAGCCAGGGCCGCGTCCTGATCGATCAGGTAGACATTGCGCTGTTCGACGAAGAGCGCCTGGTGGCGCTGCGCCGGCGCATCGGCATGATCTTCCAGCACTTCAACCTGATGTCGGCCAAGACCGTGTGGCAGAACGTCGAGCTGCCACTGAAGGTGGCGGGCGTGGCCAAGGCCGAGCGCCAGCACAAGGTCCGCGAACTGCTGGAGATGGTTGGCTTGCAGGACAAGCATCACGTCTATCCGGCGCAGCTCTCTGGCGGGCAGAAGCAGCGCGTCGGCATCGCCCGGGCGCTGGTGCATGACCCCGAGATCCTGTTGTGCGACGAAGCCACCTCGGCGCTGGACCCGGAGACCACGGCGTCGATCCTCGAACTGCTGCGCGACATCAACCAGCGCCTGGGCCTGACCGTGGTGCTGATCACCCACGAAATGGCAGTGATCCGCGACATCTGCCACCGCGTGGTGGTGCTGGAACGTGGCGCTATGGTCGAACAGGGCGAAGTCTGGCGCGTGTTCGGCAACCCCCACCATGAAGTCACCCGGACCCTGCTCGCCCCGTTGCAGACAAAGCTGCCGGTGGCTTTGCAGGCAAAGCTGCGCGCCAGCCCTGCGGGCCATGACAGCGCGGTGGTGCTCAAGCTCACTCTGCTGGGCGAGCCGGCATTGTCCGACCTGTTCAGCGAACTGGGCGGACGCGTGCGCCTGCTCCAGGGCGGTGTGCAGACCATCGGCGAGCATGCGCTCGGGCAGCTGATCCTGTCGATTCAGGGCTCGCCGCATGACACCCATCAATTGCTCGCACGCGCCCGCCGCTGGGCCGAAGACGTGGAGGTACTGGGCCATGTGGCTTGATCGCTTGCTTGAAGGCTTGCTCGACACGTTGCTGATGGTCGGCGTGTCCTCGCTGGTCGCACTGCTGGTGGGGGTGCCGATGGCGGTGCTGCTGGTCACCAGCGACAAGGGCGGTATCTTCGAGGCACCGCTGCTCAATCGAGTGCTGGGCGCCTTCGTCAATCTGTTCCGCTCGATCCCGTTCCTGATCCTGATGGTCGCGCTGATTCCCTTCACCCGGCTGGTGGTAGGTACTACCTATGGCGTGTGGGCTGCCGTGGTGCCACTGACCATTGCCGCGACGCCGTTCTTCGCACGGATTGCCGAGGTCAGCCTGCGCGAAGTCGACCATGGCCTGGTGGAGGCAGCGCAGGCCATGGGCTGCCGGCGTTGGCACATCGTCTGGCACGTACTGCTGCCCGAGGCGCTGCCGGGGATCGTCGGTGGGTTCACCATTACCCTGGTGACGCTGATCAACTCGTCAGCCATGGCCGGGGCGATTGGTGCGGGTGGGCTGGGGGATATTGCCTATCGGTATGGCTATCAGCGCTTCGACAGCCAGATCATGCTGACCGTGATTGCCATGCTGGTGGCCTTGGTGGCGCTGATCCAGCTGGGTGGGGACCGGTTGGCCAAAGGCTTGAACAAGCGTTGAATTCTTCGCGGGCACGCCCGCTCCCACAGGATTATCACTGCTCTGAGGAGCGGTGCGATACCTGTGGGAGCGGGCGAGCCCGCGAAGAGGCCATCAGCCCCAGCGCAGATCCGCAGCCGGCACCGGCCGCCCGAACCAGTACCCCTGCCCCAGCTGGCACTGCTGCTCCAGCAGGAACCGCGCCTGCTCCGCCTGCTCGATCCCCTCGGCATGCACCTGCATGCCCATGCTCCGCGCCAGTGCGACAATCACCCGGACGATGGCGATGTCGTCGTCATCCAGTGGCAAGCCGGCCACGAAGCCTTGGTCGATCTTCAGCTTCTGCACCGGCAGGCGCTTGAGCCGCAGCAGCGATGAATACCCCGTGCCGAAGTCATCGATGGCCAGGTTCAACCCCAGCTCACGCAGGCGGTGCAACTGCTCCAGCGCCACTTCCGGGTCTTCCATGACCGCACTCTCGGTCACTTCCAGCTCCAGCAGCGCCGGGTCCAGCCCAGTTTCATGCAGTACATCGGCCACCTGCCGGTACAACTCACGCTGGCCGAACAAGCGGCTGGAGATATTGACGGCAACGAACGCCAACGTCCGCCCATCCTCCTGCCACCGCACCATCTGCCGGCAGGCCTCGCGCAATACCCAGGCATCGATCTCGGCAATCAGGCCGGTGCGTTCGGCAATGGGGATGAAATCGCTCGGCGGAACCAACCCACGCTGCGGGTGCCGCCAACGGACCAATGCCTCGACACCGACCATCTGCGCCGTAAACAGGTCATGCACCGGTTGGTAGAACACCCGCAGCTCATCATTGGCCAGCGCCCGGCGCAACTCGCTCGCGGTTTCCACCCGGTGCTGGGCGTGAGCGGTCAGTTCTTCGGTGTACAGCGCATAGCATGCGCGGCCATTACCCTTGGCCTTGAACAGCGCCGAATCGGCATTGCGCAACAATTGCGCGGCGTTCAGGGCGTCGGTGGGGAACAGGCTGATGCCCACGCTGGCACTGATGAACAGCCGGTGATCATCGAATTCGAAGGGCTCACGCATGCGTTCGATGATGCCCTGTGCCAGCTTGCCAGCCTGGCCAACCTGCTGGCAGTTCTCGGCCAGCACAGCGAACTCGTCACCGCCCAGGCGCGCCAGGGTCACGTTGCTGCCAACGGCCTCACGCAGACGCTCGCCTACCAGCTTCAACAACTGGTCGCCAATGGTATGGCCAAGGCCGTCGTTGATGCTCTGAAAGTGATCCAGGTCGAGCAGCAGCAAGGCACAGCCGCGCTTGTTGGCCTGCGCCGAAGCCAGCGCCTGCTCGGCGCGGTCGTTGAACAGCAGGCGGTTGGGCAACCCGGTGAGCGGGTCATGGTGGGCCAGGTAGGCCAGTTCCTGTTCGGAATGCTTGATCGCGCTGATGTCGCTGAACACCGCCACGTAATGGCTCAGCTCGCCACTGTCGTCACGGATGGCGCAAATCGTCTGCCACTGCGGATAGATCTCACCGCTTTTACGACGGTTCCAGATCTCGCCACTCCACTCACCCTTTTCGGCCAGGGCGGCATAGATCTGCTGATAGAACGGCACGCCGTGGCGGCCCGACTTGAACTTGCTGGGGCGATGGCCCAGCACTTCTTCCTGTTGGTAGCCGGTGATGCGCATGAAGGCGCGGTTGACATGCACGATCAGGCCTTGGCGGTCAGTGACCAGCACGCCCTCCAAGGTGCTGTCGAACACCGCCGCAGCCATGCGCAGGCGCTCGCGGTCCTCGCTGCGCAGGCGCGCGCCGATACCGATGAAATTGAGCAGACGGGCGCGGGACACGAAGATCAGCAAGGCACTGACCAGCACCCACACCACTACGTTGATCTGTCGGCCCACGGTCAACGCCAACGGGTCGTCAGACATACTGCGCAGGACCACCTCGGCCAGCACCAGCCAGAGGAACGAGAGCACCACATACAGCGCGGCCATGCGCAAGGCGTCGCGAACGGAAACAGACATGTCGGGGGGAAAGCCCATGAAAAATGATGGGGCATTATAAAGGCTGAAACATGCCGTGACTTCCTATCTGAAAGGGTGACTGGTTTTATTTCCCTGCCAAGGGATAATCACCCCCTTCTCCCTGCATTCCCGAGAGCTTCTACACCTATGTGGTACAACGGTCTGCTCGACTTGTCGGCCTGGCAACTGGTTGGCGTCACCTTGCTGATGACCCATGTGACCATCGTCAGCGTCACCATCTACCTGCACCGCTATTCCGCCCACCGTGCCCTGGAGCTCAATGGCGCGCTCAAGCACTTCTTCCGTTTCTGGCTGTGGCTGAGCACGGCGCAGAACACCCGCGAATGGACGGCCGTGCACCGCAAGCACCACGCCAAGTGCGAAACCCCGGACGACCCGCACAGCCCGGTGTACAAGGGCCTGGGCACAGTTTTGCGCAAAGGCGCCGAACTGTACCGCGAAGAGGCACGCAACCCCGAAACCCTGCGCATCTATGGCAAGAACTGCCCGGAAGACTGGATCGAGCGTAACCTCTACTCTCGCTACAAGCTCGGCGGCATCGTGCTGATGGCGGCCATCGACCTGCTGTTGTTCGGCACCATCGGCATCACCATCTGGGCAGTACAGATGATGTGGATTCCGTTCTGGGCCGCCGGCGTGGTCAACGGCCTGGGCCACGCGGTCGGCTACCGCAATTTCGAATGCCGCGACGCCGCCACCAACCTGGTGCCGTGGGGCATCGTCATCGGTGGCGAAGAGCTGCACAACAACCACCACACCTACCCCAACTCGGCCAAGCTCTCGGTCAAGCGCTGGGAGTTCGACATGGGCTGGGCGTGGATCCGCCTGTTCTGCCTGCTGCGCCTGGCCAAGGTGCAGCGTGTCGCACCCATCGCCCACCGCGTCGAGGGCAAGGCCAGCCTGGACATGGACACAGCCATGGCCATCCTCAACAACCGTTTCCAGATCATGGCCCAGTACCGCAAAGTGGTGATCGGCCCGCTGGTCAAGCAGGAGCTGGCCAAGGTCGATGCCTCGGTGCGCCACCGCTTCCGCCGTGCCAAGCGCCTGCTCTCGCGTGAAACCAGCCTGCTGGAAGACCGCCACCAGGTGCGCATCGAGCGCATGCTTGCCCACAGCCAGGCATTGAAAACCATCTACGAGAAACGTCTGGCCCTGCAACAGATCTGGGCCCGCACCAGTGCCAACGGCCACGATATGCTCGCGGCCATGAAGGACTGGGTACACGAGGCCGAGGCCAGCGGCATCCATGCCCTGCACGACTTCGCGGCGCAGCTGAAAACCTATTCCCTGCGGCCCACCGGCGCCTGATAGCCGCTGATCGGCACGCCCTGCAACGGGGCGTGCCTGCTGGAACTTCCCCGCTGAAAATCCACTCAAACCCGGCACATCGCCCGCGTGGCGGGCCGGTTAGTGGCCGCACGCCTCATCAATGAGAACTGCTCCGTGCTCATGGCCAAGAACCCTCCTTCGTCATTTTCAGGTACACCGCCTCCCGAAGCTGCACAAACCTTGCTGGCCCTGTTCCATGCCCAGGGCGAAGTCGCCCGCCTGAGTGAGCGCGAACAGCTCTACAGCTCGCTGCTCGACAGCGTCAACGCCGTACTCTGGGCCTTCGACTGGGAAACCCGCCAGGTGCTCTACGTCAGCCCGGCCTACGAGCGCATCTTCGGGCGCCCGGCCAGCCTGGTGCTGGCCGACTACAACGAATGGCGCGACAGCATCTACCCCGACGACCTGGAGTTCGCCGAACGCAGCCTGGCCCAGGTGCTGCTCAAAGGAGCCGTGGAGGACCGCGAGTACCGCATCCTCAACGCCAGCGGCCAGGTGCGCTGGCTCAGCGACAAGTGCTACATCAATCAGCAGAGCGAAGGCGAGCGGGTGATCATCGTCGGCATCGCCGAAGACATCACCGAAAAGAAGCAGCTCGAAGGCGAACTGCAGCGCCTGGCCACCACCGACGTCCTGACCCAGAGCAGCAACCGCCGGCACTTCTTCGAGTGTGCCCGGCAGGCCTTCGACAGTGCCCGAGAGGACGGCACGCCTCTGGCCTTCCTGCTGCTGGACATCGACGACTTCAAGCGTATCAACGACAGCTACGGGCACCAGGAAGGTGACCAGGTGCTGCAGCGCATCGCCGACAGCGGCAAGGCCGTGCTACGTCGCGGTGACCTGTTCGGGCGCATCGGCGGTGAGGAGTTCGCGGCGGTGTTCCCGGGCTGCAATGCCCAAGTCGCCGAGCAGATTGCCGAGCGGTTGCAGCGGGAAATTCAGCGCCAGGGCTTCAGCCATGGCGATGAGGTGTACAACGTTACGGTGAGCCAGGGGCTGACCGGGCTGACGGATGAAGACGAGTCGCTGGACAGCTTGTTCGCCCGCGCCGACGCGGCGATGTACCGGGCCAAGCGGCAGGGTAAGAATCAGATAGTTCGCGGCTGACTGGGGCTGCGAAGCGGCCCCGATTTCTCAAGTAGGCGATTGTTCTTCAGGAGCAGGTGATTCCTCAACACTCACCTTAATCTCCTCCTGCGGCTTTACCTCAGGATTCTCCACCTTGCGCAACCGGCTCAGCTCCGGCAGCCCAATCTTCAGCAAACGCGCCGTCTTGCTGCTGGCGATCTTCTCCAGCCCCTGATCCGCCGGCAGGCGCGCCAGTTGCCCGGCCAGGTTCAAGGCGAGGATCTCCCGCGAATACACCCCGCCACCCAGCTGATAGATTGCCGCGATCAGCTCACGCAGGCTCAGCGGCAAGCGCCAGCGGGTACGCAGCGCCGAGCCGAACGCTGCGCCGAACTCATTGAGCGACAGCTGCACCCGGTCTTCGTCCAGCTCGCCCCCGGCCAGGCGCCACTCCTGCAGGCAACGAAGCACCGCCAGGTCGCCCAGGCAATGCAACAGGCCGGCACAGTAGCAGCGCTCCTGATCCAGTTCGAGCATGCGCGCCAGCGTGCGGGCGTATTCGGCCGTGTGCAGCGACAGGTTCCAGTAATGCGTGGCATGTTGCGTCAGCAGCGGGTCGCTCAGCCGCGCACTGCGCTTGAGGGCAAGGCCGAGAATGAGGTTCATGCTCTGGGTGCTGCCGAGCTTGTTCAGCGCCTGCATCAGCGTCTGCACCGGTGCGTCACGGTGCAGGCTGGCACTGTTGGCGGCGGCGATGAGCACCGCCGTGATCTGCGGGTCGTCGCGCACTTCCTCTTCGAGCACCTTGAGGTTCAGGCCCTGCGGGTTGAGTGCGCGCTTGATCGCCACCTGCACATCGGCGAACAACGGCCCGCCATCGGCAGTGGCGCGGCGTTGTTCGAGGTAAGCCGGCAGGTTGGCGCCAGGCTGCAACGGCGGCACCGGGCAGGTGATCCGCTCGCCCACGGCCAGCAGCAACTCTTCCAGGCTTTTGCGCAGCTTGTCCAGGTTCAGCGGTTTGCTCAGGTACGCCGTGGGGTGCAGCGGTAGCGCTTCGCGCACACTGGCGCTATCGCTGCGGTTGCTCATGAGAATGAAAGGCAGCTCGGGGCCTTTGGCGCGCACGTTGCGCAGCAGGTCGAGGCCATCGCAGCCTGCCAGCTCACGGGCTGCGATGATCAGGTCAGGTTTGCTGGCCAGCGCAGTCAGCGCTTGCGAACCGTCGGCGCAGACTTGCAAGCGGGCGTCGCAACGCACGCTGAGCAGCATTTCGCTCAGCATTTCGCGTACCCAAGGGTCGCCTTCGGCGATCAATACGCAAGGTGGGGTGGGGTCTGCAGCACTCATGGCCAACTCCTGGTTATCCCTGACACACAGTCCTTCGCAGCTTCCAAGGCAAATCCTTTCACCACCATAGCCTCACCCGGCTTTTCTGGGCACAAAAAAAACCCGCCTAGGCGGGTTTTTTCATGAAGCGCGTCACATCAGGCGAGTTCAGCGAAGCACTCTTCGATGATGGCCAGGCCTTTGTCCAGCAGTGCGTCTTCGGCGGTCAGCGGAACCAGGATACGCAGGACGTTGCCGTAGGTGCCGCAAGACAGCAGGATCAGACCCTTGTCGCGTGCCTTGGCCACAACCTGGGCAACGGCAGCAGCGTTCGGGGTGTGGGTGCCTTTTTCGAAGACTTCCACAGCGATCATCGAGCCCAGACCACGGACGTCGCCGATGATCGGATGCTTTTCCTGGATCTTGCGCAGGCCAGTGGTCAGGTGCTCACCAACAGCCTTGCTACGGTCCAGCAGCTTCTCTTCCTCGAACACCTGGATAACGGCCAGGGCCGCGGCGCAGGCGATCGGCGAACCGGCGTAGGTGCCGCCCAGGCCGCCCGGAGCGATGGCGTCCATGATTTCGGCCTTGCCGCACACACCGGCCAGCGGGAAGCCGCCAGCGATGGACTTGGCGAAGGTGGTCAGGTCAGGCGCAACGCCCATCTGCTCCATGGCGAAGAAGGTGCCGGTACGACCAGCGCCGGTCTGCACTTCGTCGGCGATCAGCAGGATGCCGTGCTTGTCGCACAGCTCGCGCAGGCGCTTCATCAGCTCTTTCGGCGCTGGCAGGAAGCCGCCTTCGCCCTGGACTGGCTCGAGGATGATCGCGGCGATGTCGCGTGGCTCGGCATCGTTCTTGAAGATGCGCTCGACCGAAGCGATGGCGTCGTCAACGCTGACACCGTGCAGTTCGCTCGGGAACAGGGCGCGGAAGATGCCGCCTGGCATCAGGCCCATGCCAGCGGAGTACGGCACGACCTTGCCGGTCAGGCCCAGGGTCATCATGGTACGGCCGTGGTAGCCGCCGGTGAAGGCGATCACGCCAGCGCGGCCAGTGGCTGCACGGGCGATCTTGACGGCGTTTTCAACGGCTTCGGAGCCAGTGGAAACCAGCAGGGTCTTCTTGTCGAAGTCGCCTGGCACCAGCTTGTTGATCTTTTCGCACAGCTCGACGTAAGGCTCGTAGGCCAGCACCTGGAAGCAGGTGTGGCTGACCTTGGTCAGCTGCTCTTGCACAGCTGCAACCACTTTCGGGTGCAGGTGGCCGGTGTTGAGTACTGCGATGCCGCCGGCGAAGTCGATCAGTTCGCGGCCTTCAACGTCGATCACCGTCGAGTTCTTCGCGGATTCCACGAAGATCGGGTGGATCTGGCCGACGCCACGTGGGACGGCGGCTACACGACGTTGCATCAAGGATTCGTTGGTCTTGCTCATAAAGCCCTCATTGCGCCGACAGCGGCGCTTTTATTCGGGGGTGGCCGGGTGTGTTCGCGAACAGTATTCGTTGATCGACTGCCGTAAACGCCCTGTCCACCAGGTACTGCGATGTCAAAAAGGCCAGCGAGACGTCGCTCTCGCGCCCCGCTGGCAGAGGTAAAACCTTTTACCTGGCGATCAGACGCTGATGCACAGGTATTTGATTTCGAGGTAGTCCTCGATACCGTATTTGGAACCTTCGCGGCCCAGGCCCGAAGCCTTGATGCCGCCGAATGGCGCCACTTCGTTGGAGATCAGGCCGGTGTTGATGCCGAC
The DNA here is from genome assembly GCF_002759075.1 of Pseudomonas sp. 382. Taxonomy (NCBI): domain Bacteria; kingdom Pseudomonadati; phylum Pseudomonadota; class Gammaproteobacteria; order Pseudomonadales; family Pseudomonadaceae; genus Pseudomonas; species Pseudomonas sp. 382. The sequence goes on from NZ_PEMX01000002.1 coordinate 291,542, forward strand.
CATGCCGTATTCCAGGGCCTCGGCGACACGGAACACACGGCTCATGTCACGGGCGTAGAAGTACGAGGCCAGGCCGAACTCGGTGTCGTTGGACATGGCGATCACTTCGGCTTCGTCTTTGAAGCGGAACAGCGGCGCCAGTGGGCCGAAGGTCTCTTCCTTGGCGACAGCAGCGGTGTTCGGCACGTCGACCAGGATGGTCGGCTCGAAGAAGTTGCCTTCGATCAGCTTGCCACCGGACAGCACCTTGGCGCCTTTGCCTACGGCGTCTTCGATGTGTTCCTGGACCTTGGCGACAGCCTTGCCGTCGATCAGCGGGCCAGTGGTGGTGCCTTCTTCCAGGCCGTTACCGATCTTCAGCTTGGCGACAGCAGCGGCCAGCTTCTGGGCGAACGCGTCGTAGACGCCATCCTGCACGTAGATACGGTTGGCGCAGACGCAGGTCTGGCCGTTGTTGCGGTACTTGGAGATGATCGCGCCCTCGACCGCCTTGTCCAGGTCGGCGTCATCGAACACGATGAACGGAGCGTTGCCGCCCAGCTCCAGGGAAACCTTCTTGATGTCCTTGGCGCACTCTTCCATCAGCTGGCGGCCGATTTCGGTCGAGCCGGTGAAGGACAGCTTGCGTACCAGGGAGTTGCCGGTCAGCTCGCCGCCGACTTCGCCAGCGCTGCCGGTAACGACGCTCAGCACGCCAGCCGGGATGCCGGCACGGTTGGCCAGCTCGACCAGGGCCAGGGCGGAGTAAGGGGTCTGCGAAGCAGGCTTGAGCACCATGGTGCAGCCAGCGGCCAGGGCCGGGCCGGCTTTACGGGTGATCATGGCGGCCGGGAAGTTCCACGGGGTGATGGCCGCGGTAACGCCGATCGGCTGCTTGATGACGATCAGGCGCTTGTCTGGCTGGTGGCCCGGGATGGTGTCGCCGTAGACACGCTTGGCTTCTTCGGCGAACCACTCGATGAACGAGGCAGCGTAGGCGATTTCGCCCTTGGCTTCGGCCAGTGGCTTGCCTTGCTCGGTGGTCATCAGGCGAGCCAGGTCGTCCTGGTTCTCGATCATCAGTTCGAACCAGCGACGCAGCTTGGCCGAACGCTCCTTGGCGGTCAGTGCACGCCAGGCCGGCAGGGCCTTGTCGGCGGCTTCGATGGCGCGGCGGGTTTCCGCGGTGCCCATCTTCGGCACGGTACCGATGACTTCACCAGTGGCCGGGTTGGTCACATTGATGGTCTGGCCGCTGTCCGCATCCAGCCACTCACCGTTGATGAAGGCTTGCTGGCGGAACAACTGAGCGTCTTTGAGCTGCATGTCGGCTTCCCGAATTGTTGATTGTTTGAAAAGCGCCCAAGGCAGGGCATCGAGCGTTTGAAATCTCAAACGAATGCTAAGCGGCTGCTGGGGTGTTGGACAATAGGCTGTTCGAAAAAAAGAACGAATGGTTGAACACCCTATCCGGAAATGGTCGCTACAGGGTAGACGATCGAGCGGAGGGAAATGTGAAAGGTGGAGGGTTCGCCGTGACATCTTTGGCGCCTGGGAGATCGAGCGCCGCCCGCGCGGCGCATCGCGGGCAAGCCCGCTCCCACATCTGTTTCGGGCCAGTCTCTCCTGTGAAGCCAACAGGGACCGCCTTGTTGGCATGGCAATGCATCTCGGTGGGCGCTGATGCCGCCCCACCTGTCTCCAGTCATGCACCAAGGCGGATCCTGTTGGCGGCACAGGAGAGACTGGCCCGAAACAGATGTGGGAGCGGGCTTGCCCGCGATGCGCCGCGCGGGCGGCGCTCGATCTATGCACCCATACAAAATCTACGTCAGGCCAACCAAAGTCAGAACGCCTTGGCCAGGTCGATCACCAGGGCCCGGTAGCCAACGGAACCCGGCTGGCGGCTGTGCACCTTGAGTTCCACCAATACCTCCTGGGTCCCTCGACGCACTTCATTGAGCACCGTGGTGGTCAGCTTCTCGGGCGTGAGGAAGTTGACCGAAGCCGAATAGATGAACTGGGTATCGGTCTCTGGCCGGTAGGCCACCACCGAGGTCACCGGGCTGTACCATTCGTCGCCACGTTCCTTGCCGTACTCCCAGACTTGCTCGACGGTGCCCTTGGCTTCGTCGATCTTGTATTCCACCGCCCGGCTGTAGTTGCCGCTGAGCCTGGTCGGTGCAAAGTCGCGCCCCCAGCCGTTGTCGAACACGGTCAGCGTGCCTTTGCCGGTCAGCCAGGCAGTGTGCTGGGTCCAGGACCAGTCGAAGCCTTCGCTTGCGACCGGTGTCAGCACTTTCTCACGCAAATGCTGCGGCCAGCCTTGCGGTGAAGCGAGAATCCACTTCACCTGCTTGCCCCGACCGATCTTCACCACCCCTTGATGGCGAGCTGAAACGATAATGCTGTCGTCATCGGCGTCGTAGTCGATGGCATTGACATGGGCCCAGTTGCGCCCGGTGCCCACGCCTGGGGTATCACCGAACGGCAAGTCGCCTTCGGCCAGTTCGTTGGCCAGGCGGTCGTCCTGCTTCTGTACACCTTCTGGCAGCTGGATCGCCGCCTTGCCCAAGGTTTCCAGCAAGTCGCCGCGGTAGGGGTCGAGAATCTGGTTCAGGTCCCAGAAGTCCTGCACGTCGCCGGCTTCGTTGACCTCGATGATGTGGTCTCGTATCGAACGCACCCGCTTGCCGTCCGGGCGCCGATAATCACTGGTGCCGACGCGCAGCAGGTAGGTGCCGTTGGCGGTTTCGCGGATCTCGTGGGAGAAGTCGGCGAACTTGTCCGGCAGGTTGCGCTGCCAGATACGCCGGCCCAGCAGGTCGAACTTGGAATAGGTCTGGCCCTGCCCCCAGATCAGCTTGCCGTCGCGGGTCTGCTGGAAGCCCATGGTCCCGCCCAGGCCGTCGCGGCGGTTGGAGTCGTGGATCTGCTCGATGTCCAGGTACCAACGCACGTCACCGTTGCTGTCGGAGATCCAGTTGTTGCCGACCTGGTCCCATTCCGCGGCGCCGCCCAGGCCGTTCCACTTGAAGGCACGGCCACCGGGAATGTCACCTTGCAGGTGGTTGAACAGGTACAGGCGCTGCTCGAAGCCTGGCGCCACCTTGACCGGTTCGACCTCCGGCAGCGCGGCGGTCTGCTTCGCCACCACTGGCAGGCGCACGGCCGGAGCATAGATCTGGTACTGCTCGCGGATGCGCTCGCCGTCGAGCTTGTAGGTCACTTCCACCTGGTTGACGTAGTCCGGGTACAGGCCGAATACCGGGATACCGCCATAGGTCCACAGCGAGCGCTCGGACACCTCGTAGGCAATGTCCACACCGCGCTCGCCCTTGCCGCGCACCCGCACATGGGCGGCGCTCAGGCTGCGCCCACCGTCGCGGATGATCGCGGTCAGCGGCGCCAGGCGGTACGGGTTGACCACCACATCGCCGAGCAGCGCCTCGGTGCGCTCGGGGACCTTGGCAGTAAGGCAGGCGCCTTCGGGCAGTACTGGGGTTTCAGTCTTGGCGTTCATGGCAAAGCTCCTTTTTACTCAAAAGTCGTAACGGGCGGTGGCGCCGAAGGTGCGCGGGGTACCGAGCACGCCGGCGTACCCACCGTTGGCGGAGTTCCACAGGCTGGTGAAATAGGTCTTGTCGCCGGCGTTCTTCACCCACAGCGACAGGTCGACCACGCCGTCGCCCTGGTCCAGGCGCACACCGGCGGAGAGGTTGACCAGCGCGTAGCTGGGGATCTGGCCGAAGTCGGAATCGTCGATGGTGCCCACCGCCCGCGAGCGGAATGCGTAGCTGGCGGTGACGTAGGGTTCGACGTGCTGGCTGGCCTGCCACTTGTATTCGCCGTTGAGGTTGGCGATGTACTTGGAGGCGCCGACCACCTGGTGGCCGGACAGGTCGCAGGTGGCCGTGGCATTGGCCAGGCTCACCTCCGGCGGGCACGGTGCGTCGTCGTACTTCAGGTAGCGGACGTCGTTCCACGAGCCGTTGAAGTTCACCGTCAGGCCTTTGATCGGCAGCGCCGTGGCTTCGAACTCCAGGCCGCGCGAGCGCACGCTGCCTGCGTTGGCCAGGTACTGCACGCGGTTGATCTGGTCGTAGACGTTGGCCTGGTAGCCATGCACCTCGGTCCAGAACAGGTTGGTGTTGAGCTGCAGGCGGTTATCGAACAGCGTGCTCTTGAGGCCCAACTCGGCGTTGTTGGCCCGCTCGGTGCCGACCAGCAACGAGTCGGTGCCCAGGCGCGGCGCGGCGCCGACGGTGAGGTTGACGCCACCAGACTTCTCGCCGTGGGTCAGGGTGGCGTAGCCGAGCAATTGCTCGTTGAAGCGATAGCTCAGCCCCAGCAGCCCGGAAGGGCTGAAGCTGTACTGGTTTAGGTCGCCCGAATCGTACGCCCCCACCCTGCCCTGGCGCGCAGCGGCGGCCGCACCGGTTACGGCAGCACCACCGGTTGGCGCGTCGCGGGTCACCCAGGCGCTCTTTTCCTCGTAGGTGCCGCGGATACCGGCGGTGAAGTCCAGGCGATCGGTAAGGTGCCAGGTGCCCTGGGCGAACAGCGCGTAGCTGTCGGTATCGATATGGCCATTGCCGATGGTATTGACGTTGGCCAGGGCGCCGGCCGGGGTGATGTTCCAGATGTCCGCCTGGGGGCCGTAATAGGTGAAGGACTTGTTGTCCAGGTCCTGCTTGAAGTAGTACGCGCCGAGCACATAGTCGAAGACGCCACCGGTGGGCGACGCCAGGCGGATTTCCTGGGAGTACTGCTTGTCCCGTACCGACACCCCAGCGCTGTAGAACACCGGCACATTGAGGCCGTCGTCATTACGCGGGGTGAAGTCCCACCAGCGGTAGGCGCTGATCGAAGTCAGGGTGAAGTCGTTGGGCAGGGTCCAGTTGGCCTCGACCGAGGTACCGCCCTGGAACACCGTCACCTGTTGGTCGGCATCGAAGTTGACCTTGCGGTCCTTGCCCGATACCAGTGTCGCCCCAGCCTGGGCGGCCAGGCTTTCGTAGCGGTTGACGCCATTGATGGTCGGCCCGGTGCTGTAGAGGCTGAGGATGCCGTTGTTGGAATCCTCTTCGTTGTACTCACCGATCCAGCGCAGGTTGAAGCTTTCGCTCGGCTTGAACAGCAGCTGGGTACGAAAGCCCTGGCGTTTGCCACCGTTGAGCTCGTCGCCGTTGTGGATGTTCTTTACATAACCATCGTCTTCGGTGTGGTAGGCACTGATGCGCCCGGCCAGCGTCTCGGTGATCGGCCCGGAGTAACTGCCCTGGGTCTGCAGGTAACCGTCCTCGCCAATCGATTGCTGAATGCTGCCCTCGGGGTGGAAGGTCGGTTTGCGCGTGGTGATGTTCAGCACCCCCGCCGTGGTGTTCTTGCCAAACAGCGTACCCTGCGGGCCGCGCAGCACTTCCAGCTGGTCGACATCGAGCAGGTCGAACACCGCCATGCCCGGCCGCCCGAGGTAGACGTTGTCCAGATAGATGCCGACGCTGCCTTCCAGGCCATCGCTGGCCGGGTTGTTGCCCAGGCCACGAATCGAGATGCTCGACTGCCGCGCATGCACATAGGCGACATTGGTGCTGGGCACCAGCTGTTGCAGATCCTGCACACGGTAGATGCGCTGGGTTTCCAGGGTTTCGCTGCTGAGCACACTGATGGGCGTGGGCACGCTCTGCGCGGTTTCCTCGCGGCGGCGGGCATTGACCGTGACCGTGCCGAGCTTGGCTTCCTGCTCCACGGCCGGCGTGGTGCTGACGGGTTCTTCGGCAAAGCTGCCGTTGGATGCTGCCAGCAACACGCCGGCGGCCAAGGGTTGCAAGGTAAAGCGCGACGCGCGCGCAGGCCAACGGGAAAGTCCAGACATGCAAATGCTCCTTGAGGCTGCGGCCCTGGGCGAGCATTTCCGTTGGCGGAACCGAATCGCGGTCAGTTGGGCTTATATTCTTTTAAGAGATATAAATATTTTTAAATCATATTTTGTGGAATAAGTGACTCACTTTATAAGGGGGCTGACCCTCTTCATCAATTGCATTCGACCGAAAGTTTTCATGTAGAAAATGCATATCGACCTACGCCAGCTCCGCCACTTCATCGCCCTTGTCGAGCACCGCAGTTTCGTCGCTGCGGCGGCTGCGGTGAATCTGTCGCAATCGGCCTTCAGCCGCAGCATCCAGACCCTGGAGCACAACATCGGCTGTCGTCTGGTCGACCGTGCCAGCAAAGAGCTTTCACCCACTCGACAGGGCTTGCTGGTGCTCGAGCATTCGCGGCGCCTGGTGCATGGCGCGCATAATCTGGTCAACGAGATTCACCAGTTCAATGGCGCCACCACCGGCGTGGTGCGCTTCGGCTCCGGCCCGGCACCGGCTGGCGGCCTGGTGCCACGGGCGGTGGCGCGCTTCGTGGCCGAGTACCCGGCGGCGCGCACCTGCTTCCAGGTGGATAACTGGCAGGTGCTGAACCGCAAGCTGATCGCCGAAGAGATCGAGTTCTTCGTGGCCGACACACGGCAGTTCGAGTCTGACCCGGATTACCGCGTGCACAAGCTGGCACCGCAACGCTGGCACTTCTGTTGCCGGGCCGGGCACCCGCTGACCGAGCAGGCCGAGGTACGCGCACGGGACGTGTTCGACTACCCGTTGGCAACTACTTTCCGCCCACCGAACATCCGCAAGATCCTCAGCGATCTCAGCGGCCGCCAGGACTTTCTGCCGACGGTGGAGTGCGAGCATGGGTATGCATTGCTGAACGTGGTGATGCATTCGGACACCATTGGCATCGCCTGCAATGCCAACTTGCGGCCTTACCAGATGGAGCGGGGGCTGGTGGCGTTGAAACTGGTGGACCTGGCAGCGGAGCAGGAAGAGGCGTTCTATACCCGCTATGGGGTGGTGAGCCGGGTGGGGTATGGCTTGTCGCCGTTGGCGCAGGGGTTGGTCAGGCAGTTGATTGCCTGTGATACCGAGGTGTAGCTGGCGGGGGCTTCGCCCCCGTTTCGCGACACGAGGCCGCTCCCACATTTGATTGGCGTACGCCGTGCTTTTTGTGGGAGCGGCCTTGTGTCGCGAAAGGGCCGCAAAGCGGCCCCGGCGATATCAGCCTTTACGCGTGGTCCGGCTCAACTGGCCATCAACCCCCACCGGCACTTCACCGGCCAAGGTCACCCGCCGCACCACCCGCGGCTGGGTGCCGTAGTCATCCACCGCATAATGCTGCGTGGCGCGGTTATCCCAGATCGCCACATCCCCCGCCTCCCAGCGCCAGCGCACGGTGTTCTCCAACCGCGTCACATGCCCCTGCAGCACCGCGAACAGGTGCTGCGAGTCCGCCAGCGAATAGCCTTTGATGCGCTTGACGAAGTGCCCCAGCTGCAATGCACGTTCACCACTGATCGGGTGTACCCGCACCACCGGGTGCTCGGTCTCGTAGACGGTCGAGGTGAACACCTTGCGATAACGTTCAAGCTTGGCCGGGTCGACATCGGGCTTGATGCTCGCGTAGTCATATTCGTTGCTGTGCACCGCCCACAGCTTGTCGGCCAGCTCGCGCAGCGGCTCGGGCAGTTCCTGGTAGGCCGCCGCCGTGTTGGCCCAGACGGTATCGCCTCCGGAAGCCGGCGCCACCACGCTGCGCAGGATCGAGGCCTTGGGGTAGGCATCGACGAAGGTTACGTCGGTGTGCCAGGAGTTGGCCCGCTGGCCTTCGGCACCGTCCAGTTGCAGCAGGTAGCTGGTGCCGTCCACCACTGGCACGGTGGGGTGGGCGACCGGCTCGCCGAGCAGCTTGGCAAAGCCTTCCTGGCTAAGGTCGTCGAGGTGGGTCTGGCCACGGAAGAAGATCACCTTGTGCTTCACCAGGGCAGCCTGGATGGCATCGATAGTGGCGGCATCAAGGTCGGCGGACAACTTCAACCCACGGATTTCGGCGCCGATGCGGCCGGCAACCGGGTGAATGTCGAGTTCGAGGTTGTGTGGCACGGAGGCCAGTGCGGCATTGCTCATGGTCGTGGTCCTTGCGGTCATGGTCGGGTTTGGGTTCAGCGGGCGGCCTGCACGGCCTGTTGGTGTTGCAGTGCGGCATCGAGGAAACGCGGTTCGATCCACTCGGAAACCTGGAAGCCACGGCGGATCAGGCGCTCGCGGGCGGCCAGGTCGACGCCCTGCTGCAGCTGGGCAACGAAGTCGGCGTCCAGCCGTGGGTCGAAGTAATGGGCAAGGTCTTCCTTGGCCAGGTCATCGCTGAGGATGCTGCGAGGCCAGTTGGCGTTGCTCGCCACCAGGTCGACATAGGCCTCGCGGTTATGCTCGTCGCGCAGCCAGCTGGCGGCCTGCTCCTGGGCATTGACCAGGCGCTGCACCAGCTCGGGGTATTTGCGAATGAAATCGCCCGTGCCGAGCAACACCGCCTGGGTGCTGCCGGCGCCTGCCAGGTCGCGGGAGTTGACAGGCAGCTCGACCAGCCCGCGCTCACGCAGCGACAACAGGTTGGAAAGCCCCCAGGTGGCATCGATCTGTTTTGCAGCCAGCGCAGCGTTGGCGGCGTTGAAGTCGAGGTTGATCACTTTCAGGTCGCGCTCGGACAACCCCTGGCTGGCCAGCGCGCTGGCGAACGACAACTGGTTGGCGGTGCCGCGGAACACCGCCACGCGCTTGCCCTTGAGGTCGTGCAGGGACTTGATGCCGGACCCCGGCACTACGCCCAGATAGCTCTTCACCCCACGCACCCCGGCCGACAGCACACGGGTATCGAGGCCGTTGGCCTTGCCGACGATCGCCGCCAGGTCGCCCAGGTAGGCGAAGTCGGCCTGGCCATTGGCCAAGGCTTCGTTGACCACGGGGCCTGCGCCCTTGAAGAAGTGCCAGTCGATACGGATGCCGTCTTTGGCAAATTCCTTTTCCAGCAGTTGCTGGTCGCGCAGTACGTCGACCACACCGCCCGCACTGTGCTTGCTGCCGGCGCTGAGGTCGGGCACCGCGATGCGGATGCTTTCCGGCCTGGCCGGCTCGGCTGCGTGGGCGCCCAGGGTAAAGGCCAGACCGAGTGCGGTGATCAGGTGGCGAAGCGGGGTTTTCATGGCAAGGCTCCTTGGCAGGCTGCCACCGGCGATGGCCGGCGCGTTGGCCAGAAGCTAGGCAGGTCTGGTTAGAACCTACAAAGATCAAAACTTCATTTTTCAGTAACGGAAAGACATAAACGAGGATTCATGCGGGGCGCGGGGTGGCTTGCGGGAAACGCATGGAAAATATGAGGAAAACGCAACGGCGAGGGGGTTCCGCATGCATGGCTTGCATGCTCTTATCTCTTGAATATCGCTTGTGAAATTTTTTAATTCCATAAGTGAATAACATTGGAACGCTTCGAGAGATGGCCGATGAATGGAGTTCTGAGCAAAGGGCGGGGTTGGCTTCGCTGGCCACTGCGCGCCGCTATCGCGCCGCATGGCGGCTCCCGCGTGGGCCGCGTGTTGCCATGGGCAGTGCCGGTCTGCATTGCCCTGCTGTGGTGCGTGGCGAGCCAGCAGCACTGGATGAGCGAGCAGATCCTGCCGGCGCCCTCACTGGTGTGGCAAAGCGCGCTGGAGTTTGGCTCCGGTGAGCTTTGGGGGCACTTGTGGATTAGTCTGCAGCGGCTGTTCTGGGGGCTGTTGGCTGGCGTCGGCTGTGGCTTGCTGCTCGGCACATGGCTGGGTACCTCACGCCACGCGCAGACCTGGGTACTGCCAACCTTCGTGGCTTTGGCGCAAATCCCTACCCTGGCCTGGATTCCGCTGTTCATGCTGTTCTTCGGTATCGGCGAACTGCTCAAGCTGGTGGTGTTGGTGAAAGCCGTCGTGGTGCCGGTCACCCTGCATACGCTGGTCGGCGTGCGCGACGCGCAGCCGAAGCTGCGCGAAGCCGCCGCCGTGCTGCGCCTGCCACGTCACCTGTTGTTCCTGCGCCTGCTGCTGCCAGCGGCCCTGCCAGCCTTCCTCACCGGGGTGCGCCTGGCCCTGGCGACCGGCTGGACGTCGTTGCTCGCCGTGGAATTGCTGGCCTCCAGCGAAGGCATCGGCTACCTGATGGTCTGGGGCAGGCAGCTGTTCATGCTCGATCTGGTGCTGTTGTGCATCCTGGTGATCGGTCTGGTCGGTGCACTGCTGGAGCGCGGCTTCTCGACCCTGGAAAAGCGCCTGCTGTTCTGGCCTCAACCGGCCACCGGCGAACAACAGCGCGGGCCCATTCCACGGGGCTGGCAAAGCCTGCTACTGCCAGCGGCTTTGCTGGCGCTGTGGCAGGCGAGCAATAGCTTGGGCTGGATCGACCCGAACATCCTCGCTTCGCCGCTGGATGTGCTGCGCGCGCTGTTCAGCGGGCTGGCCGACGGCTCGCTGCCAGAAGCCATGCTGCTGAGCCTGCAGCGCACCCTGACCGGCCTGGTCCTGGGTGGTGGCGCAGGCTTGCTGAGCGGGTTGCTGCTGGGGCTGTCGCCAAAGGCCGAACGCCTGTTCGGGCCAAGCCTGTCGGCCCTGCGGCAAGTGGCGCTGTTTGCCTGGGTACCCTTGCTCACGGCCTGGTTCGGCCTCGGCGAAGGGGCCAAGCACGTGTTCGTCGGCCTGGCGGCATTCTTCCCGCTGCTGATCGCCACCCAGCGCGGCATCGCCAGCCTCTCGCCACAACTGGGCGAAGCGGCCCGCACACTACGCCTGAACCTGTGGCAACGCCTGCGCCTGCTGGTGCTGCCCGGCGCCGCACCGGCGATATTCGCCGGCTTGCGCCTGTCCTTGATCTACGCCTGGCTGGGCACCATCGGTGCTGAGTACTTCATGCCCTCGGACGGTGGCATCGCCAGCCTGATGATCGGCGCGCAGCAATTGTTCCGCATGGACCAGGTGATGGCCGCAATGGTCCTGATCGGCCTGGTCGGCGCCCTGCTCGGCACCCTCGGCCAACGCCTCGAATCGCGCGCCACGCGCTGGAGAACCGCATGAATGCCTTCAATGCTTCACACCTGCACGCGGCCAATCAGGCCGACACCACGCCGCCGCTGGTCAGCTTCGAAGGCGTCGGCAAGGTCTTCAGCGTCGATGGCCAGCCGTTCGAGGCCATCCGCAACTTCAACCTGGCCATCAACGAAGGCGAGTTCATCGCCATCGTCGGCGCCTCGGGCTGCGGCAAGTCGACCCTGCTGCGCCTGCTGGTCGGGCTGGACACAGACCATAGCGGCAGCATCCGCATCGATGGCCAGGCGGTCAGCGGCATCGGCGGCGAGCGCGGCATCGTGTTCCAGGAGCATCGGCTGTTCCCCTGGTTGACGGTTGAACAGAACATCGCCCTGGGTCTGGTCAACGAACACCTGACCCAGGGCGAGCGCGCCCGGCGTGTGCACGAGTTCGTGCAACTGGTAGGCCTGGTCGGTTTCGAGTCGGCCTACCCGCACCAGCTGTCCGGCGGTATGGCCCAGCGTGTAGCGATTGCCCGCGGCCTGGTGGCCAGCCCGCGCATCCTGTTGCTCGACGAGCCATTCGGCGCGCTTGACGCACTGACCCGCCAGCAGCTGCAGGACGAACTGCTGGCCATCCGCGAGCGCGCCGGCATCACCACCTTGCTGGTGACCCACGATGCCGAGGAAGCCACCTACCTCGCCGACCGGGTGGTGGTGCTGGAGCCGCGCCCTGGGCGGATCAAGTCAGTGGTGGAAATCGACTTGCCGCACCCGCGCCTGCGCACTGGCGTGGCCTTGCATGGGCTGCGCGAGCAGGTGCTGCATCAGATCACTGGCGATGGCGGTTACCTGCCGCCAGCGGCGCGCCGGGTGGAAGGCCTGCGGCCCGAGCTGATCGCGTTGTGATACTGACTTGCATCGCACCTGTGGGAGCGGGCAAGCCCGCGAATCAGGCGACACGGTGGATGGCACGGGCTTCGCCCGTGTTCGCGGGCGAGCCCGCTCCCACAGGGATCGCGACAATTTTCAGAGACTGAGGATGCAAGTCAGCCGAGATCGCGCAGGTAGGTCCAGGGATAGATACCCCGCTCATGCCCATCGCTGAACACCAGCTGCACGCCATACCCCTGCGCCACCACCTGCTCGACGCGCACATCCTCACTCACCAATGACACCCGCCCCTGCAACCTCGCCGCACGGCATTGCGAGCAGGGGCAGGCGCCGCGCAGGCGGGCATGGCTGATGAGCGCTTCGGCATCGACCCATTGCAGCGCCAGCAGCCCCGGCCCACGCTGGTTGCGAATCGCGACTGGGACGTTCATCAGACCGCCCCACGCAATTGCGCCAGGGCAATGCGCACCGCCTTGCGCACTTCAGGATCACTGTCACCCTCGGCCGCTTGCAGCGCTGGCAAGGCGCGGGCCAGGCCCAGTTCACCCAACGCCAGTGCAGCTTCCTTGCGCAGGTTGGCAATGCCATGGCCCAGCAAGCCCGCCAAAGCATCCAGCGCTTCGCCATGACGGAGGCGGCCCAATGAACGGGCGGCGCGCAAACGCACTTGCCAGAAGCCATCGCCCAGCGCCGCCACCAGTGCCGGCCCCGCCTGGGCGTGGCCAACCTTGCCCAACGTCGTCGCGGCTTCTTCGCGTACCTGCCAGGCGGGGTCGCGCAAGGCGCCAACCAGCGCCGGCAGTACCCCGAGGTCTCGAGCAAGGCCCAAAGCGCCAATCGCGGCGCGCCGTACCTCGGTGTCAGGCTCATGCTCAGCCAGTTGCGCCAAAGCCGGCAGTGCCGGCTGGTGTTTGAGCCAACCCAGAATACCCACGGCTTCGCGCCGCACTGCCGCGTCCTGGTCTTCCAGCGCCCGCAGCGCAGGGACGGCGGCGTCCTCCAGACGCAGCTCCCGCAGGGCGCGCAAGGTACTGGCGCGGACAAAGGCATCGGCATGAGTCGTCCACGGCAAAATCAGTTGCCCGGCTTCCGGGGTCTTCAACTCGCTGAGGCTCTGCGCGGCAGCCAGGCGAACTGCTTCTGCACCATCCGCCAGTGCGGCGCACAAGGCCTGTACCACTTCCGGTTCCTCCCAGGCTTCCAGCAGGCGCGCGGCCTCGGCGCGCACTTCGTCGGCGCCATCGACCAACAGGGCGTCGGTCAGCCACGGCAAGGCGTCGGGGTCTTCCAGGTCTGCCAGTTCGATCAGGGCAATGCGCCGCACGCCCGCATCGTCGGCTTCGAGGCGTGGCAGCAGTTCGAGAATCTCGTGGTTGTCGGTGCTTCGTTCGCTCATGGCGCGATCCTTGGCGGCGGATGACAGGGATGAATCAGCGCAGTAGGTACGGGATGTCGACCTTGACCGCACCGGTGGGGCAGTCTTTCTCGCAAGGCATGCAGTACCAGCACTCGTCGAATGCCATGTAAGCCTTTTGCGTGGCCGGGTTGATCGCCAGCAGGTCCATGGGGCAGACCTCGACACAGACGGTGCAGCCTTTTTCGGCGATGCACTTGTCTTCGTCGATGGTCACCGGGGCGCTGCTGCGAAAGAATATTTCCTGGGGCTGGTAGGCCATTTCACGGGGTCCTTGGGGCCTTCGGCCCTCTGTTTCATTCAGGCAGCGTCGGCTTTCACCCGCAGCCGGTCATAGGCGGTCTGTTCCTGGGCATCCAAGGCGATCAGGTAGGGCTCGACAGCCTTCTTGAAGCTGGTCATCTCGCCGTCTTCGCCCTTTTTAAGATGGCAATGGCAGAACCATTCGCCATCGTTGCGCTCGGGGAAGTCCACGCGGTGGTGGTAAAGGCCCCAGCGGCTCTCCTCACGGAACAGCGAGGCCCGCGCCGCCATCTCGGCACAGTCGCGGATCACCGAGACCTCCATCGCCCGCATCAGCTCATGCGGGTTGCTGGCTTTCATCTGTTCGAGATCACGTTCGATTTCGGCAAAGCGCGCCAGGCCGATTTCCATTTTCTTGGTCACCTTTGGCGGCTGCAGGTAATCGTTCACCATGCGCCGAAGCTTGTACTCGACCTGCGCCGGCGGCAGGCCATGCTCACGGTGCAGCGGGGCGAACACCCGCGTGCGTTCGCGTTCGACCTGCCCGGCATCGACCTCGGCCAATTCCCGCTCGGCCACGTACTTTGCGGCGTTCACACCGGCAAACCAGCCGTAGGTAAACGCACCGAGCATGTAGTTGTGCGGCACTGCTGCCATGTCACCGGCGGCATACAGGCCCTTGACGCTGGTCTCGGCCTTCTCGTTGACCCACACCCCCGACGCCGAATGCCCCGAGCAGAAGCCGATCTCGGAGATATGCATCTCGACCATGTGCTGGCGGTAGTCGGTGCCACGCCCGGCATGGAACTGGCCGCGGCTGGGGCGCTCATTGCTGTGCAGGATCTCTTCGATGTTCTGGATGGTTTCTTCGGCCAGGTGGTCGAGCTTGAGGAACACCGGGCCGTTGCCGCCTTCGAGCTCCTGGTGGAACTCCCACATCATCTGCCCGCTCCAGTAATCGCACTCGATGAAGCGTTCGCCCTTGCTGTTGGCGGTGTAGCCACCAAGGGGGCCGGTGACGTAGGCGCAGGCCGGGCCGTTGTAGTCCTTGATCAGCGGGTTGATCTGGAAACACTCGAGGTTGGCCAGTTCGGCGCCAGCGTGGTAGGCCATGGCATAGCCGTCGCCGGCATTGGTCGGGTTCTCGTAGGTGCCCATCAGGTACCCCGAGGATGGCAGGCCCAGGCGCCCGGCAGCGCCACAGGCAAGGATCACCGCCTTGGCCCGTACCACGCGAAACTCGCCAGTGCGGCAATCAAAACCCATGACACCGGCAGCCGCGCCTTCGGCGTCGAGCAGCACGCGGGTGCATACCATGCGGTTACTGATCTCGACCCGGGCGCGCTTGAGCTGGCGATAGAGCACTTTCTTGATGTCGTAACCTTCAGGCATGGGCAGCACATAGGCGCCCATGTGGTGGACCTTCTTCACCGCGTAATCGCCAGTCTCGTCCTTCTCGAACTTGACGCCCCAGCGGTCGAGTTGCTCGATGGTTTCGAAACTGTGGGTGGCATAGGCATGCACGGCGGCCTGGTTGACGATGCCGTCGTTGGCCACGGTGATTTCCTTGGTGTACTGCTCGGGCGTGGCATGGCCGGGAATGATGGCGTTGTTCAGGCCGTCCATGCCCATGCTGATGGCGCCGCTGCGCTTGACGTTGGCCTTGTCCAGCAGCAGTACGCGCAGGCGCTTGTCGTGCTCCTTGGCCTTGATCGCCGCCATCGGCCCGGCAGTGCCGCCACCGATGACGATGATGTCGTAGTCCTGGGTCTCGATGCTCATGCCTTGCTCCCCTTCTGACGGTCGATGCGCAGGCGGTACTGGAAGGCATCGCCGCGGTAATACAGGTGTTCGAAGTCCAGCGGCGTGCCGTCGGCGGCGTGGGTGAGGCGTTCGATACGCATGATCGGCGCGCCTTCTTCCACCTCCAGCGCCTGGGTCAGGTCGCTGTCTGCCAACACCGCGTCAATGGCCAGGTCGGCGTGGCCCAGCGCAATGCCGCAGTCGTTTTCCAGCAGCAGGAAGATGTCGCGGGTGACCAGGTCGGCCTTTTCCAGCTTTTCGCCGACCGCCTTGGGCAGCCAGGTCAGCTCCAGCGACACCGGCTCGCGGTTGATCAAGCGCACCCGGCGGATCTCGGTAACCAGGCTGCCCTCCTCGACCTGCAGCCGCGCGGCGACCAGGGCATTGGCCGGCACATGACGGAAGCTGCGCAGGCGGTTGAGCACCTCGTAGCCCATCTGCGTCATCGACTCGCCCAGGCCCTGCAGGGTGCTGACGTTCTGGAACGCCTTGGGTTTGGCGACGAAGGTGCCTTTGCCGTGGATCTTGAAGATCAGCCCTTCTTTCTGCAGGTCACCCAACGCCTGGCGCACGGTGATACGGCTGACCTCGAATGCCTTGCCCAGCTCGCTTTCCGAGGGCATGCGACTATGCGGTGGATAAGTACCGTCGAGGATGCGCTCGCGCAGCAGTTCCTTGAGCTGGGTGTAGAGCGGTACCGGGGACAGGGGGAGCAGTTCGGCCATGATTCTCTTCGCTGATCGAGTACTTGTTATAACAAGTTGTGACCAGAGGATAGAGGACATAAGAACCGCTAAGGAAATACTGAAATTGCATATGGATAGATGGATTTGTCGCGGCCTGTACCGGCTCTCTCGCGGCTAAAGCCGCTACTACAGACAGCGCAGTACCTGTGGGTGCGGCTTTAGCCGCCAAGGGCCAGGCGAGAAAACAGCGATAGATCAAGGCGATGGACGCCGCCGAATCAGATGGGTATCATGCGTGCGCGTTGCACTCGTAGCTCAGCTGGATAGAGTACTGCCCTCCGAAGGCAGGGGTCGTGGGTTCGAATCCCGCCGAGTGCGCCAATATTCCTAAGTGCTTGTCTTGAGAGACAATATGACAAGCACAGGGCAAAGCAGGCCGTAGAGACATCCGGCGTTGCATTTAAGTGGGGCATCGCAATGGTGCTCCCATGCCCAAGTTTCCCGCTCACATCTCCCCCAATCGCCACGGCACATACTACTTTCGCGTTGTGGTTCCGAAGCCCCTGCGCTCTGCCTTTGGCATTCAAAAAGAGATTCGCCGATCACTCCAAACTGACAGCCTGCGGCTGGCGCTTAGAAAAGCGAGGCAATACTCTGCTAGATATGAAACCGTTTTCGACAGAGCGTTAGACGCCATGAACCAGCGTGAAAACGAATTGAGCCAAGAAGAGATTGAGCGGGCGTTGGAGCTTGCAGATGAGGCCACGGACGCAGCGTTTTCATCTGAATGGGGCCAATGGTCAGATCACAAGTCCTCCACTGAGCCCTCTGAGCCCCATATGACAAACGAGCAGCTCGAAGCTCGCCAGCGCCAACGTGAAGTGGGGCGACTGCTCACGGGCGCCTACAAGCGGCCTATCCCAGATCATTTGCAAACCATCGCCAACCGTTTACTTGACTTGAGCAGTCCCTATCCAGCGACACAGCTTCGCAAAGTACTCCCTGATATTTTGACGGAACTGGTGAGGTCTCAGATCACACCTCCGCAACCGAGCCAGACGCTCTCGACCGTTCTCAAATCCCAAGCGATGACCATGAACTTGTTTGACGTGTGGAGAGAGAAGTGGGAAAACGACGAAACGCTTAATGCAGGAAAAGCAGCAAACACTGAGGTTGCTGAGAAAGGACATGCAACAAGGCTCACGATACTGAGTGAGCGAAAGCCCATCGCCGACCTCACTGCTGAAGATTTCAACCGAATCTACAGACTCATACCTAAAATCAAGCAATCACGTGGCAAACAGCTTTCTGCGAACGCCGAGCTCGATTCAATCCTGGCAAAGCATGGTGAGCGCGCGCTGAGTCCAGCCTCAGCGGAGAAAATTTCAATTTGCCTCGGATCGCTCCATCTATACGCCTACCGTAAAAATTTAAGTACTGTCGATCCATCCTTTACAGAGAAGCCACGGTTTGACCTAACCCCTGCGGGTGTCGAGTCGAAGGTGAGGTCATTCTCAAAGGGTGACCTTAATGCAATATTCTCGGGCTATATCTACGCTGGCAGCGACCTTGGGACAGCGAACCTTGTCTACCCCTATCAATTTTGGCTACCACTGCTCGGTCTCTTCACTGGTGGTCGTCTAAACGAGTTGTGCCAACTCGACACATACGACGTTCAGACCGACGAAGAGACCGGACTTCACTCGATAGTCATAATGGACGACCCGAAGGACAAGCCCTTACCCAAGGCTCTGAAGAACAAAGCAAGCCGTCGCAAACTCCCGGTCCACGATGAGCTGGTACGGATTGGCTTCATCGATTTTGTTGAGTTAGCGCGCAAGGAGGGCCGCGAAAAGCTGTTCTCTGATGGGCTGAAGCACAACCCCAAGAAAGGTTGGGGCTCTAGAGCAACAACCTTTTTTACGCGTATGCCTAGCGACAGCACCAGCTATGCCGGTTACTTTCATCAGGTCGGGATCAGAAAGCGTGATGAAAATGGCGATACCGATGGCAAAAACTTCCACAGCTTTCGCCATACGTTTACAGATTTAGTGAAAAACACTGGTGGCGACGCGGCTGCTCTGCTTGAGGCCTTCACGGGACACGCCAAACCGGGCAAGACTGAGGCTGACAGCTATGGCGTCGGGTTCTATTTAGCTCGAAAACACGAAATCCTGCATACCGTGCATTTTCCAACCGATCTGTCGCACATCACTTATGGAGATTTTGAGCGACGGCTCGGTGCCCAGTTATCGAGAAGCATTGAAGCGCACAGGGTTCAGTTCGGCCTGAACCAAGACGAGTGCTCCTAGTAAATAGATGTCGGCACTCGTCGTGGTCCCCTTTCGACCCGTAGTAGCCCCTCACGCCCAGCGGCAGTCTGCCAAACTCTAAACATAAATCCGTAACCAACAGATAGCTGGCTATGGCACTAATCAGGTTGACGGGAGGTAGGTACACCAGAGCTTCTTATCCTCGGCATTCCTACCGGGCGTCCAATAAACCTCGCCAGACAACTCGTTAGGCACCTTATAGACGAGCTTCGTGTTGAGCTTGATGAGAGGGTTCAGGGACCGCAAACGGATTCCGTAGCCATCGCTCATGACGGTTTCAGTCGTGTCGAATTTGAAATCTTTGTCATCCTTTCTGATGAACAAGCTGCCTTCGAATGGTAGCCGACCTTCGCTATCAGTGTTCTTGAAGGTCGCGTTCACGGTGAGGAATCGCGCATCAGGATCTGGCTTCACGGCGGAGTAGCGGTTGCCGGTGTCTATGGACTTGCTGATGGTGCAGTCATTAACCGTCACATCGAAGTAGCCTACTTGACCATGCATGGCCTCCTGCTTCGCTTTAAGCCCTTTGAGGTAGCTTGTGGCATAGATGTTGTAGCTGTTCGTCGCGGTGTCGCCGATGGCGTCTATACGGCAGAAGAGAGTATCGGTGGTGTCCTTGGTCCACTTATGGTTCTTATTCTGCTCAATGCGCGCATTTTCAGCTACGGCAAGGTCATGGGCCATCTGCAATGCAAGCCCTTTCAGCTTAGCTAGATCCTTGATTTTCAGAACATCGGCATTGAAGTCTGCGCCTTTCCGCCGTGCGTAGAAGTCGGCCAAAATCGCATCTCTACCAAGTGCGAAGCGCAGAATTTGTGCTGTCGAAATGTCCTTCTGGTTAGAAAAAAAGTAGTCGTTCTCTTCTTCTGTGAGATTGGATCCATCGAACGTTACGGCTGAACAATTAGGCAATTCAGCCTTCGTTGTGTCCTTCTTGGCAGTGGCGGCAGAGGCGAAGCCGGGTATCGCGAGACTGATCATCAGAGCCAAGGCAAGGCGGCAGCGGCGCATTTCCAATCCTTTGTGCAAGTGGTGTGATGGGCGAAGCCTATTCGTATGGCATGTGGCTATCAACTGTGTCGCCCCGCATTTTATAGACGCGCTCGAATGGCTACTTTTGGCCTATTCTGCCTGTCACATCTAACCGTAATCGATCCAGAGCTGGTGGAGTCGCTAGCCCACCAGGCAGGTGAACCCGCTCTATTAGTCGAATATTTTGCAGTACAACAATGGATTCGAGTTGATGGTCAAAAAATTAGCCAGCAGGGGGCCTGCGTCGAACAACGGGGGTGGTAGTCGCGGGGACGCTTGGCTTGTGCGCTGTAGGTGCTACACGTGCTCTGGTCGAGTGTGGTTCAGTCGTTTTCCCCTTTCTCTGCTTTGAACTATTAGATAAAGTTACCAATTCTGATCGTTTTTTGGCGTGGTGCGCCGGAATCTGTTGGGCGACATCATCCTCTACAAAGGGATGAAGCATGACCTTAACCTTATGCGTTTGGGTGGCTTTGGTCTCTCCGCCGATGTCAACGACAAACAACTTTGCACCTGCCTTAGCTGTTGCGTCTAAGGCGAAGGTGACCTCCAGCTCCACATCTCCCATTTCAAAAAATGGATCTTCTTTATCCACAGCGGCACGGAGTTCCTGTTTAACCTCCTTGATGAAGTCCACAAGGCTGATCATCCCTTTCATTGCTTAACTCCATCCGCGAAATTGTTTAAGACGCCACACCCATTGGGGGGCATTACCGCGATCCGAGAGCTCATCAATTACTCTGCGCCTGCGCTAGGTGGCTAGCCTCGAACCGGGATTCAATTCCTATCACGAATTAGCTCCACAGTCTAAACGGCTCGCATAAGCAGCAGCGCGAACGCTACGCCCGATGACTGCTTATGGCCGTAATCTGCCTGTGGCGGAGGGCCGCTATGGGTCGAACACGGTCATCACCATTCCGCCTCGCATCATAAAACGACCGTTAAACGATACCGCTCGTCGCCCTACCTAAAGGTATCATCTAAATATCGTTTCACAGTTTATGATCCCTTGCTATTGTGATGCTAGGTTTGTTGATTCCAACGAGGAAATGCCTAATGTCCCGCACCTTCCTTTACGCCAGGGTCTCTACAGCCAATCAGTTCACAGAGAACCAGTTGCAAGAAGTCAAAGCCGCCGGGTTCGACGTGCAGGCAAGCAGAGTCGTTGAGGAGACCGTTTCGGGCAGCGTCTCGGCGAAAGAGCGCCCAGGTTTCCAAAAGCTGCTTGACCGCATGGAATCGTCAGACGTGTTGATAGTGACCAAGCTTGACCGACTAGGCCGCAATGCCATGGACGTCCGAATGACGGTTGAACAGCTCGCCTCAAATGGAATCAAGGTGCACTGCCTGGCTCTGGGGGGGGTAAACCTAACCTCAGCAGCCGGCAAGATGACGATGCAAGTCTTAGGGGCGGTTGCTGAGTTTGAACGAGACCTACTTGTCGAACGAACTCAAGCAGGCCTCAAACGCGCCAAAGCGGAAGGAAAGCGTCTTGGACGCCCTCAGGCAACCAATACCACTGCGGAAGTGCAGCGATGCAAAGCGCAAGCCATGAGTCAAGCGGAGGTAGCTGCCAGGACTGGATTAGGGATCGCCACGGTAAAGCGTCACTGGAACAAGGTCTAACCCATTGGCCTTGCATGTTCTTCAGTCAGATGAGGCTTACAAAATGCCCGGAAAGAAAGTCACCCCAGATCAAGGCGCCCAAGCAGCAATTTTGCGAGAAGCGGGATGGACAATCTGCGCAATTGCCGAACGACTTGAACTGAGTATCAGCACTGTTCAGCGTCTGCTCAAACGGCACAAGGTGGTCCCAGGTGCCTCAGCCAACGCTCTGATTCAAAAAGCACGAGAGGAGATGCTGAATACCGCATTTTCTCTGGATACCGTGCGGCAACTAGCCGCTTCTAACGCCCTAGACGATCTTGCTTTGATCCAGAGAATCCGGACGAAGCTGGCTGAATCTTTGGATGCGCTTGATCCAGCAGCACCAACCGCATTTAGGTCGCTAGCAGCAAGCGCGACAGCGTTGAAGCTAACGCAAGACGTTGGCCGCCGAGCCCTACCTCTTGAGAAGCTGGCGGAGTCGCTAGAGATTGAAGAATTACCCGAGCTACAAATCAGATTCATGACAGAAAACGATGTCGCCATCATGCGAGCCCAGCAGCGATTGGATGAGGCAGAGTTAGCGGGCGATGACGAGGCAATTGCTGATGAGTTGGGCACCATTGCGTGGCTTCAGGAACAGGATCAGCTCAGGCCCCCAGAAGAAGGTGTCCTCCGTTAGCCTGACCTATGCTTGAATGGATCCTGACCTGTCCTTTTGTCAAAGCCTTAGAACTGTGTAAGGCAAGCCAAGCCCCTGGTGACAGCCAGTACAAGAGGATTTTGAAAATCTGGGCGATCAATGAGAGGGACTTCTGGTGGGTGAAGAAGAACAGATCACCGAATCAACATCCCCCACCACGAGTACCCCTGACCCGGTAGGGAGTGGCGGTGAGGCTGCGGTTCTGCAAAAACCCGTAAAAAAGCGTACTCGCAAAAATCCCGCAAGCCTAATAGCTATGGTGCGTGCAAAGGATTTTTCGAAAAATAAGAGAAGTATATTAAGGACAGATACTCCTCATCAGCCTGAGAAAAAACTGAAAGCGAACACTCTCCTAGTCCGACCTCCTCCCTTGTATGAGGAGTTGGGACATTGGAGGGCATTGCATGAGTTTGACAAATTGGCCGCAGCAGCAGAGCCGCTTGAGCGTATTGCTACCGCAAGGGGTTGGGATCTGCGGACCTTCACTCTGATTCTCACTGAAGCATTAAGCGACCGAATTGATGGAGGTGATGAGTCAGCCCTGGAGTACATACGGGATCAAATGACCCGGCTCGTCTCCAATGCAATCGGTCCAGGGGCGGAGTTTCTGTATGGGGTGGAGAAAGCGCCAGCCGTGCTTTCCGATCCATCAAGCCGGAGACGCTGGCATCTGCATGGGTTGATGATTGGACCTCCCGGATTTTCTGCACAAGGAACAACCTCGCTAAGAAAAAATCTGCGATCTCTAAAAGGCGAGGCAGATGCAGACCTCATGTTCAAATCTCCGGGCAGAGATTCTGACTCAGACATCAGGCAGTCAGCGGCGAGGTGGTGCTTCTACGCTTCTAAGAACGGCTTGTCTGTTCACTACGATCCATCGCTAGCTGAGGAATATGACTTACCCAAGGGAAAACAGACTTTCATCTCTGCTCGACTGAAGAGGGAAGCCAAACGCTGGCACGAGGGAAAACTGAGTGGGTTGAAGGTCTCAGAGCTACTTGCAACAGCTCCTGCTGGGCTCTATGAGCCGAACGGCATCGCATAGGCAGAGGGAGTACGGCTACCTATACGGATGCCCGGAAATCAGTTTTTAACAGCTTTAGTGGTCATTGTGCAGTTGGTGGAGGCTTTGAACCACGGGTTGTCGGAATCACAAAACGCCAATGGCGTCATTGGAGTGCCGTTGATCGACCATCCCCCTGAAGGACTTCTCTCACGAATGTCCTGAGGCTCCACCAGTCCCGAGCATATCTTGTCCGAAACTAGAGCCGCCCCTTCCCCACCAAATGCAGGCCGGCTATACGTGTCAGCGCTATAGGCCCGGACCATCTCAATGACTACACAGGTGCTGTCTTTCTTCGGCCCCGTGTTCATGAACTCACATTTGGCCTCCCCGCTCATTTTCGTGCTGCAAGTCGCCTTCATTTCCGCAAAAGCGCCAGCAGAGGCCACCAAGCAAAACGCAGCGATCATCGTTTTTTCCATCATGGATCACCCTGTTTCGTGAGTTAAAAGGATCACGGATACTGCTGAATACGGTGCACACGACCTTCATCGGTCAACGTCATGCTAACTATAGTATGTCGAATCGTAGTATGCATCGCGCCACATTGGGTGCATGAGCAATGAGAAAAGCCCTCCCCCCTTGATCGATACCTTTGCCACCAACCTGCGGCGCCTTCGCTTAGAGCGAAAGCTGTCCCAAGAAGAGTTGGCCGAACGCGCCGGTGTCCATCGGACATACGTAGGGATGCTCGAAAGGTCCGAGAAAAACGTCACCATCCTCAATATCGAGCGTATTGCACGAGGGTTGGATGTATCTCCCGAGATTCTGTTAATCCGCCCGGCCGAGTAAGGAAGCGCTTCCTGAGGTAGCCGCAGCGAGCACGGATACTCGCCTCAGGAAGCATCTAGGAGAAATCAATGGCCCGAATTGCCCTGCCTCAAAACCTATCACTCACTGAGGCGATCAATTTCTGTAACAGATTATGGGAAACCCCATCTGATACGAGATACGAATTCGACTTCCATCGGATGGGTATGGTGGAACCATTCACTATGGCCTATGTTGCAAACGAGCTAAAACGATTCCGCAGAAGCAGAGAAGAAGCTCATTTCACAGCCCTAAACTTTCATAACCATACGTACCCTGCACACATGGGGTTTTTCCAAGCATTTGGGTTGAAGCACGGCAATGCTCCGGGTCAGGCAAGCGGCAGTTCGACCTACATTCCCCTTACGCTTCTAAATGTCGCAGGCATCGAAAGTGAGGCTGCTGAGAGAGCAGTGAACCCTGGAGACGTGATTGAGGAAAAAGCCGCACAGATAGCTCAGTTGCTCGTTAGGCAGGCCCAAGGCAGTCTCGTTGACACACTGACATTCTCTATTCGCGAGATCATGCGCAACGTCGTTGAGCACTCCGGATCAGAATTCATCGAGTATTGCGGCCAATACTGGCCCAGTCGAAATATGGTTGAGGTCGCGATCCTCGACGTAGGGAATGGTGTCCGATACGGCTTGAGAGAGAACCCTTACCTCAACATTACATGTGATCGCGATGCGTTGCATTTGGCCCTTCTACCTGGGGTGTCTGGCAAAATGTATCGAGGTGTGAGAAGGCGTCCTAACGACGCTTGGCAGAACTCCGGCTTTGGTTTGTACATGACCAGTAGAATTTGCAGAGCTGGCGGGAGCTTTTTCATTGCTAGCAATGGAGCTGGCATTATCCTCGATTCGGCAGGCAAACAAGATCGTCTGACCTCCTACCAAGGGACAGCCCTGCGTTTGCGCTTCAACACGCAATCACTCACAAATCATGACGAGATGCTGGCGCGGTTTCGTCGACAAGGTTATGAAGCTGCTCGTCAGTTTGCGGGCGATCAGGCTATTGAGCCGTCCTTAGCGTCAACGATGTTGGCGAGAGACTTCCAAACGTCGTGATGCCACCTACCGGTGAGTGGAATTGCTCAGACGTGTGCTTAGGCTTGTTGCAGCTTATGGGTTCGAAGCTGTAAATTTGAATGCGACATTAACCAGCCCCTCCTAGGCGCGACCACCCAAGGTTTTTCGGCCTTTGAATCAAGGTAAGCAGTGAGGCGAGGTCGAATCCCGCCGAGTGCGCCATATCAGAAAAGCCCTGGGAGCATGCCCGGGGCTTTTTCATTTGTGCGACATGTCGCGTTTCTGGCACTCCCGTGCCATGGGTCATTGATGTTAGCGTGGGTCCCCTCCCGTCCCGACGGGTATCCCATAACAATGATTCGCGAAGGAATGCGTGCTCATGCACCTGAAAAAACTCTCCACCGCCCTGATGCTTGCCAGCATTGGCCTGTTCACCCAACCGGCCCAGGCCAACCTGTCCCAGCAACAGTCTGCCGCCATCGTCAAAGCTTTCGACGGCAGCAACCCGGCCGACTTCAAGCAATTCCTCGGTAAACTCCAAGGCAGCGACCTGGCCAAGGCCGACAACCTCGCAGCTACGCTCGACGCCTACCTGGCCGGCAAGCCGCTCGCAGCCGAGCAACAAAATGAAATCAACCGCCTGCTCGGCCTGTACACCCGTATCAAGTACGCCAAGGCCGCCACAGAAAACCTGCGCGAGCTGGTCGCCATCCCCACCTTCAGCGTCGACGGCGTGCCGCAGCACGAAAACCCCGAATTCCTGAAGATCGCCGACAAGATCAAGACGCTGGCCGAGAGCTTCGGCCTGGCCTTCCGCAATGTCGACAACCGCGTCTACGAGATCTCGCTGGGTGAAGGCAAGGAAGTGGTCGGCATCCACGCCCACGCTGACGTGGTGCCGGTCAACCCGGACAACTGGAAGCTGGCCGACGGCACCCGCCTCGACCCGTTCAAGGTCACCTTGGTCGGCGACCGCATGTACGGCCGTGGCACAGAGGATGACAAGAACGGCATCATCGTTGCGCTGTATGCGCTGAAAGTCGCCAAGGACGAAAACCTGCCCCTGGCCCGGCAGTTCAAGCTGCTGATCGACACCACCGAAGAAACCAGCGGCGACGCCATCCCCTATTACTTCGAGCGCAACCCGACCCCCGACTACAACCTGGCACTCGATGGCGGCTACCCGGTGGTGATTGCCGAAAAAGGCTACGGCACGGTCATGGCCAGCTTCAGCAAACGCCCGGCCACGGGCAAAGGTGCGGAAATCGTCAACCTGACCGGCGGCCTGGCGACCAACCAGATTCCGACCACGTCGGTGGCGACCCTGGTGGCGGATAACCCGGCGGAACTGGCCAAGCACCTGGAGAAGGCCGGCGCTGAATACGTGAAGCGTAATGGCAATGACTTCAGCCTCGATGCCAAGGTCGACGGCAAGAACGTGCTGCTTACCGTGACCGGCGTTTCTGCCCACTCCTCGGAGCCAGAGTCCGGCGTCAACCCGGTGGCGCGCATGCTCGACTTCCTCAATGGCCTGGGCCAACAAGTGCCGCTCAAGCACAACCACTTCACCGATGCCGCCCGCTACGCCGCCGACAACTGGGGCCTGGACTACCTGGGCAAGAAGCTCGGCATCGGCTTCGAGGACGCGTTCATGGGCCCGCTGACCACCTCGCTGACCTTCGTCGGCGTGGACGACAAGGGTCTCAAGCTGGCCGTGAACCTGCGCATCCCCAAAGGCAAGCCACTGGCCGTGATCAAGGACCAGCTGGCCGACAAACTGGGCAAATGGACCCGCCAGAGCCACACCTCGGTGGCCTTCGACTACAGCCTTGACGAGCCGATGTTCCGCAACCCCGAAGGCGAATGGGTCAAGGCGCTGCTCGATGTGGCCAGCGAAAACCTGGGTATGAAGCATGAATTCGGTACCTCGGCCGGCGCTACCTCGGTGCACGACCTGCCCAACGGCGTGCAGTTCGGCCTGGCAATGCCGGATGTGAAGTACACCGGGCACAACGACAACGAGTTCAAGACCGTGGAACAGTTCATGCTCGACCTGCAAGTGGTGAGCGAGATGGTGGCGCGGATCGGGCAGATGCCGAAACTCTGAGTCAGCGGTACCGGCCTCTTCGCGGCTAAAGCCGCTCCCACAGGTATGGGGGCAACTCGAAGCCAACGCAGCACCTGTGGGAGCGGCTTTAGCCGCGAAGAGGCCGGTACAGGAAACGACCATGACGTTTTTCAATCGACTCCATGCCGTTTCCTGCATTGCCGTGCAGGCTGGCGTGCCGGATGCTTTATTTACTCAAAGCGCTCGTCTTTTCCACCCGCAGAGGCCCGTATGAAGACCGTCGAACAAATCCTCAAGACCAAGTCCCAGCACCAGACCGTGTACACCATCGGCCCGGATGACTCGGTGCTCGACGCCCTGAAACTGCTGGCGGAGAAAAACGTCGGTGCCTTGCCGGTCGTCCAAAACGACCAGGTAGTGGGTATCGTCAGTGAGCGGGACTATGCACGCAAGCTGGTGCTCAAGGGCCGCTCCTCAGCCGCCACGCCGGTGCGCGAAATCATGAGCGCGCCAGTGATCACGGTGGAGCCGAAAAAGAGTCTGGACTACTGCATGCAACAGATGACCGACCGCCATCTGCGCCACCTGCCAGTCGTCGAGGACGGCAAGTTGCTCGGGCTGCTATCGATCGGTGACCTGGTGAAGGAAACCATCGCCGAGCAGGCCGGCCTGATCAAGCAGCTGGAAGGCTACATTCGCGGCGAATAGCCGGCCTCAGTGGTAGGCGCGCTCCAGTTCGTCCAACTGATGGTCGAAGCTGCGCAGGCGCGCCGACCAGGTATACACCAACACTTCCAGATCCCGGTTGAGCACGGCGGTATTGCCATGGCCGTTGCTCGACGGCTCGCACAGATCCAGCTGATACCGCTCGCGGGCCATGGCCGTGGCCACGCTGGACAGGTCGCGGGCATTGGCCAGCCAGTGGTGATGATGGTCGTGGATTTCCCGGTCGAGCGCCCGGCATTGCCGCTTCAAGGCATCCAGGCTCTGCTCCAGCGGTGTACCCTTGAGCTCGCCCATCACTTCCTCGAAGGTGCGCCCGGAATGCCAGTAGCTGCCCCAGAAATAGCGGTCGAACACCGTCTCGACGCGGCGCAGTGCAACCTTGGTGTCCCAGATGGTGAGCAACGTTCGCCCCTGAATCACTTCACGCTTGTTCAAGCGTAACTGCTGCCAGGCAATCCAGGTCAGGGCCAGCAACGCAACCGCGCCAGTGACGGCGGCGGCGGCGTAGAGAAACTGGATGGCCTGGTTCATCTGCTGGGTGTGGCGTATGCCGTAGAAGTAGCCGGCCGTCAGGGTGCCCAGGATCGTCACGGAGCACCAGAAACCTGGTGCGTAGGGATCTTTCATCACGCTATCCCCTGTTGTTTTTCCTGAGCATAGCAACGGCCGATCACTCGTCAGGTGCCGCTCGGCACTTATTTTTTCTTGGGATGAAGTGCCTCGTTCAATTGGTCGATCATAGGTATCCAGTCAGCATCGGCGGTATAGCTTTCCTTGAGAAACGCCCGCTGTCCTTCCGTCCAGAAAGGCGCATCCACCAGCTTCACACCGTCATCCAGCGGCGAGTGCGTGGTGATGAAGCGCTCGATTTCGACTGGGTCGTCAGGCAGGCCCAGTTGCTTGAAGATTTCCGAGAAGTGGTGGTTCGGTTTTTCCATGTTGCCTCCTTAGCACCGGGCCGGCCAGCAATGCGCCCGGCCCGGCATGGGTTGGTTGTCATCAGCACAGTTCTCGTACTTCGGCTTGCGGTACCAGTTTCAGGTACTGCTCCATGCTCATGTGGATCAGGTGATCGTGGTCACCTGCCTCCAGGTAGACATCGCCTTGGCGGGTAAGACTCGAATCGAGCAGCATCTTTATCTGATAGGCGTCACCCATAGCCGGGATGGCGCCCCTTTCGCAATCGCCGAACAGCATCGGCAAGGCGCTTTCGCGGGTCAGTTGCCAGGCGCCAGACATGCGCACCTTGCTCATGTCCATGTGCCGATTGGCCGGCAGCACGGCCATGATGTAGTTGCCATGACGGTCGTCCAGCATGACCGACTTGGCCACCCGCTCGGCAGGTACGCCCGCCGTGCGCGCTGACTCCAGGCTGGTGGCCGAGTGTGGGTGGGGAATGATGTCGTAGTCGCAGTTGGCCTGGTCCAGGCGCTGCTGCAGGGTCTTGGCCATACGCATGATGCACCTCCGGTTTCGCTCCCCCAACCTTCAATTTTAGGCCGTGCCGGCAGGCATGGCTAAACTTAAAGCAGAGAGGTCAACGAGGTGACGACAGGTGATCACTCGATGTTGCCGCTGGCTGCTGCTGTTGATGCTCGGCCTTGCCCCGGCGGGCCTGGCAGCGCCCGGTAGCGTCTGGGTATTGGGCATTGATGACGCCATCGGCCCGGCCAGCGCTGACTACCTGATTCGCAACCTTGAACAGGCCAAGGCCCAAGGTGCCCAGTTGGTGGTGCTGCGCCTGGATACCCCCGGCGGGCTGGACAGCGCCATGCGCCTGATGATCAAGGCTATTCTGGCAAGCCCCGTGCCGGTCGTCAGTTACGTTGCCCCCAGCGGCGCCCGTGCCGCCAGCGCTGGCACCTACATCCTCTATGCCAGCCACGTCGCCGCCATGGCCCCCGGGACCAACCTCGGCGCCGCCACACCCGTGCAGATCGGTGGTCTGCCCGGTGCGCCGAAGGACGACAAGGCCAAGCCGAGCGACGATGAACAGACCCTGGCCCGCAAACAGGTCAACGACGCCAGCGCTTATATCCGTGGCCTGGCCCAGCTACGCGGGCGCAATGCCGACTGGGCGGAGCAAGCGGTGCGTGAGGCGGTCAGCTTGCCGGCCACTGAAGCACTGCGCCTGAACGTGATCGACCAGGTAGCCAACGACCTGCCTGCCCTGCTGCACCAGATCGACGGCAAGACCTTGGTCGCCGCCGGCCAACCACAGCGGCTTCAGACCCGGGATGCTGTCGTGATCGAACACCTGCCGGACTGGCGCACGCGCCTGCTGGCCGTGATCACCAATCCCGGTGTGGCGCTGATCCTGATCATGATCGGGGTATACGGCCTGTTGTTCGAGTTCATGAACCCAGGTTCCGCACTGGGCGGAGTGGTCGGCGGCATCTGCCTGCTATTGGCGCTGTATGCCTTGCAGCTGTTGCCGGTGAGCTTCGCCGGCGTGGCACTGATCCTGCTCGGCATCGCCTTCATGGTCGCCGAGGCGTTGCTGCCCAGTTTCGGCGTGGTCGGCTTCGGCGGCATCGTGGCCTTCATCGCTGGCGCCGTGACCCTGATCGACACCGACGCCCCGGGTTTCGGCATCCCCTTGGTGCTGATAGGCACCCTCGCCGTCCTTTCGGCCCTGCTGATCGGCGGCGTAGCAGGCATGGCCATCAAGGCGCGCCGACGGGCGCTGGTCAGCGGTGACGCCGGCCTGGTCGGCAGCCTGGTGACGGTGACCCAGGTGATGGCGGACAACCCGTTCTGCGGCTCGGTCCATGCCCAGGGCGAACAATGGCAAGTCCAGTGCACCACGCCGCTGCAGGCCGGGCAGAACGTCCGGGTTACAGCACGCCATGGCGTGACGCTGGAAGTGAGTGCCGCCGCGCCCGCGGCGCAAGGAGACTGACGATGTTCATGCAAGTGGGTTTCGGTGCCGTGCTGATCGTGCTGGCGATGCTGTTGCTGTCGACATTCCGCATCCTGCGCGAGTACGAGCGGGGCGTGGTGTTCCAGTTGGGGCGCTTCTGGCAGGTCAAGGGGCCGGGGCTGATCCTGCTGATCCCGGTCATCCAGCAGATGGTCCGGGTCGACCTGCGTACCGTGGTGCTGGATGTGCCGCCACAGGATGTGATCACCCGCGACAACGTGTCGGTAAAGGTCAATGCGGTGGTGTATTTCCGCGTGCTCGACCCGCAGAAGGCGATCATCCAGGTCGAGGACTTCCTCGTCGCCACCAGCCAACTGGCCCAGACTACATTACGTGCGGTACTGGGCAAGCACGAGCTGGACGAATTGCTGGCCGAGCGCGAGCAGCTGAACCTGGACATCCGCCAGGTACTGGACGCACAAACCGACGCCTGGGGCATCAAGGTGGCCAACGTCGAGATCAAGCACGTCGACCTCAACGAGTCGATGGTCCGCGCCATCGCCCGTCAGGCGGAGGCCGAACGGGAACGGCGGGCCAAGGTGATCCATGCCGAGGGCGAGCTGCAGGCGTCGGAGAAGTTGATGCAGGCCGCGCAGATGCTCAGCAAGGAGCCTGGGGCGATGCAGTTGCGTTACATGCAGACGCTGGGGACGATTGCCGGGGACAAGAGCTCGACCATTGTCTTTCCGTTGCCGGTCGACTTGCTCAAGGGGTTGGTCGACAGGCAGAAATAGCTGGGGGCGCTTTGCGCCCCTTTCGCGACACAAGGCCGCTCCTACAGGAGATAGCGTTCCCTTGTAGGAGCGGCCTTGTGTCGCGAAAGGGCTGCAAAGCAGCCCCACGGATTTGTCAGATTGGCGCCCGGCGCAGCGTGGCGAGGAAGGTCGCCGCGCCGATGAACAATCCGGCAAAGGTACGGTTCAGGCGCTTCTGCTGCTTGGGCGTGCGCAGCAGGCGCAACACCCGCGAAGCCAGCCCGGTGTAACCCGCCATCACCAGCATGTCGACGCTGACCATGGTCACGGTGATCGCGATGTACTGTGGCAGCAGTGGCGCGTGCGGGTTGATGAACTGCGGCAGCACCGCCAGCATGAACACCAGCGCCTTGGGGTTGCTGACGTTGACCAGAAAGCCACGGAACACCAGGCTCAGCGGCTTGCCGATCGGGCGCACGCCCGATTCATCGGTCATGTCCATGGGCAGGGCACGCCATTGCTTGTAGGCCAGGTAGACCAGATAGCCCACGCCGAACCATTTGATGACCTGGAAGGCGGTGGCGGAAGCGGCGAGGATGGCGCCGACGCCGGCGGCAATGATGGCGATCTGCACGATCAGGCCCAGTTGCAGGCCCAGGGCATTCCAGTAGCCACGCCAGAAGCCGTACTGTAGCCCGCTGGACATCGAGGCAATTGCCCCGGCACCTGGCGACAGGCTGATCACCCAGCACGCAGCAAAGAAGCCCAACCACACTTCCATCGACATCACACACCTCGCCTCAACGATTGTTGCAAAACGTTAAGCTAAGGCGTTGGCGAAAAAATAACCAGTAAATTTTGCGGGATTCCATCGCCTGCACTGGCCTCTGTGGGAGCGGCTTTAGCCGCGAAGAGGCCAGTGCAGACGATAGTTGCCTGTCAGGACAGTGCTTCCAGTTCAGCCTGCATGCTTTCAAGGGTTTCCAAGGCCTCCATCCAGGCCTCTTCCAACTCACCCTCGCGCTGCTTCAACTTGGTCTGCCGCGCCAGCAGATCACGCAATTCATCCTTGCGCGCCGCCTCGTACACACCACCGTCACTCAACGCAGTCTCGATCTCGGCCAGTTGCGCATGCACCTGGTTGAGCTCCGTCTCCAGCTTGTCGGCCGCCTTCTTGTGCGGTGCCAACTGCTGGCGCAAGGCTGCCGCAGCCTGGCGCTGGGCCTTCTTGTCGGTCTTGTCCGGGTTGACCGGGGCGTTGCTGGCCGGCGCACTACGCTGGCGGTACTCGACCAGCCAGCGGCTGTAGTCGTCGAGGTCGCCATCGAAGGTCTCGACCTTGCCATCGGCCACCAGCAGGAAGTCGTCGGTGGTGCTCTTGAGCAGGTGACGGTCGTGGGAAACCACCACCACGGCACCGGCAAACTCCTGCAGGGCCATGGTCAGCGCCAGGCGCATTTCCAGGTCGAGGTGGTTGGTCGGTTCGTCGAGCAGCAGCAGGTTCGGCCGCTCCCAGGCTATCAGCGCCAGGGCCAGGCGGGCCTTCTCACCACCGGAGAAATTCACCACCGGCTCGTCGACGCGATCGCCGTGGAAGTCAAAGCCACCCAGGAAATCGCGCAGGGTCTGCTCGCGCTCGGTGGGTGCGATGCGCTGCAGATGCAGAAGCGGGCTGGCCTTGTCGTCCAGCGAGTCGAGCTGGTGCTGGGCGAAGTAGCCGACGGCAAGGTTCTCGCCACGTACCAGGCGGCCCGACAGCGGCTCGAGTTCACCCGCGAGGTTCTTGATCAGGGTCGACTTGCCGGCGCCGTTGGGCCCGAGCAGACCGATGCGTGCTCCCGGGACCAGCTGCAGCTTGACCTTGTCGAGGATCGCCTTGTCGCCATAACCCAGGCGACCTTCGGACAGGCTCAGCAGCGGGCTGGAGATTTTCTGCGATTCGCGGAAGACGAAGTCGAACGGCGAATCGACATGCGCCGCCGACAGCTCTTCCATGCGCTCCAGGGCCTTGATCCGGCTCTGTGCCTGGCGGGCCTTGGTGGCCTGGGCCTTGAAGCGGGCGATGTATTTCTCCATGTGCGCGCGCTGCGCTTGCTGCTTCTCGTAGGCCTGCTGCTGCTGCGCCAGGCGCTCGGCACGGGTGCGCTCGAAGGCGGTGTAACCACCTTTGTACAGGTTGAGCTTGCGCTGCTCGACGTGCAGCACATGGTCGACCACGGCATCGAGAAAATCGCGGTCGTGGGAAATCAGCAACAGCGTGCCCGGGTAACCCTTGAGCCAGTCTTCCAGCCACAGGATCGCGTCGAGATCGAGGTGGTTGGTAGGTTCGTCGAGCAGCAGCAGGTCAGACGGGCACATCAGCGCCTGGGCCAGGTTCAGGCGCATCCGCCAGCCACCGGAGAAGTCACCGACCCGGCGGTCCATCTGCTCGTTGGTGAAGCCCAGGCCCGCCAGCAATTTACGAGCGCGGGCATCAGCGGTGTAACCGTCGGCAACTTCCAGCTCACTGTGCAGGCGCGCCAGCGCAGTGCCGTCATGGGCCTGCTCGGCAACGGCCAGCTCGGCCTGGACCTTGCGCAGGCGGGCGTCACCGTCGAGCACATAGTCCACCGCCAGGCGGTCGAGCGTATCGACCTCCTGGCGCATGTGGGCAATGCGCCAGTCGCCGGGCAGCTGGCAATCGCCGGCATCAGGCGACAGCTCGCCGCGCAGCAGGGCGAACAGGCTGGATTTTCCGGCGCCGTTGGCGCCGATCAGGCCGGCCTTGTGACCGGCGTGCAGGGTCATCTCGGCGCCTTCTAGCAAGCGCTGCGGACCACGCTGTAAAGTGAGGTTGGATAGTCTGATCATAGTGGTCGCGGAGTCTACCAGCTTCCTCGGCCCGCAGCGTGAGTGGAATCATGTACACCGACCTGTGGAATCACGCCTTGGCGCTGTATGCCCGCCCGGGAGTGGAGGCGGCTTGTCTGAATGTTCAGGCGATGGGGGGCGACGTCTGCCTGCTGCTGTGTGCAACCTGGTTGCAGGCGCGTGCAGTGCCCTTCAGCGAAGAACGCGCTCAGGCCCTGCGTGCGATTGCCGGACCATGGCAACACGATGTGGTGGCCCCTTTACGTAGTCTGCGCAAGCAATGGCGTTCGCCTGCACAACACGATACGCACCTGGCGGCGTTGCGTGAGCAGTTGAAGAGGCTGGAGTTGGAAGCGGAGAAGCAATTGCTGCAGCGGCTGCAAACCTGTGCGCAACAATGGCCCGTAGGCTCGCTAGAGCCTACGGACGATTGGCTTGACCGGCTGGCACCGGCCCAGGCACGCGGCCACGACGCGCTGGTTGACTTGCGCGTCGCGGCGGCAGCGCTTCAGGAAGCCGAAGACGGCGTCTGAGCTGGAGTGCTGGTGGATACCGAGGCAG
Organism: Pseudomonas sp. 382; assembly: GCF_002759075.1. Classification (NCBI taxonomy): domain Bacteria; kingdom Pseudomonadati; phylum Pseudomonadota; class Gammaproteobacteria; order Pseudomonadales; family Pseudomonadaceae; genus Pseudomonas; species Pseudomonas sp. 382. The sequence continues at coordinate 325,890 of NZ_PEMX01000002.1, forward strand.
TAGCGGGAGCGGCCGAGTTGGTCGCTGGCGCACTGGCAGCAGGTGCAGCCGGTTTGGCTTCTGCAGGTTTGGCGGCAACGGGTTTTGCAGGGGCCTTCGCTGCAGGTTTTGCAGCGGGCTTGGCCGGCGCTTTGGCTGCCGCTGGCTTGGCCGCCGCAGGCTTGGCTGTTGCTGGTTTGGCTGCCGGCTTGGCGGCCGCTTTGGCTGCTACCGGTTTGGCTGCCGCAGGCTTGGCTGGAGCCTTGGCAGCAGCAGCTTTGGCGGCTGGCTTGGCAGCAGTGGATTTTGCAGCGACAGGTTTGGCGGCCGGCTTCGCCGAGGCGGTTCTGGCCGGCGCTTTGGCTGGCGCAGGCTTGGCGGCCGCTGACTTGGCTGGGGTTTTGGCAGCAGCAGGTTTGGCAGCAGGTTTGGCGGCAGCGGTTTTAGCTGGGGCCTTGCTGGCAACCGGCTTGGCATTGGCAGCGCGAGCAGGTGCCTTGGCGGCGACTGGCTTGGCAGCAGCGCGGGCTGGAGCCTTGGCAGCGGCTGGTTTGGTCGGGGCCTTGGCGACCGCTGGCTTGGCGGTGCTGCGGGCCGGTGCTTTGGCAGCAGCGGGTTTGGCAGTCCTGGCCGCCACGGCACGCTGGTCGAGTGCCTTGCCTGCAGCCTCGCGCACCTTGCCCACTCCTTGAGCCAGTTTCAAACTTTCCTGGGCATCACGCTTGAGTTGTTGAATGTAAGTACGGGTCTGGGTCTGGCGTTCCTTGAGCGAATCGAGCAGTTCTTCAAGTTCACCGATCACCTTTTGCGCCTTGTTCTGCGCCTTGGCTTTGCCTGCCTTCGCCGCATCCTGCAACTTCAGGCGGCCGTTATGCAGTTTTTCCTGGGCTTTGCCGCGCTGCTTTTCCAACTTGGCCAGCAATTTCTCCGCATCAGCCAGCGCTTGTGAGCAGGCCTCTTCCAAGTGTTCGAGCAGGCTGCCCGAAAGTTGCTGGAGCAGGTGTAACGGCGTACTTACTGGCTTCTTTTTAGCCGACATGGTTTACCTCCTGGCTGACGAGATTGCGGCTCATACTATGCTTCTGCTGCTACCGCCGCTAGGGCATGTTGACAGTATTGAGGGTGCCGCGTTGCATGCCTGGGCAAAGTTGTTATCTTGCAGCTCCGTGCAAGTGTAGTTGCTTAACAAAACGTTGCTGATATTTACACATGTCGAGGCAACAACGCTGGCATACTTCCTTGCTCATCGAGCTGGAGTTACCCATGCCGCGTTATCTTGCTTTTGGCCTGTACCTGATGGCGCCATTCGCCCTCGCCGCCAACGATACCGCCCCTGCCAACGATCATGATCTGGCCTACAGCCTCGGCGCCAGCCTGGGGGAGCGCCTGCGTCAGGAGGTGCCCGGCCTGCAACTGGATGCGCTGGTAGAAGGCCTGCGCCAGTCCTATCAGGGCCAGCCTTTGAAACTCGACAAGGCACGGATGGAGACCATCCTCCAGCAGCATGAGGAACAGGCCGGTGCCGCCGCCGAACAAGCCGAGGTGACCAAACTCCAGGCCATGGAAACACGCTTCATGGCCAACGAACGGGCGCGTGCCGGTGTGCACGAACTGCCCGAAGGCGTGCTGTACAGCGAACTGAAAGCGGGGAATGGTGCGCAACCCACAGCCGGCGGCAAAGTGCAGGTGCGCTATGTCGGCAGGCTGCCGGATGGTTCCGTGTTCGACCAGAATCAGCAGCCGCAGTGGTTCAGCCTGGACTCGGTGATCGACGGCTGGCAGGTGGCCCTGCCGCACATGAAAGCCGGTTCGACCTGGCGCCTGGTGATCCCATCGGCACGGGCCTATGGTGCCGAGGGCGCAGGTGATCTGATCGCGCCCTACACGCCACTGGTATTCGAAATCGAGTTACTGGCGGTCGGCAACTGACGCCGACCTTCAGGCTTCGACCGCACCCTCTTCCTTGTGCGCGTTATGCAGCACTTCGATCAGGCAGTCTTCCAGCTCGAAGCGTTCGTGCAACAGGCTGCCCAGCTTGCCGAGCTTCTCGGCGAAGCGCTCGGTGTCCTTGCACTCGCCCTTCTCGCAATGATCGTTGAAGGCCAGTGCGATCTGGGTAATGTCGTTGATCCGCGGGTTGATCTCTTCAGCCAGTTTCAACGCCTTCTCATCCCCGAATGCCTTGGCTTCGGTGACCAGCTGCTCACTCACTTCGAAATGCCAGGCTGACACGTAGTCGACCAGCACCGCACAGAAGTCGCGGTTCTTTTCCTTGTCGGCAAAGGCCGGCTTGGCGACGCGCAAGGTACGGAAAGCCTGGACAAGCTCCTCTCGCTCCTCGAGCCAGCGGTCGATCAGCTTGTGAACCCCGCCCCAGCGTTCCTGGGCGTTCTGACAACTATCGAGCATGGCGATCTCTTCCCTTCTGGGTAGATGCCGCTGCACCTCGCACCAAGACCGTGCAGCACAAAGGTGACATCAGCAGGACGGCATCGAGCAGTTGTGTTTTCAGTATGCGTGCTGGGAGATTATTCCCGCGCGTGCTTAGCATCAAGGTACGCAGCGGACAAAGTTCATACAAGCGTTTAATACCGTGAGACACCACCATTGGTCCGCTATTGGCCACCGGCATGCGCCAGGTCAAGGATTGCCAAGTGAGCGGAAACGATACGCCAGCAGGCAACTCAAGGGCAGCGCCGCCAGTAGCAGAAACGCCACCAGGCTCCATTCCGGCAGGGTCAGGTCGAGGAAGCTCCAGGACAGCGAGCGGCAATCAGGACCACCGAGCAGCAGTTGTCGCACAGCTTCACGCCAGGACAGCTCGAACATGCGCCCGATCGGCAAAGGGCACAGGTGGCTCGCATCACCTGCACCCTGCAACCACACATGCCGCGCCGCCAGCAAGGCGCCGCTGGCCGCGCTGAGCATTGCCGCTCGCGCATAAAGCCGAACCCCGGCTATACCGGGTGCATGCAGCGCCGCGCTCAGACAGACCAGCGCATAGATCCCCAACAATAGCCGCTGGCTGAAACACAGCGGGCAAGGCACCAGCTCAAGGACACTTTCGAGATAAAAGGAAGCGCCCAACACTGCCAGCGAAGCAAGGCATGCCGGAATGAAAAGCGTGCGCAGACTGGCCATCGGCATGGGGAAGAAAGGTCCCGGAAAAGTTGAAGTGGCTTGGAACGGTAGAGGAAAGGGCGGGCTTGTTTCAAGGCACTACTGGAGTGACAAGTCGCTGTATTGGAAGGGAAGTGTCCATAGACGCTGTAGGAAACTTCCCAAGAAGAGACTGCAAATCCAACTTATAACGCAGAACACGTTACCCGACCCATGAGCCCGCGCCGTTGCGCGGGCTCATGCAGGGCTCAGGCGCGTACAGCTTCTGGCAACGGCAGGGCCAGAAGACGCTCATCGAGCAGCCCAAGGCCCTCCTCGAACAACTGATTGCTGCGTTCGGTCTCGCCCAGGCTGGCGAGCAGGCGCGCAAGCTCGGCACAGGCTTCCGGATTACGCTCCATTCGCAGGCTGCTTTCGAGATAGTCGCGCGCCTTGCCCCACAGGCGATTCTGCAGGCTCAGGCGGCCGAGGGTCAGCAGCAGGCTCGGATCGTCCGGGTGGGCCTTCAGCCAGCCTTCGGCAGCCTGTAGCTGACGCGCCGGATCATCACCCCGTACCAGGCCATACAGGCGCGCCAGATGGCTTTCGTACTCACGCTTGAGTGCGGTGCGCAGCACCTGCTCGGCTTCGCCCTGGGCACCCACCTGACGTAGCTGTTCGGCATAGGCCAGGACCAGTTGCGGCTCTTGGCGCTGGGCAGCGGTCAGCTGCTGCCAGGCACGCTCGAGGGCCTGACGGGCGCTTTGCGGATCCTCACCACGGGTGCTCGCCAGGCCAAGGTTCTGGCCCCAGGCGCGTTTCTCCAGCGCGGCCAGCTCATCGGCCGGCAACACCTTGTTCTTGCGCAGGTCGGGCAGCAGGCGGATCAGCGCCGACCAATCGCCACGCTCCAGATGCAGGCGTTGCAACAGGCGCAGGACCTGGGTGTTGTGCGGATGGCGCTCCTGCATGGCGAGCAAGGTCTCCAACGCAGCATCCCGCTCGCCACGGTCCATCTGCAGTTGCGCATGGGTCAAGGCAATGGCCAGTTCAGCCTGGGGCTGGCGCTCCAGCGCACGCTCCAGCAGGTTGTCGCTGTCCTCCTTGCGCCCCAGTTCGTTGGCGGCACGGGCGGCGCCAAGGTAATACAGCAACGGCTGGCGCTCGGCCTCGGCAGCACGATGCAGGTGGCGCTGGGCACTGGCCCAGCGGCCCTCGGCCAGGTCCAGCTGGCCCTGTTCGATGGCGATCCGCACGCGCCGGCTGCGGTTACGCCGCGACCACGGATTGACCACGCCACTGGAGGTCAGGACCAAGCTGACCAGATAACGCAGCAACAACAGCAAGACGACCACCGCCGCCAGCGCCGCGAGCGCCGCCCACAATCCGGACTGGTAACGGAAACCACCGTAGGCGATCAGCACATAACCACTGTGCTTGGCCACCGCGATGCCCAGCGCTGCGGCAACCACGATCGCCAGTACGGCCAGCAGGTAGACACGCTTCATGGCTTGCCCCCTTCAGCCTCGGCTGGCAGATGGCGGCGTTGAATGTACGCCTGCACCGCCGCCAGGCTTTCGCTCAGGTCCGGGGTCACTACCGAGACGGGCTGCTCGGCCAACGCGTTGAGGCTGTCGAGCATCGCCTTGCTTTGCGGGTTGTCGGCATTGAAGTTGGCCAGCAGCACGCTGCGGGCATCATCCAGGGCCTGGTTGTACACCTTGGCCTCGCCATTGAGCGCAGCCCACTGCGCCTGCTCGATGGTCAGGCTCAGGGCCAGGCGCAACTGGTTCAGTTGCTGGCCAGCCAGCAATGGCCGCACATTGTCATCGGCGTTGAAGTCGATCTGGAAGTACTTGGAGATTTCTGCCCACCACTGCGACAGGCGACTGGCCCCATCACCATCGGCTGTCAGCGCACCAAGCGCATCGGCGTTGCTGGCGAATTCGGGAGACTGGGCGCTGAGCTGTTGCACCAGTTCACGCTGGGCGGCGAGTTTGAGGAACAGACCGGTGCGGTCCGGCTGCTGGGTACTGTTGAGCGTGGCCAGGCTGCGCGCCAGTTGCTCGCGGGCGGCAAAGGCGCCAGGGTCGCTCTGTTCACGGAGGATTTCGTCGGCCCCTTCAACCAGGGCCTTGGCGCTGGTGATGTCCTGCAGCGCCGACAAGCGCAGGGTAGCCAGGCGCAGCAGGTGCTCGGCCTCGGCCAGGCGCCACTCCTTGCGGCTTTCGCCGAGTGCGGTTTCCAGACGCTGGCTCAGACGCTGCTGGTCGCCTTGCAATTGCGCCACCAGGCGGCGACGGTCTTCCAGCTCACTGGCGGCCGGCAGGCTGGCCAGTTGGGCACTGATCTGCTGCTCACGCTGCTGCAGCGCCGCGGCGCGCTGGCTGAGGGCTTCAAGGTGCTGACCCTGGTTCACCTCGCTGCCTTGCAGCTGCCGCACCTGCCAGACACCCCAACCCCCTACTGCGACCCCGGCCGCACCCAGCAACAGCGCCAGCACGGCCAGACCACTGCCAGAGCGCTTTACAGGCTTGTCGGTGACGGGTTGCGCCGGCTGCTGCGCCGACGGCTGATCATTGTTGGGCAAGACAGTTTCGCTCACGTATCCATCCTTTGCATGGGGGCGCCTCGCGCTAGTGCGAAGCGCCTTGAGAGGCAGGTACAGCGCTGCGCTGCACGGCTGCCAGCAAGGCCGTGGCACTCGCGCCACGGCAATCCACAACCTGTTGGGCCCCGGCGGCCCGGGCCTGTTCGGCGACCCGCGGGCTGGGCACGAACAACGCCAGCCTGGCTATCTGCGGCCAGTCGGCGCCAGCCATTTGCTGCAAATGTTCAAGACCCTGCCCACTGCTGACCACCAGGCCATTGAGGCGTTCCGCTTCTATGCGGCGCATCAGCGTGCCCGCCGGGTACGCCGGCAGGCAGCGACGATACAGTTCCAGATATTCGACACTAGCACCTTGCTCTGCAAGACGCTCGGCCAGCAGTTCGCGACCTCCGACACCACGAACGATCAGCACGCGCGCCTCAGGCGCCGCAGTAGCCTTGCGCAGGCCCGGGAGTGCGAGCAAGGCCTCGCTGTCATCGCCTTGCATGGGGAATGTCACCTGAAGACCTGCGCACTGCAGCACTGCTGCCGTCGCCTCACCCACGGTAAACCAGCCTGCGGGGGGCGCTTGCAAGCCAGCGCCCTGCAGCTGCCCAAGCAGCAGCCGGGCCGCCGGCTTGCTGACCACGATGATCGCCTGGTACTGCGCCAGCGCGGCCAGCTGCCGACGCTGCCCGTCAGCCAGCGCGACGGGCTCGATGGCCAGCAACGGCAGGCAACTGCTGGCCACACCGGCAACGGCCAGGCTCTGCGCCAGTGCCGCGCAGTCATCTTCAGGCCGGGTCAGCAGCAGGCGCCAGGGGCTCACGGATGCCCGGCCTCGCCGTAGACTTCGTTGAGTATGGCTTCGGCACCCTGGCCCAGCAGGGCTTCGGCGACCTGCACGCCCAAGGTCTCGGCAGCCGCACGCGGCGCACGGGCATCCGCCACCAGCAAGGTCCCGCCACTTGGCTGGCCAACCAGGCCGCGCAACCACAGCTGATCGCCTTCGAGCACCGCATAGCAGGCGATCGGCACCTGGCAGCCGCCGTTGAGGCGCCTGTTCATGGCACGTTCGGCGACTACACGGTCGGCGGTATCGGCATGGTGCAGCGGCGCCAGCAGGGCATGGATTTCAGTGTCGGCGCTGCGGCACTCGATACCCACCGCGCCCTGGCCACCGGCTGGCAGGCTGTGGTCGACGCTGATGGTATCGCTGATGCGGTCCTCGAAGCCCAGGCGGATCAAGCCCGCGGCGGCGAGGATGATGGCGTCGTACTCGCCGGCATCGAGCTTGGCCAGGCGGGTGTTGACGTTGCCGCGCAGGAAGTGGATTTTGAGGTCCGGCCGACGCGCCAGCAACTGGGCCTGGCGGCGCAGGCTGGAGGTGCCGACGATGCTGCCGGCTGGCAGGGCGTCGAGGCTGGCGAAGGTGTTGGAGACGAATGCATCACGCGGGTCTTCACGCTCGCAGATGCAGAACAGGCCCAGGCCATCGGGGAAGTCCATGGGCACATCCTTCATCGAATGCACGGCGATGTCGGCCTCGTTGTCCAGCAGCGCTGTTTCCAGCTCTTTGACGAACAGCCCCTTGCCGCCGATTTTCGCCAGCGGTGCGTCGAGCAACTTGTCGCCGCGACTGACCATGGGTACCAGGGTCACCCGCAGACCGGGGTGCGCCTGCTCGAGGCGGGCTTTGACATATTCGGCCTGCCACAAGGCCAAGGCACTTTTACGGGTGGCAATGCGGATTTCGCGAGTGGACATGAAACGCCCCGATCCAGAGAAATGCCGCTGATGATAACAGCATCACCGGCATCGCCAGCAGATGTGGATCAGCGTAACGGCCCTTCGCGGCTAAAGCCGCCCCTACAGGCGGCGCCGTACCTGTGGGAGCGGCTTCAGCCGCGCACAAGGGCGCAGCCGTTGCCATGCAGGCTCAGCCTTGGAGTGTTTGCATCATCTTGCGCACGCCCGCCACATGCCGGCGGCTGACAGTCAGGGCGTCGCCATCGAGGCCCTTGAGGAATAGCTGGAAATGCCCCAATGGCGTGCGCTGCAGGCGTTCGATGCGTTCGCGCGCGACCAGCGCATTGCGGTGGATACGCACGAATCGCTCGCCGAATTCGTCCTCCAACGCCTTGAGCGGCTCGTCGAGCAGCACTTCGCCCGCTTCGTGGCGCAAGGTCACGTACTTGTGGTCGGCAATGAAATAGATCACCTGGGGCAATGGAATCAGCTCGATACCCTTGCGCGTACGCGCACTGATATGGCTGCGCGGCCCACCGCCTTCGCTGCCAGGCCGCGTCAACGCCGCCAGCTGGGCACGGTTGGGCTTATCGGCCTTGCGCAAGGCATCGCGCAGGGCCTGAGGCTGGATTGGCTTGGTCACGTGGCTGAGGGTGCTGTCCTTGAACGCCTCGGCACCGTATTCGTCGTCGCCGGTACAGAACACCACGGACGGTGGCGCCTCGCGTTCGCACAGGCGAGCAGCGACCTGCAAGCCATCCAGGCCTGGCATGCCGATGTCCAGCAGAACCACATCCGGCTTGAGGCTTTCGATCAGTGTCAGAGCCTCCTCGCCGTTGGTGGCGCTGGGCTCCAGCACGGTGTAACCCTCCAGTTCAGCGAATAGCCGTGTGAGGCGTTCACGGGCTTGGGGTTCGTCATCAACGATCAGGACATTCATAATTGCTCTGGATTCCTGAGTGAGTCTCGCACAGGTATAGCGTAGACAAGAGCAGGTCGAGCGACGCTGCGGTCACGCTCTAGACCGATACGAAGGCCAAAGATTCACTGAGCCAGCAGAATAGCTGCCAGTCCTCTGTCCAACTGTAGACGGTCCGTGGAACACTGCCGTTCAATCGGTGATTATCGTCTTCGCCCACCTTTACCGATGTTTGCCACCGGTTTCTGTCGACCGATGTCCTGCGGTGTCAGGCCCAACCCTGCTATTATCGGCGCCACTTTTTCGTTCACGCCTGCATAGAGTGAATCCATGAGCACCGACAAGACCAATCAGTCCTGGGGCGGCCGCTTCAGTGAGCCCGTCGACGCCTTCGTCGCCCGTTTCACCGCCTCGGTCGACTTCGACAAGCGCCTGTACCGCCACGACATCATGGGTTCGATCGCCCACGCCACCATGCTGGCGCAGGTCGGCGTCCTCAGCGATGCCGAGCGCGACACCATCATCGATGGCCTGAAAACCATCCAGGGCGAAATCGAGGCTGGCAGCTTCGACTGGCGTGTCGACCTCGAAGACGTGCACATGAACATCGAAGCACGCCTGACCGACCGTATCGGCATCACTGGCAAGAAGCTGCACACCGGCCGTAGCCGCAACGACCAGGTGGCCACCGACATCCGTCTGTGGCTGCGTGACGAGATCGACCTGATCCTGGCCGAGATCACCCGTCTGCAGCAGGGTCTGCTGGAGCAGGCCGAACGTGAAGCCGAAACCATCATGCCTGGCTTCACCCACCTGCAGACTGCCCAGCCGGTCACCTTCGGCCACCACCTGCTGGCCTGGTTCGAAATGCTCAGCCGCGACTACGAGCGCCTGGTCGACTGCCGCAAGCGCACCAATCGCATGCCGTTGGGCAGTGCCGCGCTGGCCGGCACCACCTACCCTATCGACCGTGAGCTGACTTGCAAGCTGCTGGGCTTCGAAGCTGTGGCCGGCAACTCGCTGGACGGCGTCTCGGACCGTGACTTCGCCATCGAATTCTGCGCGGCCGCCAGCGTGGCGATGATGCACCTGTCGCGCTTCTCCGAAGAACTGGTGCTGTGGACCAGCGCCCAGTTCCAGTTCATCGACCTGCCTGATCGCTTCTGCACCGGCAGCTCGATCATGCCGCAGAAGAAGAACCCGGACGTTCCGGAGCTGGTGCGTGGCAAGAGCGGCCGCGTCTTCGGCGCCCTGACCGGCCTGCTGACCCTGATGAAAGGCCAGCCGCTGGCCTACAACAAGGACAACCAGGAAGACAAGGAGCCGCTGTTCGACGCCGCCGACACTCTGCGCGACTCGCTGCGCGCCTTCGCCGACATGATCCCGGCGATCAAGCCCAAGCACGCCATCATGCGCGAAGCGGCTCTGCGCGGTTTCTCCACCGCGACCGACCTGGCCGACTATCTGGTTCGCCGCGGCCTGCCGTTCCGTGATTGCCACGAGATCGTCGGTCACGCTGTGAAGTATGGCGTCGACACGGGCAAGGACCTGGCCGAAATGAGCCTGGACGAACTGCGCCAGTTCAGCGACCAGATCGAGCAGGACGTGTTTGCCGTGCTGACCCTGGAGGGGTCGGTGAATGCCCGTAACCACATCGGTGGTACCGCGCCAGCCCAGGTGCGTGCTGCCGTCGTTCGCGGCAAGGCCCTGCTGGCTTCGCGCTAAAGCCCATTGCGAGGGCTTCGCCCTCGTTCGCGGGCATGCCCGCTCCCACAGGTATGGTGCAAGACTCAGGCAATGCACAATCCATGTGGGAGCGAGCGCGCCCGCGAATGGGCTGCAAAGCAGCCCCCGGTCATTCAGCGCTTGCCGCTGCGTACCATCTCCAGGAAGGCCGGCATCGAGGCCTCCTTGTCCGCCACGATCCGCGCCATGTGCGGGTTCTCGCCCAGCAGTTGCAACAACGCCTTGGCCTGCGGGAAGTCCGCCAGGAAGTCGATACCCAGCACTTTCTTGCCTACTGCGCACGCCAGGTCTACCGAGAAGCAGAACATCAGGTCGGCCAGGGTCAGTTGCTCCCCCGCCACATAAGGCGCGAAACGGCCATTGCGCTTGAGCGTGGCGAACCCCGCCAGCAAGTCGGTACGCGCGCGCTCCTTGACCAGCGGCTCCACCGGCATGCCGAAGAACGACTCGCCGTAGCAGGTACGCGCCGGCAGCTCGATGTACAGTTCGATTTCCTTCAGCAGTTCGCGCACCTTGGCCTGGCCGAACGGGTCGCTGGGCAGCAGCGCCTTGCCACCTTGGGTCTGCTCGATATAGTCGAGTATTACGCTGGTTTCGCTGAGGAAGCCGTGTTCGGTTTCCAGCACCGGCACCTTGCCCCGCGGGCTGACTTCCAGTGCCTGCGGCGCCTGCCCGCCGTAGAAGGTGACTTCCTCGAAAGGCAGGCCTTTCTCCAGCAGGGCCAGCTTGACCATGTTGTAGTAGTTGCTGACCGAGAATCCGTGAAGCTTGAGCATGGGGTTACAGCCTCCAGGCCGTGTGGGGATGGCTCGGCTGTTATAGACGCTACGCCGACGCCTGACCAGCGTCATGCACCCGGTCGATGACCGGGCATTGCCGGCGCGGGCATGGCAAACTGTGCATCCCACCACAGGAGTAGCGCCATGAGCGAACACGACGAAATCGACAATGACGACGAAGCCTTCGCCGAAGCGACGCTGACCGAAGCCATCGAAAACCAGATCGAAAGCGGCGAGCCGCCAGCGGCCAAGGCCACCTTCAACAAGCTGACCCTGGTCGGCTATGAGCGCGAAGACATCCTCAACCTCATGGCCCACGTGCTGGCCTTCGAGATCGACAACATGCTTCAGGAAGACCGCGCATTCAACGGCGAGTGGTATGAGACCGCCCTGCGTGCCCTGCCCGAGCTGCCGCCTGAGATGGGTCAAAGCGACGACGAATAACCCGACTACACTCCAGGATCAGGCACCGCTGGCGGTGCCGCCATCCTTGTCTGAAAGTCAGGAGTCGCCATGTCTTTTACCCCCGAACTGATCGCCGAACTGGAAGTGCTCGCCCTGTTCAACCTGGACAACCACCAGGAAGGCATCAAAGTTCACAGCGACGCGGCGCCCGCCCAGATCGCTGCGGCCAAGCGCCTTCATGAAAAAGGACTCACCAACCAGCCCGATGGTGGCTACCTCACCAGCCTCGGGATTGATGCGGCTGAAAGCGTCCAACAGTTGCTTAGCATCCTCAAATCCACACAGCCCGCTTGATTCTGTACCGGCCTCTTCGCGGGCACGCCCGCTCCCACAGGTTATGCACCGCTCTCAAGTACGGCGCAGTACCCGTGGGAGCGGGCTTGCCCGCGAAGAGGCCAGAACAGGCGCTATTAAAATGACGTCAAAAACCCAATTGACGCTTATCCGACTGCCCCACTCAGGCTAAACTCGCCACAGCTTTCCTGGCCCGCCCTGAGTGTGCAATGAACCACCCCCACGAAATCCGCCCAGACCTGGACGAAGGCATCGACCGCAAGGTGCTGGCGACATTGCGTGCGCGCTTTCTGCACATCAACCAGTGCCGGCTAGAACGCGCAATGGAGGGCCTGTCGAGCCGCCAGCAGCTGGTCCTGACCCTGCTGCCGCTGCTGTTCCACGTCAACCACCCGCTGTTGCCCGGTTACGTATCCGGCGCCACACCGGCCGGGGTGGCGGGGTTCGAGCCAGATGCCGGGCAGGTCGCCGATGCCCAGCGCCTGGCTCGCTCGTTCGCCTACAAAACCCGTCATGGCAACCCGCCACGCCCGATCCACGGCCTGTTCCTGATGGGCAGTCTCGGTACGCTGGCCCAGGCCGAACAGAGCGACATGGACCTCTGGGTATGCCATGCCCCTGGCCTGAGCGAGGCCGAGCGCGAAGAGTTGCGCCGCAAGTGCCAGCTGCTGGAGGCCTGGGCGGCCAGCCAGGGTGCCGAGGCGCACTTCTTCCTGATCGACCCGCAAAGTTTTGCCCAGGGCCTGCGCGACAGCCAGCTCAGCTCCGACGACTGCGGCACCACGCAACATTTCCTGCTGCTCGACGAGTTCTATCGCACCGCCATCTGGCTGGCCGGGCGAACGCCGCTGTGGTGGCTGGTGCCGGTCTATGAAGAGCACAACTATCAGGCCTACACCGAGACCCTGCTGTCCAAGCGTTTCATCCGCAACCAGGACGCCCTGGACCTCGGCAACCTTGCCCATATTCCACCAGGCGAGTACCTCGGCGCCGGGCTTTGGCAGTTGTTCAAGGGCATCGATTCGCCCTACAAGTCACTGCTCAAGCTGCTGCTGACCGAAGTCTATGCCAGCGAGCACCCGACCGTGCGCTGCCTGTGCCTGGACTATAAACAGGCGGTGTTCGCCAACCATCTGAACCTCGACGAACTCGACCCCTATGTGATGGTGTACCGGCGCATCGAGCGCTATCTGCAGCAACGCGGTGAAACCGCTCGGCTCGAGCTGGTCAGGCGCAGCCTTTACCTCAAGGTCAACAAGAAGCTGAGTGGCCTGGACCGCAGCCGTAACAACGGCTGGCAGCGCCAACTGTTGCAGCGCCTTACCGATGAGTGGGGCTGGGACGAACGCCAGCTGGTCATGCTCGACAGCCGCAGCCAATGGAAGGTGCGCCAGGTCGCCCTCGAACGCCGTGAGCTGGTGGCGGAGCTCAACCATAGCTATCGCTTTCTCGGCCAGTTCGCGCAAAACCAGGGTGCCACCAGCCGCGCCGACCAGCGTGACCTGAATGCCCTGGGCCGGCGCCTGTACGCCGCCTTCGAACGCCGCGCCGGCAAGATCGAAGTGATCAACCCGGGCATTGCCCCGGACATTGCCGAAGATACCTTGACGCTGGTCCAGTCCCCGAACCGCAAGGAGCCTGGCAGTCATCACTGGGGCCTCTACAACGGCAACCTGGGCGTATACGAATGGGAGCATTTCAGCCCGATCAAGCGCTGCCGTGAACTGCTCGAGCTGCTGACCTGGGCCCACCGCAATGGCGTCATCGACCACACCACGCGCCTGGCGCTGCACCCCGGCGACAGCGACCTCAGCGAATTCGAGCTGTTCAACCTGCTGGGCAGCCTGCAGCAGAGCATCCCGCTGCCACTGGCCAGCGTCAGCGAAGCGCGCCTGCTGCAACCGAGCGTGGCTGACGAGATCCTGCTGCTGGTCAATGTCGGCGTCGATCCACTGCGTCATCACCGGGACCTGAACATCCTGATGACCACCGAGCGCACCGATTCGTTGAGCTATGCCGGTGTGCGCGAGAACCTGGTGCTGACGCTTGATCAGGTCACCCTCAACAGCTGGAACGAAGTGCTGGTGCAGCGCTACGACGGCGAGCACGCGCTGCTGCGCTGCCTGCGTGACTTCCTCAACAGCCTCGGCCAGCGCAGCCACCGCCCGCAGGTGCGGGTGCGCTGCTTTTGCCACAACCGCGCCCAGGCCATCAGCCAGCGGGTCGAGGAAATCTTCGACACTGCGCAACTGCTGCTCGACCAGGGGCTGAATCACCGCTACCTGCTGCAAGTGGCACAGTACACTCACGTGCTGGAACTGTTGCCAGGCCAGGTTAGCCTGGCGACCCTGTCCGAACATGGCGCCGTGCTCGATCACCTGGGTGAAGTGCGCAGCCACTACAGCCCGTTGCACCTGGATGGCAATGCACTGCAAGACTACGACTTGCCCCTGGTGCTGGAACAAGGCCGGCGTAATTGCATCCAGGTGTTCTACCGCCTGCTCGACGGCTGGGCCGACCTGTACGTGCTGGACGAGTACAACGCCCTGTGGCAACAGCGCCTGCCAATGTTTGACGAAAGTCACCTGCTGCTGCCGTTGCAACGCTTTCTGCGTTCGGTGGTGGTGCGCCACGATGCCCGCCTTCCACTCGACCATCTGCAACAGGCTTCACTGGCTATCCACTATGCCCAGCTGCTGCCTTCCGGCCCGGGCAACGCGCGCACCATCGAGCCGCGCCCGGCGCCCAGCGCTGGCGTCGACCAGCCATATTATGAGGTTCAGGCCATTTTGCAGGCCGGCACGGGGAATGGGGTGCATGTGACGCTGTATTGCGACCAGCAGGAGTTTTCCGAGCTGGAGCATGGCGACCAACTGTATGAGGTGGTCGCCCGGCAGATCCTTGGCCAGCGGCGTAGCGCCGGGCATTACCGCTGCTATATCACCGACCTGGACTTGTCCGAGCTGCTCGAGGATGAGCAGGGGTCGACCAGCCTGTACCTGCGCTACAAGCGCGAGCTGGAACAGGCGCTGAATGATGGATTGGCGAAGTTGCAGGCTAAGGTGGAGCCTTGAGGATGCCGGGGCTGCTTCGCAGCCCTTTCGCGACACAAGGCCGCTCCTACAGGAGATCGGGTATTCCTGTAGGAGCGGCCTTGTGTCGCGAAAGGGCCGCAAAGCGGCCCCGGGGATTTCAGAGGTCGAAATCGCCAGCCGCTTCTGGCTGGTATTCAACTTCCAGCAACTTCAGCTTGAGCGTCTTGCCTCCGGGAGCCGGCCAGTCGATCTGCTCGCCCACCGACAAGCCCAGCAGCGCACAACCGATTGGCGCGAGGATCGAAACCGTGCCTTCTCCACCGGCATCTTTCGGGTACACCAGGGTCAGGTGGTAGTCCTTGCCACTGGCCTCTTCACGGCAATGCACCCGCGAGTTCATGGTCACCACTCCGGCGGGCACTTCCTCATGGCCGACCACCTGAGCGGCACGGTCCAGCTCCTCCTGCAAGGCGAGCACACCCGGCGTATTCTCGTCGAGGCTGTCGATCAGGCGCTCGAGACGTTGTACGTCCAATCGGGTGAGGATGAGGGAAGGCTTGGTGCTCATGATCCAGTCAGACTCCTTTGAACAGGCGGTTTGCTGCGGGCAGATAAAGCAAAACCCCGCCCAAGGGCGGGGTTTGTGGATGCTTTTGCGTCACCGACGCACCACCCGACACTACCACAGCCGGGCAAATACTCAAGCCCGTGCGCGCAGCGCCTCGGCTTCGCGGCAGATCTGCCGGCGCCGTTCGTCGTCGGCCGAGCGCCATTCGCGAATGTGCTCGACATGCCGGTGGCAGCCGGTGCATACCCGCTGCTCATCCAGCCGGCAGACGCTGATGCAGGGCGACGGCACCGCCGGGCTGACGTTGCTGTACAGCGGCTTGGGTGGCCGCGCCTGGCTGGTCATGTCAGATCTCGTCGAAGTCCAGCTTCTCGCCGGCCCGCTCCCAGACGATACGCTCGAGCATTTCGTTCAGCAGTTCTTCGCTCTTCTCGCACACCCACTTGCCGCTTTCCTCGTCGTAGTCGAAGTGGAAGCCGCCGGAACGGTCGGCCAGCCACAGCTGGCGCAACGGCTCCTGGCGACTGAAGATCAGCTGGGCGCCGCCTTCGAACTTGACGGTCAGCACGCCGCCAGAATTTTCCATGTCCAGGTCCAGGCCGCTCTCGTCGAACAAGTCTTCCAGGGCCTGTTGGGTCGCGTCGACCAGATCATGGAAACGCGCTTCGCTCAAACTCATTGCAGGAACCTCGAATTGGCTGCTTTACGGGCAAGCCGGCAAGATACGGGCGCCGGGCCATGAATGCAAAGGTTTAGCCCCGCTCGCCACCGGCCCGATTACCGTGGCGAGGGCCCCTAAGCATAGCCCGCCCGACGGACCGGCTCTTGCATAGGCAATCCGCCGGTCGCTCGGTATACTCGGGCGCAATACTGCATATTTCAAAGGATTTCACCCATGAAGCGCCTGATTTCCTCGCTCGCGGCGCTGGTCGCGGTTGCCTGCCTCGTTTCGGCCTGCGGTCAGAAGGGCCCCCTGTACCTGCCAGAAGACGGCAAGGACGGCAAAGGCCCGAAAAAGTCGCACCAGCACCAGCACGCTCCAGCGGTCCAGCCGCAGGAAGAGCAGCCAATCCAGCCCGAGCAGACGCCAGAGCAGTAAGGAATTCAGATGAACGCTTTCAACTACCGCGACGGTGAACTGTTCGCGGAGGGCGTCGCCCTGTCGGCCATCGCCGAACGCTTCGGCACCCCGACCTACGTGTACTCGCGCGCTCACATCGAAGCCCAGTACCGCAGCTACACCGATGCCCTGCAAGGCACCGATCACCTGGTCTGCTTCGCCGTCAAGGCCAACTCCAACCTTGGCGTACTGAACGTCCTGGCGCGCCTGGGCGCAGGCTTCGACATCGTCTCCGGCGGTGAGCTGGAGCGCGTGCTGGCCGCTGGCGGGCGCGCCGATCGCGTGGTCTTCTCCGGCGTCGGCAAGACCCGTGAAGACATGCGCCGCGCCCTGGAAGTCGGCGTGCACTGCTTCAACGTCGAGTCCACCGACGAACTCGAACGCCTGCAAGTGGTAGCCGCCGAGATGGGCAAGGTTGCGCCGATCTCGCTGCGCGTGAACCCGGACGTCGATGCCGGCACTCACCCGTACATCTCCACCGGCCTCAAAGAGAACAAGTTCGGCATCGCCATCGCCGACGCCGAAGCCATCTACGTGCGCGCCGCGCAGCTGCCGAACCTGGACGTAGTCGGTGTCGACTGCCACATCGGTTCGCAGTTGACCACCGTCGACCCGTTCCTCGATGCCCTCGACCGCCTGCTGGCCCTGGTCGACCGCCTGGCCGAGTGCGGCATCCACCTGCGCCACCTGGACCTGGGTGGCGGCGTTGGCGTGCGCTATCGCGACGAAGAGCCGCCGCTGGTGGCCGACTACATCAAGGCCATCCGTGAGCGCGTCGGCAGCCGTGACCTGGCCCTGGTGTTCGAGCCAGGCCGCTATATCGTGGCCAACGCCGGTGCCCTGCTGACCCGCGTGGAATACCTCAAGCACACCGAACACAAGGACTTCGCCATCATCGATGCAGCGATGAACGACCTGATCCGCCCGGCCCTGTACCAGGCCTGGATGGGGGTCAGCGCGGTCACGCCGCGGGCGGGCGAAGGCCGTGCCTATGACCTGGTAGGCCCGATCTGCGAAACCGGCGACTTCCTCGCCAAGGACCGCGTGCTGAACCTGGCCGAAGGTGACCTGCTGGCTGTACAGTCGGCGGGCGCCTATGGTTTCGTCATGAGCTCGAACTACAACACCCGTGGCCGTTGTGCGGAAATCCTGGTCGACGGCGACCAGGCTTTCGAAGTCCGCCGCCGCGAGACCATCGCCGAACTGTACGCTGGCGAAAGCCTGCTGCCGGAGTGAGCCCATGCTGCTGCGCTTTACCAAGATGCATGGGCTGGGCAACGACTTCATGGTCCTCGACCTGGTCAGCCAGCACGCGCACATCCAGCCCAAGCACGCCAAGCAATGGGGTGACCGCCACACCGGTATCGGCTTCGACCAGCTGCTGATCGTCGAGGCGCCGAGCAACCCGGAAGTGGACTTCCGCTACCGGATCTTCAACGCCGACGGCTCCGAGGTCGAGCAGTGCGGCAACGGCGCGCGCTGCTTTGCCCGCTTCGTGCTGGACAAGCGCCTGACCGCGAAAAAGCGCATCCGCGTGGAAACCAAGGGCGGCATCATCGAGCTGGACGTGCAGAACGACGGCCAGGTGTGTGTCGACATGGGCCCGCCGCGCTTCGTCCCGGCAGAAATCCCCTTCATTGCCGATGAACAGGCAGTGAACTACCCGCTGGAGGTAGACGGCCAGGTGTATTCGATTGCCGCCGTGTCCATGGGCAACCCGCATGCCGTGCTGCGCGTCGATGATGTGCACACCGCGCCGGTCCATGAGCTTGGCCCGAAAATCGAAAACCACCCGCGCTTCCCGCAGCGGGTGAATGCCGGCTTCCTCCAGGTCATCGACCGCCATCGCGCCAACCTGAGGGTGTGGGAGCGTGGTGCCGGCGAGACCCAGGCCTGTGGCACCGGCGCCTGCGCCGCAGCCGTCGCCGCCATCAGCCAGGGCTGGATGGACTCTCCGGTGTCCCTCGACCTGCCAGGTGGCCGCCTGCACATCGAATGGGCCGGCCCTGGCAAGCCCGTGTTGATGACAGGCCCAGCCGTACGCGTCTTCGAAGGACAGGTTCGTCTCTAAGCGAGTAACCGCCATGACCGATCAGCCAGTACCCCAGCAGCCCGATGAGCTCGATGCCGATGCGGTGGTCGCCTACCTGCGCGCCCACCCCACCTTCTTCGCCGAGCACGACGAGCTGTTGATCGACCAACGCATCCCCCACCAGCGCGGTGACAGCGTGTCGCTGGTGGAACGCCAGCTCAAGCTGCTGCGCGACCGCAACATCGAGATGCGCCATCGCCTGTCGCAACTGATGGATGTGGCCCGGGACAACGACCGTTTGTTCGACAAGACCCGTCGGCTGATCCTCGACCTGCTCGATGCCGGCAGCCTGGAAGAAGTGGTGATGGCCGTCGAAGACAGCCTGCGCCAGGAATTCCAGGTGCCTTTCGTCAGCCTGATCCTGTTCGGCGACAACGCAGCGCCCGTAGGCCGTTGGGTCAGCAATGCCGAAGCTCAGCAAGCCATCGGTGGCCTGCTGGGCGGTGGCAAGACGGTCAGCGGCAATCTGCGCGAGCACGAGCTGGCCTTCCTGTTCGGCAAGGAGCAGCAGCAGGAGGTCGGCTCCAGTGCGGTTGCCGCCCTCGAATATCAAGGGCTGCATGGCGTGCTGGCGATCGGCAGCCGCGACCCGCAGCACTACAAGAGCAGCGTCGGCACCTTGTTCCTCGGCTACATCGCCGAAGTGCTTGGCCGCGTGGTGCCGCGCGTGACCCAGACCCTGCGTCCGGTGCGCTGATGGAACGCCAGCTGGAGGCTTATTGCGCACACCTGCGCAACGAGCGCCAGGTGTCCGAACACACCCTGCTGGCTTATCGCCGCGACCTCGACAAGGTCATCGAATATTGCAATAGCCAAGGCATCGCCGGCTGGGGCGCCCTGCAGATTCAGCAGCTGCGCCAGCTTATCGCCCGTTTGCACCATCACGGCCAGTCCTCGCGCAGCCTGGCGCGATTGCTGTCGGCGGTGCGCGGCCTGTACCGCTACCTCAATCGCGAAGGCCTGTGCCAGCACGACCCGGCCAACGGCCTGAGCGCGCCCAAGGGCGAACGCCGGCTGCCCAAGGTGCTGGACACCGACCGAGCCCTGCAGCTGCTCGATGGCGGCGTCGATGACGACTTTATCGCCCGCCGTGACCAGGCCATCCTCGAATTGTTCTATTCCTCCGGCCTGCGCCTGTCCGAACTGAACAACCTCGACCTCGAGCAGCTCGACCTGGCTGCCGGCCTGGTGCAAGTACTCGGGAAGGGCAGCAAGACCCGCGTATTACCGGTCGGGCGCAAGGCCCGTGAGGCGTTGCAGGCCTGGTTCAAGCTGCGTGGCATCGGCGCGCCGCGTGACAGCGCCGTATTCATCACCCGCCAGGGCAATCGCATGAGCCCACGCGCCATCCAACTGCGGGTCAAGGCTGCCGGCGAGCGCGAGCTTGGCCAGCACCTGCACCCGCACATGCTTCGCCACTCCTTCGCCAGCCACGTGCTGGAATCGTCCCAGGACCTGCGTGCGGTGCAGGAAATGCTCGGCCACGCCGACATCAGCACCACGCAGATCTACACCCACCTGGACTTCCAGCACCTGGCCGCGGTGTACGACAGTGCCCACCCTCGGGCCAAACGCAGCAAAGGCACAGACTCATGAGCATCAAGCTGATCACCTTCGACCTCGACGACACGCTGTGGGACACCGCGCCCGTGATTGCCAGTGCCGAGGTCGTGCTGCGCGACTGGCTCGAAGCCAACGCGCCAGTCCTCGGCGGCGTGCCGGTGGAACACCTGTTCGCCATTCGCGAACGCCTGGTGCAAGCCGAGCCGGGCCTCAAGCACCGCATCAGCGCCCTGCGCCGACGTGTGTTGTTCCACGCCCTGGAGGAAGTCGGCTACAGCGAGAAGCAGGCGCAGGAGCTGGCGAACGAGGGCTTTGAAGTTTTCCTGCATGCGCGCCACCAGATCGAAGTGTTCCCCGAGGTACAGCCGGTACTGGAGATCCTGCGCCATCACTACACATTGGGCGTGGTCACCAACGGCAACGCCGATATACGCCGACTGGGGCTGGCGGATTACTTCCGCTTTGCCCTTTGTGCGGAGGACCTGGGCATCGGCAAGCCGGACCCGGCACCGTTCATGGAGGCCCTCAAGCTCGGCGAGGTCGAGGCCAGTGCGGCAGTGCACATCGGCGACCACCCGGGCGATGACATTGCCGGGGCCCAACGCGCCGGTTTGCGCGCCGTATGGTTCAACCCGCAGGGCAAGGCCTGGGCTGGCGACCGGGCGCCGGATGCAGAGATCCAGCGTTTGTCCCAGCTGCCTGACATTCTGGCCAGCTGGCGCTGACATTGTGGGAGCGGCCTTGCCGGGGCGCCGGACCGGTCGGAAAGGGCCGCGAAGCGGCCCCAGCAATTGTTGCATTAACGCTGATGCCCAGGGGCCGCTCTGCGGCCCTTTCCGACCGGTCCGGCGCCCCGGCAAGGCCGCTCCCACACAGACCGCGTAACCCTGAAAGACATGCACAAAAAAGCCCGCAGCGACGGCGGGCTTTTTTGCACTCAGCCACTCAGATAGGGCGGCTGCCGTACTTGTTGTCCGGCTTCTTGGGCGGGTCGGCGACCACGTTGGCCTCGACTTCCTGCACCTTGCCACCGCGCGAAAGAAATTCTTCCATCGCCTTGGCCAGGGCATCACGCTCCTTCTGCTTGGCTTCCATGCTCGGCATCTCGTCTACCGAGACAGCGGCCTTGGATTTGCCCTTGGCAGTCGGTGCCGGGCTGCTGTCGTCATCGCCAGCATCTTCCACGCCATCGTCAGCCGCCGCTTCGAGGCCTTCATCAGCCTCGTCTTCGTCGCCTACTTCGAGGTCATCATTTTCCAGATCGTCGTCGCTCATGTTCTACCTCATGACTTGCGAAAAGCAGGTTAGTTATAGACCGGTGCAGCCGTAGACCGGCAGCCACCAGTGAAAATTCAACTGGCCGTGGGTTAGGCCACTGCCCTTGGGTCGGCGCTCCTGATGGGAGGCGGCACCCAGCAGGCCCTACTCCTGGCAAGACCTGACAAATCCTTGAACCCTGCTGGCCACACGCTATTGGCAAGCCTAGCAAAGGCTGGAGAAGCGTGGGGGCTACTCACCCAACACTCTTTGGCGCGCATTCTAGCGCGCTCGTGGAAAAAGCAAAGCACCATAAATGCCCGAAGACTTGTAAGTTTTTGGCCTGCGTCGCGAACGTGAGTGATAAACCGTTTGCACTGCGCGAAATCGCAAAAAACAGACAAAAAAATGCCCGGCGAACCGGGCAAGTTTTACCAGCGTCGCGGTTACAGGTTGTAGCCGCGTTCGTTGTGCTGAGCCAGGTCGAGGCCGACCGACTCTTCTTCTTCGTTGACCCGCAGGCCCATGACCACATCCAGCACCTTGAGGATCACGTAGGTGACGATGGCGGTATAAACCACGGTGAAGATCACGCCCTTGGCCTGAACCCAGACCTGGGCACCGATATCGGTGACTGCACCGAAGCCGCCCAGGGCCGGTGCTGCGAACACGCCGGTCAGGATGGCACCGATGATGCCGCCGACGCCGTGCACGCCGAAGGCGTCCAGGGAGTCGTCATAACCCAGCTTGCGCTTGAGGGTGGTGGCGCAGAAGTAGCAGATCACACCGGAGATCAGACCTATCACCAGAGCGCCCATAGGGCCCACGGTCCCAGCGGCTGGCGTGATGGCGACCAGGCCGGCGACCACACCCGAGGCGATGCCCAGGGCACTGGGTTTGCCGTGGAAGATCCACTCGGCGAACATCCAGCCCAGCGCAGCGGCAGCGGTGGCAATCTGGGTCACCAGCATGGCCATGCCGGCAGTGCCGTTGGCGGCGGCGGCGGAACCGGCGTTGAAGCCAAACCAGCCGATCCACAGCATGGCCGCGCCCATCAAGGTGTAGCCCAGGTTGTGCGGAGCCATCGGGGTGGTCGGGTAGCCTTTGCGCTTGCCCATCACCAGGCAGCAGACCAGGCCAGCGATACCGGCGTTGATGTGCACCACGGTGCCGCCAGCGAAGTCGAGCACGCCCCAGTCCCACAGCAGCGCGCCGTCACCACTCCAGACCATGTGCGCGATCGGGGCGTAGACCAGGGTGAACCAGATACCCATGAACACCAGCATCGCCGAAAACTTCATGCGCTCGGCAAAGGCACCGACGATCAGTGCCGGGGTGATGATGGCGAAGGTCATCTGGAAGGTGATGAACACTGCCTCAGGGAACAGTGCAGTGGCCGAAGTCAGGTTGGCCGGCGTGACGCCGCTCAGGAACGCCTTGGAGAAGCCGCCGACGAACGAATTGAAGTTGAGCACGCCTTTTTCCATACCGGTGGTATCGAAGGCCATGCTGTAGCCATAAATGACCCAGAGGATGCTGATCAGGCCAGTGATGGCAAAGCACTGCATCATCACCGACAGCACGTTCTTGGAACGCACCATGCCGCCGTAGAAAAGGGCCAGACCTGGAATGGTCATGAACAGCACCAGCGCTGTCGAGGTGAGCATCCAGGCGGTGTCGCCGGAGTTCAGCGCTGGGGCAGCTGCTTCCTCTGCCAGGGCGAGCCCGGGCATTACGAGGGACAATAGGGCTCCTAGCCCTGCGATCTTACGCAGAGTCATGTTGTTTTCTCCTGGGGCGTTGGGTTTGGTGAGGCTTTTTCGGCGCTTAGATCGCGTCGGTATCGGTTTCGCCGGTACGGATGCGGATCGCCTGCTCCAGATTCACCACGAAGATCTTGCCGTCACCGATCTTGCCGGTGTTGGCCGCCTTGGTGATGGCTTCGATCACTCGATCAAGGTCCTTGTCGTCGATGGCGACGTCGATCTTCACTTTGGGCAGGAAGTCGACCACATATTCCGCGCCGCGATACAGCTCGGTGTGGCCCTTCTGCCGGCCGAAACCTTTGACTTCGGTGACGGTAATGCCCTGCACGCCGATTTCCGACAGCGACTCGCGCACGTCGTCCAGCTTGAACGGCTTGATGATGGCTGTGACTAGCTTCATGAAACTCTCTCCCGATTTGGTGGACTTGCCCCAGGAAAACAAACCCGTCTCAAGTCTAAGCGCAGCGGTTGGCTTTGTAACGCGTCGTCGGCATCCGGCTCCGCGTGCGCACTGCCTGGTCACAAGGAACTGCATCAGTGCATGGCTCGTACAGGTCTTTGCAGAAACCTTGCCAGTTCCGTTAAACCGGCGGAAAACAGCGGGTTATGTGAATCAGTCGGGATTGGCCAGTCGCCAGCATGGCAATCATGCACAACTTCGGTGCAGGCGGACTTGGCCAACTGCTCAAAAAGCGTGCAGTGGCCCGCAGTCCAGGAAGCGGGTTGGCCCGTGCTACACTGCGGGCCATTTCTCAGTTTCAGTGGACAGCCGAACATGCTCGCGCCCAAAGCCCTTCTCGACGCCCTGAGCGACCAGGCCTCGCGCCTGTTCAGCAGCGATACCGCCCAGCCCCGCGCCGAACTGGAAAGCCAGTTCAAAGTATTGATGCAAGGGGCCTTCAGCAAGCTGGACCTGGTCAGCCGCGAGGAATTCGACAGTCAGATGGTCGTCCTGGCCCGCACCCGCGCCCGACTCGAAGCCCTGGAAAAGCAAGTGGCTGAACTGGAAGCCCGGCTGCCAAGCGCTGCGCAGGAATGACAATCGCCAAGCAAGACGTCCGGTAAAACACGGGGGCTGCATTGCAGCACCCGTTTCAATCAGGCCGAAGCCCGGTGCTGGCCGCTGGCCTTGGGCGGTAGCTCGCTGGCACGCAAGTCGCCACGGAACAACGCCGCACCGCACACCGTGAACAGCGTCTTCACCCGGCTGTGCGAATTGCGGATCTCGGCCTGTATTTTCTCGATGAGCGGATCGCTCGACTGCAGCGCAACGGCACGATCAACCCATTCGATTGCCGCGAAGCGACTCTGCTTGCGCGTGCCGCAGCCCTGCATCCAGGCCAGCCCAAGCTCCGCGCAGGCGCGCGCGGCGGTCCAGGCATCAGGGTGCTCGGCCAACTGGAGCAAATAGCTCACCGCCTCGACACGCTCTCGCGCATCACCGTACTGGCGCAACAAGATGGCTAACTGCAACTGTGCCCTGGCATGGATGTTCGGCTCGGCCATGGCGTCGAGCAGCAGCCGCTTGACCGCCAGCATTGCTTTGCGGTCCTCCAGCCCTTTGAGCGCGCTCATGCGTTGGCAGGCCAGGTCAAACTTGGCCTGCAGGTGCCCAGACTCCGCCGCGCACAGCAGCCAGTGCTCAGCAGCCTTGCCATTGAGGTAATGCGCTGGCGTGTTGTCCAACCAGCCACGGTGCAGATCGTACAGCGCGATGGCAGCATTTGGCAGTTTCAGCTCCGCACAGGTTTCATACAGGAAATACGCGGCCTCATGCAGGCTGGCAGCCCAGAGCAGGCGCGGCACATCGAGCACATCGAAGCCCTGCCCGTCGCCCCCGCACTGGCGCCTGACCGCCATGAGCAACCACGTGCGTGCCTGCTCGGCGGATTGCCCAAAGCCCCACAGTCCAAACTGGTGCCCTACCGCCCGCAGCGCACAGGCCGCTGCCTGTCGGCGGTCATCGCACAGCCGCTCGATGACGGTGCGCAGCACCTGCGAATCGTCCTCCGCCTCGTGGAACAGCACCAGGCACACCAGACTGTGGAAAGGCTCGCCAATGGTCGCGACGAAGCCGTGGTCAGGGTAGAGCGCGACGCTATCGACAAAGTCGCGCATCGCCCCGGCGTAGTCACGCACCGAACAGCGCCTCAGAGCCCCACGCCAGGCCAGCAGCGTGGCACGCTCCTTGGGCCGGAGTTCGCGCTGTCCCCATTGGCCAAAGGTTGTTTGCCAAGCCGCGATCTGCGGCAGTTGCCTGGCATGCGGCAGCCAGAATGTTTCTTGCAGCACCAGCCAACGAATCGCATTGCGCTGTGCTTCAGGCCAAGCGCGGCACAGCGGCCCATTGGCCAGTGCATCGATCGCCTCATCGCTGCCTCCCCAGCGTGGGGTCAGGTAGGTGGCATAGGCCTCGATCGCCTCGAAGCAGCCGGTGAACCAGGCCAGCGCATGGCGCAGCCAGTAATCCCGGGCGCTCTCGCCCCGCTCGTGCAAGCGCGCGCCCAACCTGCCAGGCAATGCCTGCGGCAGCACCTGCAAAGGCGTCAGGCCGAATTTGACCAACAATGGCGCTGCGGCCTCCTGCACCTCCACATCGGCATGCGCGCTGGGCCGATAACGCGCCACCTGGCCATCGAACAGTTCGACCAGCCAGCCTGGCTCACCCAAGCGCGAACTGATGTGCAGCATGCCGATCACTGCCGCCACAGGCTGTGCGCTAAGCGCCATGGCCCGCAGGAAATGCGCCGCGGCCTTTTCGCAGGCCTGTTCAGCAGCCAGCCAGCGTTCTTCCGACACTTCATGGCAGCTAGCTGGCCCACGGATCTGGCAGGCACGGCTGAAGCAGTGAAAACCCATCACCACATGCGGGTGATATGCCTTGGGGCAGGCGTCGATCCACGCCTTGAGGGTTTGCGTCAGGGCCTTGCTGCCCTGTCTGTCCCAATCCAGCAGGTGGCCTTGCACAGCTTCGAGGTAAACCGGGCATTCACCAGGTGGCGCCTGCAGCCATTGCGTCTCGAGCGCATCGAAAAGGCGGTTAAGCTCAGCGTATTCATTGGCCTGCACCCATTCTCGGAGCTGCTGGCGGGTGAGATTGAGGGTTTGCACGGGCAGTACCTTAAGTCCATTTAAGGGTCGCGTTGCCATCCACTGGCAACAACAGTCGCTCTTGAACACTAAGCCATAGCCGGGATCTTCGCAAAGTATTGGATCCAGTATTTGTCAGGACGTGAAAAGCAGGGGAAAAACCTGTCGTGCAACGTTAAGTCGCATTTCTCTTGCGCTCGCCTTGCAGATACTCACTAGGCTGTGACAACCCGCAGGAAGCGGTTTTATATCAAGCGACAACGGAGCGTCCATGTCCCTCGCCCTCGTCCATAGCCGCGCCCAGGTCGGCGTACAGGCCCCGGCGGTCAGCGTCGAAACGCATCTAGCCAACGGCCTGCCCCATCTCACCCTGGTCGGCCTGCCGGAAACCACGGTCAAGGAGAGCAAGGACCGTGTGCGCAGCGCTATCGTCAATTCCGGGCTGAATTACCCGCAGCGGCGCATCACCCAGAACCTCGCCCCGGCCGACCTGCCCAAGGACGGCGGGCGTTATGACGTGGCTATCGCCCTGGGCATCCTCGCCGCCGATGGCCAGGTGCCGTTGCCGGCCCTGGCGGAAATGGAATGCCTGGGCGAGCTGGCCCTGTCGGGAAAATTGCGCCCGGTGCAGGGCGTGTTGCCAGCAGCACTGGCGGCGCGCGAGGCCGGCCGGGCGCTGGTGGTGCCCCGGGAAAATGCCGAGGAAGCCAGCCTGGCCGGCGGGCTTGCGGTGTATGCAGTGGGGCACCTGCTCGAGTTGGTGGCGCACCTCAACGGGCAGGTGCCACTAGCCCCGTTTGCCGCCAATGGCCTGGTCCTGAAGCAACAGCCTTATCCGGACCTCAGCGAGGTACAGGGCCAGGTCGCGGCCAAGCGGGCATTGCTGCTGGCCGCGGCCGGCGCCCATAACCTGTTGTTCACCGGGCCACCCGGTACGGGCAAGACATTGCTCGCCAGCCGCCTGCCCGGCCTGCTGCCGCCGCTGGATGAGCATGAGGCGCTGGAAGTCGCGGCGATCCAGTCGGTCAGTGGCCATACGCCGCTGAGCAGCTGGCCGCAGCGGCCGTTTCGCCACCCGCACCATTCGGCCTCGGGGCCGGCGCTGGTAGGCGGCGGCAGCCGGCCGCAGCCAGGCGAAATCACCTTGGCGCACCATGGCGTGCTGTTTCTCGACGAACTGCCAGAGTTTGAAAGGCGTGTGCTGGAAGTGCTGCGCGAACCGCTGGAATCGGGCGAGATCGTGATTGCCCGGGCGCGCGACAAGGTGCGTTTTCCGGCGCGCTTCCAGCTGGTGGCGGCCATGAACCCCTGCCCTTGCGGCTACCTGGGTGACCCGACTGGCCGCTGCCGCTGCAGTACCGAGCAGATTGCACGGTATCGCAACAAGCTGTCGGGGCCGTTGCTGGACCGCATCGACTTGCACCTGACCGTGGCCCGCGAGACCACCACGCTCAGCCACCAGCCAAGCGGGGAAACCAGTGCCGACGTGGCCGCCAAGGTAGCCCAGGCCCGCGAAGTGCAGCAGCGACGGCAAGGCTGTGCCAATGCGTTTCTGGACCTCGACGGGTTGCGCAGCCATTGTCAGCTGGCAGCGGCAGACCAGGCTTGGCTGGAAAGTGCCTGCGAGCGGCTAACGCTTTCTTTGCGGGCGGCGCACCGGCTGTTGAAGGTTGCACGTACATTGGCGGATCTGGAAGGTAGCCAGGCGATCCGCCGGGGGCATCTGGCCGAGGCGTTGCAGTACCGGCCGGGGAGCAGCTAGCGCTTTGGGGCTGCCTTGCCGCCACAAGGTCAGGACAATCTGTTTCGACCGATCAATCCAGACACCGAGTACAACCCAGGCCCGGTCAATGCCAGCCCGCCATACAGGGCCACCAGCAACCAGGCAAACTGCCCTTGCTCCAGTGACCACTCTGGATGCACCACCACCAGCGCCACCAGCAACACTGCCAGCACCGGCAGGCAGGCCAGCCGCGCCACCACGCCCAGCACCAGCAACACCGGGCAAACCACCTCGGCAAGCACCGCCAGGCCGAGGGTCAGCGGCGCACCCAGGCCAAATGGATCTTCGATGCGCTGCAATTCCCCGCTCCAGTCCAGTAGCTTGGGCAACCCGTGGATGGAAAACAGCAGCACAGCAGCCATCACCCGCATGAACAGCAGGCCGCTGGCAGTCAGGGCCGCCGATTGCGGCTCGAGGAAGGGCTTGAGGCGTGGCATGGCAAAGGTCTCGGGCTTCTATCAAGCCAGCGAGCATCGCCCGCCTGCTCGGCGATTGATTGTTCAGGTGTGCTCATTCACCTGCCAACGCCTCTTCGACCAGCTTGAGCAGCACCTCTTCGGAAAACGGCTTGCCCAGACAACCCCGTGCGCCATTGCGCAGCGCCGCCTGCAGCGCCCGCTCGTCCCAGTGCGCCGACATGCAGATGACTGGCAAAAGCCAACCCCGCCGCACCAGTTCCTGCTGCACGTACAGCCCGTTCATCCCCTGCATTTTCAGGTCGAGCAGCACGCAGCCTGCCTCGCGCACCTGGTTCGAGGCCAGGAACACCTCCCCCGTCGCGAACGCCAGGCACTCGAACCCCGCTGAGCGCAGCAGGTTACCCAGGCTTTTGCGCACCGAAGCATCATCATCAACGATGCACACCGCTCTGTTCATGCGCCGGGCCGGGCGTCGATGACGTTGTGCATGGCTACCAGCTCCAGTAGCGAGCGGGATTGCATCTTGTTCATGATGTTCTTCTTGTGCACCTTGGTGGTCACTTCACTGGTGCCGATTTCCCTGGCGATCTGCTTGTGCGACAAGCCGCCGACCACCAGCGAGAACACCTGGCGTTCGCGCTGGGTGAGGTGCTGGTACTTTTCCTCGACCTGTCGCGCATGCTGCCATTTGCGCCCCTCGATCACCGCGCGTGCGCGTACCGAATCAAGCAGCACCAGCAACTGGTCTTCGTCGAAGGGCTTGGTCAGGAACTCGACGGCCCCGGCGCGCATGGCCTGGACCGTCATGGGGATGGTGCCGAAGCCGGTCATGAACATGATTGGCCAGGGTAGCGCCAGCCGGCGCAACGTAGCCTGAACCTCAAGGCCGGTGGTTTCGGCCAGATGCATATCCAGCAGCAGGCAGGCGCAGGGGCTTTCCAGGCGAGCGTCGAACAACGCTTCGGCACTGGCGAACAACTGGTGTGGAATATCCCGCGAACCCAGCAGGCGACCGAGCGCCTTGCGCACAGAAGGGTCGTCATCCACAACCAGCACAGGCACATTGGCAACGTCGTAGCACAGTTCGCTGGTTTCGGCCTTGGCGCACAACGGTGACTGGCCCAGCGCCAGGCAAGGGACATCGAAGCTCACCTGGGCGGCCAGGCGGTATCCCCGCCGCGGCACGGTCTGAATCAGCCCGCGGTCACCGAAGGCCTTGCGCAACAGCGACACCTGCACCTGCAGGTTGTTGTCTTCGACCACCGTGCCGGCCCACACCTGGCTGAACAGCTCATCCTTGCCAACCACCCGGCCTTTGGCCTTGATCAGCGTGGCCAGCACCTCGAATGCCCGCCCGCCCAACAGGATCGGCTTGCCATCGAGAAAGGCTTCTCGTCGCTCGAGCGACACCTGGGCGTTGCCTATTCGGATCATGGTTTCCTCTCGCGGGCATGGGCGTCTGCGCAGCCTCGGGCAGCCTAGGCGAGCACACGCATTCAGACAATTATCCCGAGGGATAGGTGGCCTTTTCACTATACAAGCGCCCTCCAGCCGCCAGGTATTGATAACGGACAACAGCGTGCCCGTTCCTGCCAAGCCGCCCGCAGCGCCCATTGTTGAGCGGGCGGCTGCGTATACTCGTGCGCCAGGATGTCGCTAGCAGGGGGTGCTTTATGCTTGATGAACGCCTCGCCAACAGGCCTATCGATTTCGACCAGTCGATCGACGACGGCTGGCTGAATCGCTGCAACATCACGCAGCTGGGCCAGGACGGTGAGCTCAGCTATTTCCGCTTGCATGACCCCGTCTCTCGCCAGGCCTGGATTGCCGTGCGCGCCCCGCTCGAAGCTCCCGCAGCCTGCCAGCGCCTGGAGCGTGACTACCGCCTGCAGCTGGACCCGCAGTGGGCGGTCATCCCCTCAGCGTTCGTCCGCTGCGCCGAAGGCCCGTTGCTGGTGTACCCGACCGGCCGCTCCATCGCCGACCTGATCAGTGAAGGCCCGGTTGACCTGCCCCTGTTCTTCGATATCGCGGTAAATGCCGCCGACGCCCTGGCTCAGGCCCACGAGCGCAATGTGCTGCACGGTGCGTTGCAGCCCGAACATGTTTGCCTGCAGGCGAACCAGCGGGTGCGGCTGGGCTGTTTTCGTGCCGACACACCAGAGCTGATCAGCGAACAGGGCAACGCGCTCGGCAACTGGGCCTACCTGGCGCCGGAGCAGATCTGCCCCCACGGCAGCAGCAGCGACCGGCGCAGCGACATCTACGCCCTGGGTGCGATTCTCTACCAGCTGCTGCTGGGCGAGCTGCCGCTGGCCGGGCGGGATGCCCAGCACTGGCGCCAGCTGCACGCCGGCGTTCAGCCACGCTCGGCTTGTGAGGTCGACAGCCAGGTACCGCTGCCACTGAGCCGGATCCTGGCCAAGGCCCTGGCAAAGGAGCCTGACGCCCGCTACCAGAGCGCCCGGGCTCTGGCCGTAGACCTGGCCCATTGCCAACGGCAGTGGACCGCAAGCAAAACCATCGCCCCCTTCGAGCCCGGCTGCGCCGACCCGGTTTCGCCCAGTCGCGAGCGCTTGTATGGCCGCACTGCCGAACAGAAGCTGATCGCCCTGATGCTCGATACTCAGCGTCGCGACAGCAAGCCCCAGGTGCTGTTCATCAACGGCGCTGCGGGTCTGGGCAAATCCAGCCTGGTCGAGGCCACACTCAAAGCGCATGCCGAAGGCTACTGGGCTGTCGGCAAGTGCAACAGTCCGGACCAGGCCGTGCCCTATGCCCCCTGGGTGGAGATCCTCGGCTCACTGACCACCCAGCTGTTGGCCAAGAACAGCCAGGACCTCGACACCCTGCGCCGCGAGATCCTGCAGCGCATCGAAGGCCACGGTCGGCTGCTCGGCAAACTGGCACCGGACCTGCAATTGATTCTGGGTCCACTGCCCGAGTTGCCAGAAAAGCCCACGCGCCTGGCACTGCACAAAGAACAGCGGGCGATCGTCGAGTTCCTGCAGGTATTCAGCTACCCAGGCCACCCGCTGGTGCTGTGTTTCGATGGCTTGCAAGGGGCTGACGATGGCACACGGCAGCTACTGGCACAGTTGCTTGCCCAGGCGCCGGACAACCTGCTGCTGATCGTCACCCGGCGCAACGATACGCCCACTGCTGGCGTGCCGCTGGCAGTTCCCGTAGCGCTGCGCTCCACGACACTGAACCTGCGCCCACTGGACGTCGGTGCAGTCACCGAACTGATCAGTGAGCGCTACCACGTCAGCCCAGACGAGGCGTTGCAGGTTGCCGGACTGGTGCACGACAAGACCGCCGGCAACCCGTTCTTTATCAACCAGATCCTCAAGGCCATGGTCGAGGACCGGTTGTTCACTTTCGACACCCAGGCCATGCGCTGGTCATGGTGCCTGCAGGCCGTGGCCCGGCAACGTTACGCCGACAACGTCGCCGACCTGATGATCCACCGCCTGGCACGCCTGCCGGCCCCCCAGCGCGATGTGCTGCGGGTCGCCAGCGCGGCAGGCAGCCGCTGCAATGAGCGCCTGCTGCACCTGCTGCTTGTACCGCCGCCGGATAAACCGCTGAAAGCCTTGATTGACATGGGCTTCCTGCTGCCGGGCCAGAAAGGCCTGAGCTTCGCCCATGACCGGGTGATGGAGGCCGCCTATCAACTCACACCCACGTGTGATCGGGCTCAACTGCATGCACGCATAGCCCAAGCCATGCTCCAGGTTTGGCACAACGACTTGCAGGAGGTGGTTTTCGAGATCGCCAGTCAGCTGCAACGCGCCAGCCCCCGCGGGTTTGCAGCGGATGAGCGCGATGTGTTCCTGCAGCTTTTGCGTGAAGCGGCGCTGCGTTCGCGCGACAGCGGTGCGTGTGAACAATCGGCAGCTCATCTGCAGGTGTGCGAGCAGTTGCTGATCCACGGCGCAACGCCGCAAAGCCACGCCACCCATGCCTTTGCTATCGCCTGCATGGCGGCGGAGTGTGACTTGCAACTGTCGCGCATGGCCGCTGCCCAGGGGCGACTCATCGAATGCCTTCAGCGCGCATGCTCGCCGCTGGACCGGGCGCGGGTATGCAAGCTGCAGGCACGCCTGCACACCTTGCGCGGCGACTACCAGGCCGCCATCACCACCGCCGTCGCCGGCCTCGAGCTTTTGGGCATCAGCCTGGCTCGCGGTGTCGCCCCACAGCAGGTGGAGGCCAGCCATGCGCAGGTAGAGGCCCTGATCGAACAGAAAGGGCGTCATTGCCTGGCCTCGCTACCGCGCACCGACTCGGAGGAAGTGGCCGTTGCCATCGGCCTGCTGGCCACCCTGTCGTCGTCGTTTTTCGTGCAGGACGATATCCGCTTCCTGCACCTGACCAAGCTCATGGAGCTGTCGTTGCTGCAGGGGGTCGCCCCGGGCAGCACCTACGGTCTGGCCTGGTACGGGGTGATGATCGCCGATCGCTTCGGCAACTACCACGACGGCCACGCCTGCTGCCTGGCAGCGCTGAAGCTGATCGAGCGACACGGTTTCGAAGCTGATCTCACCAGCGCACTGCTGGCCTTGGACCGGGTCAGCGCCTGGACCTCACCCATGGAGTTCGCCCGCCGCACGGCGCTGGAGGCAATTGATTCGACCCGCTTGAGCGGCGACCTGGCGATGACCTGCCATGCCTGCAACCATCTGGTTTCCGACTCACTGTTCATGGGCCGCTACCTGCCACAGGTCGCCGAGGAAGTGGTACAGGGTCTGGCCACTGTGCGCAGTTTCGGCTACAGCGATATCGAACAGATCCTGCACGCCCAACAGGGGTTCGTCGCCAGCCTGAGCGGAATGCCAGGCACGGCCTCGCCCCTGCATGTCCAGTCACCCACCACGCTGTTCTTCCAGCACCTGTTCAACGGTATGTCAGCGTTCTACCTGGGTGATATCGCGCAAGCCATGCGCAGCCTGAGCGCAGCGGGCGACAGCGCCTGGGCGGCACCTGCGCACATCAACCTGGCAGACTATCACCTGTTCCGCGGCCTGGCCTTGGGCAGCCCGGAAGCCCCCGGCCGCCTTGCCGACAAGCTGGCCGTACTGCAATCCCTGCGCGAGCGCTTCAGCCGCTGGGCCTGTTTCAACCCTGTGACCTTTCGCAACAAGCTGCTGCTGATCGAAGGGGTGATCGCCAAGCTCGAAGGCGACGGCCTGACGGCCATCCGCTGCTTCGACCAGGCGCAAATCGCCGCGACCGCTGCCGGTTTCATCCACGAACAGGCGCTGGCCCATGAACAGCTGGCCGAGGTCTGCATCCCCAGCGGATTGATCTCCGGCGCCAACCTGCACCTGCGCATCGCCCGCGATTGCTTCCATATCTGGGGCGCGACCGGCAAGGTGCACCAGCTGGAGGCCCTTCACCCGTTCCTGCGCACCCAGCCCGTTCAGGAGACCCACCGCGCCACCCAGCAGGCCAAGCTGGACCTGGAGGCCGGCATCGAGGCGGCACGGGCATTGTCTGAAGAAGTGCTGCTCGAAGGCCTGATCGAAACGCTGATGGGTCACCTCACCCAGCATTCCGGCGCCGATCACGGTGCACTGCTGATCGTCAGTGGCGCTGAGTTCCAGATGGCCGCCCTCGCCTATATCGACGATGCCGGCTTGCACGTGAATATGGACAATTGCCAGAAGTTCATGACCCAGGCGCCACGGTCGATCATCAACGCCACCATGCGCACCAAGAAGCCGCTGGTACTCAACGACGCCCAGAGCGATTGCCCCGAGGCCTTCCGCCAGGAGCTGCACACGCGCAACGCCCGCTCGGTGTTGTGCCTGCCGCTGGTGATCCAGGGGGTCCTGATCGGCCTGGTGTACCTGGAGAACCGCCTGGTGCCTAACCTGTTCGGCAGCCAGCGCCTGGCCATGCTGGAGATCCTCGCCTCGCAGGCGGCGGTGTCGCTGCAGACCGCCAAGTTGTATACCCGCCTGGCCGAGGACAACCAGGTCCGTGCGCAAATGGAAGAAGAACTGCGCCGATCACGCGCCGAACTTGCGCGCAGCGCCCATCTGCAGGTGATGAACGAGCTTTCGGCGTCCATTGCCCACGAGATCAGCCAACCGCTGCTGGGGATAGCCTCCAACGCTGCTGCCAGCCTGCGTTGGCTCAAGCGCGCCGAACCCAACCTGGAAGAGGCGATGGCTGGCCTGGAAGATATCCGTAACGACAGCGAGCGCGCCGCCAACATCGTCCGCGCACTGCGCTCGCTGGCCAAGCAGGCACCGATGCAGCTCAAGGTGGTCAAGGTCGACGAGCTGATCCGCGAGGTGCTGCGCCTGACCTCGGCCGACGCTGCCAAGTACACGGTCGACGTGCAGACACAACTACAGGCTGGGGTGAGCGTGATGGCCGACCCGGTGCAGTTGCAGCAGTTGGTGTTCAACCTGATCACCAACGCGCTGGAGGCGCTGGCGGGCTATCGCAGTGATGGTGTGCTGCGGATTGCGTCTGTCGTTACCGGCGATGGGATCGAGATCTGCGTCGATGACAACGGGCCTGGCATTGCTGCAGAGGAGCGGGCACGGGTGTTTGACCCATTCCATACCACCAAGCAAGCAGGGCTGGGGATGGGGTTGGCGATCTGCAGTTCGGTGGTGCAGGCCCATGGCGGGCAGTTGCAGGCGTTGGTCTCAGAGTTCGGCGGGTGCCGGATCCGCTTCACGCTGCCTGTGAGTTCTTCTTGACCTGTACCTGCCCTTTCGCGGGCGTGCCCGCGAAAGGGCAGGTACAGGTTCAGCTCAACGCGAGCTCAACGCCGCATAGCTGTTCATCAGGTTGCGGTAGTTGGGGATCCGCTGCGACAACAGGTTGCCCAGCCCTTCGATGTCGTTGCGCCAGTCGCGGTGCAGCTCACAGGCCACCGAGAACCAGTTCATCATCTGTGCGCCCGCCTGGGTCATGCGCACCCACGCCGCCTGCTGCACGGTCTCGTTGAAGGTGCCCGAAGCATCGGTCACCACGAACACTTCAAAGCCCTCGGCCAGCGCCGACAACGTCGGGAACGCCACGCACACATCGGTCACCACACCCGCGATGATCAGCTGCTTGCGGCCAGTGGCCTTGATCGCCTTGACGAAGTCTTGGTTGTCCCAGGCATTGATCTGGCCTGGGCGAGCGATGTACGGCGCGTCCGGGAACATCTCTTTCAACTCCGGCACCAACGGGCCATTGGGGCCTTGCTCGAAGCTAGTGGTGAGAATGGTCGGCAGACCGAAGAACTTGGCCAGGTCGCCAAGGGCCAGCACGTTGTTCTTGAACTCGTTGGGCGAAAAGTCCTGCACCAGCGAAATCAGGCCAGTCTGGTGGTCGACCAGCAGGACCACGGCATCGTCCTTGTTCAGGCGCTTGTAATCAGGTTGGCTCATGGGGTGACTCCTTGGGTTGGGAAAACGGAGCGGGACTTACCGGGTGGCTTGTCCCAAGGGCTTATACCGGCGGATAGCGCCGGCTTAAGAAAATGCCTGTGCCAGGCGCCAGGCCTTGGGCGGTTGGCCGACCAGGCGGCTGAAGGCACGGGTGAAGTGGGCCTGGTCGCAGAAGCCGCACTCCAGGCTCACGTGGGTGATCGGCGCCTCGGTGACAAGCAGGCGCTTGGCCTTTTCCATGCGCGCCAACAGGCGCCAGGCCTGGGGCGAGAGGCCGGTATTGACCTTGAAGGCACGGGAAAAATGGCTGCGGGTGAGGTTGCATACAGCGGCGATTTCGATGATCGACAGCGAGCTGTGCAACATCAATTCCTTGGCCTGACGCAGCCGCGCGGGTGTCAGCGCGCCGGGAGTGTGCAGAAGCGCTTGGGGCGTCCCAGGGTGC
The DNA here is from genome assembly GCF_002759075.1 of Pseudomonas sp. 382. Classification (NCBI taxonomy): domain Bacteria; kingdom Pseudomonadati; phylum Pseudomonadota; class Gammaproteobacteria; order Pseudomonadales; family Pseudomonadaceae; genus Pseudomonas; species Pseudomonas sp. 382. Next base: position 362,051 of record NZ_PEMX01000002.1, read on the forward strand.
ATGGCGACTCTCCTGTTCAATGAAGAAAGTCTCGCCGCCGGGGCATGACAAAGTCCTGAGCCAAACCTGAATTGTTGTTAATTGTGCGCTGCTGGCCCTGGCCTTTTGGCCGATACCTTAAGATGCGTTTCTTACTCAGCTTCATGCCGCCACAAGCGGTCAGCATTCAAGGCGAAAGAGGTATGCAGGAAAACCACACCCAACGCACCGTGGCCATGGTGCTGTTCGATGATGTGCTGATGCTGGATGTGACCGGGCCGATGGATGCCTTTGCCATTGCCAACCGGTTCCTGCCTGAAGACCAGCATTATCGGTTGGTGACCGTGGCCGAAGGCCAGGGGACCATCCGCGGTTCTTGCGGCCTGAAGGTGATGGCCGACCTGCGCCTGGAGCAATTGCCAGCCCGCATCGACCTGCTGCTGGTACCGGGTGGGCCGGGGGCCTACCACGTCGCGCTGCCGGCGATCGAGCGTTGGCTGCCTGCCGCCGTTGACAGGGCACGGCGCTTCGGCGCGATCTGCACCGGGGCGTTCGTGCTCGGGCGTTCCGGGTTGCTCGACGGCTATCGCTGCACTACCCACTGGAACTACGTGGAGCGCCTGGCCCAGGCGTTTCCCGAGGCCAAGGTCGAGTCTGACCAGATCTACGTGATCGACCGCTGCCTGATCACTTCGGGAGGGATCACTGCAGGGATCGACCTGGCGCTGGCGGTGGTGGCCGAGGACCACGGCAAGGCGCTGGCCCTGGAGGTCGCCAAGGTGCTGCTGGTTGCCCGCCATCGCCAGGGCGGGCAGACGCCTTACGGGCCGCTGCTGGCCGCCGTACCGCGGGATGATTCGCCGATTGCCCGGGTGCAGGCCTATATCGTCGACCACATCGACCAGGCGTTCACCGTGCAGAAGATGGCCGACCTGGTGGCCATGAGCGGGCGCAACTTTGCCCGGACCTTTCAACGCGAGATCGGGATCACGCCGCTGCAGTACCTGCAGAATGCGCGGATCGACCAGGCGCGCAAGCTGCTCGAATGCGGCGATCTGCCGTTGAAGGTGGTGGCGACCCGATGCGGGTTTGGCAGTGACCGGCATATGCGCAAGGTGTTCTGCGAGCGGATCGGCATGACCCCGGCGCAGTATCGGGCGCAGTTTGGCTGCTTGTAGGAGCAGCTACTGTCTCTTTTTCAGGGACAATGTTTCTCCGTCCAGGCTTATTGTCTTGCCTTTCCCCAGCCTCCAGAATTGTCCGTCAAACTGTTCAAACGCTGCCCCGGCAGCTCATGGAGTACGAGCCAATGCCACACGAAGGCAGCCTTCTACAAACCGCGGTGATCTTCCTGCTCGCCGCAGTCGTCGCCGTCCCACTGGCCAAGCGCCTGCAACTGGGGGCCGTGATCGGTTACCTGCTCGCTGGCGTGGCCATCGGGCCTCAGGCCCTGGGCCTGATCCGCGATACCGAAAGCGTCGCGCACATTTCCGAACTGGGCGTGGTCCTGCTGCTTTTCATCATCGGCCTTGAGCTGTCGCCCAAGCGCCTGTGGCTGATGCGCAAGTCGGTATTCGGCGTCGGCACCGCACAGGTGCTGCTGACCGGCGCGGTGATCGGCGCCATTGCCCTGTTCGGTTTCGGCCAGTCGCTGCCGGCGGCGGTCGTGCTCGGCCTGGGCCTGGCGCTGTCGTCCACCGCACTCGGCTTGCAAAGTCTGGCCGAAACCAAGCAGCTCAATGCGCCCCATGGCCGCCTGGCGTTCGCCATACTGCTGTTCCAGGACATCGCCGCGATCCCGCTGATCGCACTGGTCCCGTTGCTGGCGGCCAGCGGCCCGGACACCAGCCACGGCGACAGCCTGCAACATGGCCTGAAGGTCTTCGCCAGTATCGCCGTGGTCATCATCGGCGGCCGCTACTTGCTGCGCCCGGTGTTCCGCACCGTGGCCCGCACCGGCCTGCCGGAAGTGTCCACCGCCACCGCGCTGCTGGTGGTGATCGGCACCGCCTGGCTGATGGAGGAAGCCGGCATTTCCATGGCCCTGGGCGCCTTTCTCGCCGGCCTGCTGCTGGCCGACTCGGAGTACCGCCACGAACTGGAATCGCAGATCGAGCCGTTCAAGGGCCTGCTGCTGGGGCTGTTCTTCATCAGCGTCGGCATGGGCGCCAATCTGAGTCTGCTGCTGGAAATGCCGCTGGTGCTGCTGGGCCTGACTCTGCTGCTGGTGGCGGTGAAGCTGGTGCTGCTAATCGCCGTCGGCCGCCTGGCCGGTGGCTTGAACAGCGCCAGCGCGCTGCGCCTGGGCATGGTGCTGGCTGCCGGTGGCGAATTCGCTTTCGTGGTGTTCAAGCTGGGCAAGGACCAGGGCCTGTTCGATACCCAGACCTACGACCTGCTGCTGATGACCATCACCCTGTCGATGGCCATCACCCCACTGCTGATGCTCGGCTGCGCCCGCGCCCTCAAGCGCCCGCAACCGGCGCGTGAAGTGCCCGAGCAGTACAAGGCCATCGACGCTGGCACACCGCGGGTGGTGATCGTCGGCATGGGCCGCATGGGCCAGATCGTCGCGCGCATCCTGCGGGCGCAGAAGATCCCGTTCATTGCCCTGGAAACCTCGGTGGACGCCATCGAGATGACGCGCATGTTCGAGCAAGTGCCGGTGTTCTATGGCGACCCCCTTCGCCCCGAGGTGCTGCATGCGGCCAAGGTCGGTGAGGCGGAGTACTTCATCATCACCATTGATGACCCTGAGGCCGCCATCCACACCGCAGACCGGGTGAAGCGCCAATATCCGCACCTGAAAGTGCTGGCCCGGGCGCGTAACCGCCAGCATGTGCACAAGCTGGCGGATGTCGGGGCCGAGCCGATTCGCGAGACGTTCTATTCAAGCCTGGAGATGACCCGTCGGGCGCTGGTCGGGCTGGGCTTGAGCGACGAGCAGGCGGCAGACCGGATCGAGCGGTTTGCCCAGCATGACGAGGAAGTGCTGGAGGCCCAGGGGCTTGTGCGCGATGACCGGGCCAAGGTGATGCAGACGGCCAAGGAGGCGCGGGTGGAATTGGCGCGGTTGTTTGATTCGGATGCGGATTGAGGGTTGGCGCTGTGATATGAGAAGAGGGCTTAGTCCCTCTTTTTCTGTGTTTGGATTCAGGAGGTAGGACAGGTGCCTGCCTCTGAACAGTGTCAGGGCTGACAGGTGCATGCCTGGATGGTTATGGCGCCTATGAGATCGAGCGCCGCCCGCGCGGCGCATCGCGGGCAAGCCCGCTCCCACATCTGTTTCCGGCCAATATCTCCTGTGAAGCCAACAGGGACCGCCTTGTTGGCATGGCGATACATCTCGGCGGGCGCTTATTCAGCTCCACCTGTCTCCAGTCATGCACCAAGGCAGACACAACTTCTTATCATCGGTCTCCAGTCATGCACCAAGGCGGCCCCTGTTGGCGGCACAGGAGTAACTGGCCTGAAACAGATGTGGGAGCGGGCTTGCCCGCGATGCGCCGCGCGGGCGGCGCTCGATCTCAAAGGCGCTGAAGAACTAATGGCATGCACCTGTCAGCCCTGACACGACCTCAAGACGGGTACATCGCAGCCATCACACAGCCAAACGAAAAAGGCCGACCCCGCAGTCGGGGTCGGCCTCTTGAAACAGAAATTCTCTCTACTACTTACCAGCAGTCAACGCGGTATAGCTGGTCATGAGATTGCGGTAATCCGGAATGTGGTTGGAGCACAGCGCCGCCAGCCCTTCGATGTCGTTGCGCCAGTCGCGGTGCAGCTCACAAGCCACGCCGAACCAGGTCATCAGCTGTGCACCGGCCCGGCTCATGCGGTCATGGGCAGCATCACGGGTCATTTCGTTAAAGGTGCCGGAAGCATCGGTCACCACGAATACTTCGAACTCTTCCTCCAGTGCCGCCAGCGCCGGGAACGCTACGCACACTTCGGTCACCACGCCGGCAATGATCAGTTGCTTCTTGCCAGTCGCCTTCACCGCCTTGACGAAGTCTTCGTTGTCCCAGGCATTGATCTGGCCAGGGCGGGCGATGTATGGGGCATCCGGGAACAACGCTTTCAGTTCTGGCACGAGCGGGCCGTTGGGGCCTTGCTCGAAGCTGGTGGTGAGGATGGTCGGCAGGTTGAAGAACTTGGCCAGGTCAGCCAGGGCCAGCACGTTGTTCTTGAATTTGTCCGGCTCGATGTCGCGGACCAGGGACAGCAGGCCCGCCTGATGATCGACCAGCAGGACGGCGGCGTCGTCTTTGTTCAGGCGGTTGTAGGTGAATTTGCTCATGGTCTGTGCTCCTAAGGTTTATGAATTTTTCAGCAATCTGAGGTGTTTCGCGTTGATGGGCACAGATTAAAATCATCACCTTTACAGCGGTAGACTGCGAAAATTGCCCTTAGCGTTCCATCTGGAGAACGATGATTGGAAGACCTCAATTCCCTCTACTACTTCACCCAAGTCGTGGAGCACGGTGGCTTCGCCCCGGCCGGGCGGGCGCTGGACATGCCCAAGTCGAAGCTCAGCCGGCGCATCGCCGACCTCGAAGACCGCCTCGGCGTGCGCCTGCTGCACCGCACCAGCCGCCATTGCTCGCTGACCGAGATCGGCCAGGCCTACTACAACCGCTGCCTGGCAATGCGCGTGGAAGCCGAAGGTGCAGCAGAGATCATCGAGCGCAACCGCAGCGAACCACGCGGGCTGGTGCGCATCAGTTGCCCGACCACCCTGCTCAACTCCTGGGTCGGGCCGATGCTGACCCGCTACATGCTCAAGTACCCGCAGGTCGAGCTGTTCATCGAGAGCACCAACCGCCGCGTCGACCTGCTGCACGAGGGCTTTGACATTGCCCTGCGGGTGCGCTTCCCGCCGCTGGAGAACACCGACATGGTGATGAAGGTGCTGAGCAACAGTACCCAGTGCCTGGTCGGCCAGCCGCAGTACCTGGAGCAGTTGCCCAAGGACTTCGACCCGCAGCTGCTCAGTACCCTGCCGAGCCTGCATTGGGGCAGCGCCCAGCGGGAGTATCAGTGGGAGCTGTTCCAGGGTGAAGACAGCAGCCGCAGCATCGTCATCCCGCATACCCCGCGCATGGTGACCGATGACCTGTTCGCCCTGCGCCACTTCGTAGTGGCCGGGGTGGGCATTGCGCACTTGCCGCGAGTCGCGGTGCGCGAGGACCTGGCGGCAGGAAGACTGGTGGAACTGATCCCGGACTGGCACCCACGCTGCGGCATCGTGCATGCGATCTTCCCGTCGCGGCGTGGGTTGCTGCCATCGGTGCGGGCGCTGATCGATCACCTGGCCGAGGAGTTTGCGATCAGCGACATGGCCTGACGTTCCTTTAGCAGTACGTCGACCAGCAGCGCCAGCACCACCGCCCCGGCTGCCACACCAAACAGCGCGCCATAGTGGCCATCCGTGGCGGCGAACAGCGCCGAATAACCGTAACCGGCAATGGCCTGGAAACTGGCGAACGAAACTGTCGCCCGGCTCCAGGTCGCGCTCTGCCGGGCGTGGCCTTCGACCAGCTGATGCACTCGCGCCAGCGCCAGCGGCACGATGCCCGGCGGGAACGAGCCGATCAGCAGCGCCGCAGCCCCCAACACACGCAGATCGTGACTACCCAGCAAGGCACCGAGCGCGGCCAGCTGCGCCAGCAGCACCAGACGAATGCCGGCGCGTGCCCCCAGGTGGTCGGCCAATAAACCATACAACACCGGACCGACAATCGCGCCCAGGCCATAGAGCCCCCACATGGCAGCGCCCGCATCAGAGCCTGCGCCCAGGCCCCGGCTCACGTAATCGACCAGGAACATCATCGGCGCCACCAACGCCGTGGCCATCAGGGCGTACTGCCCGAACAGTACGAGAATCGCAGGTGAAACTACCGATTGTGGCAATGCAGGTGCCGCTGGCTGAGGCCCATGCTCGGCGGGCCAGCCGGCCCAGCTGCTGAAGGTCAGCATTAGCGCCAACGCGGCCAGGCCCAGCCAGGTCTGTTGCAGACCTTTCTCCAGCAGCCAAGGCACCAGGCTTGCCGAAGCTGCAACGCCCAGGCCCAGGCCCAGGAAGATGGCGCCGCTGGCCAGGCCCCGCCGCGTGGCGCTGACATGGGGCAAAATGACGCTTGCCACCAGCACCATGATCACCCCGCCGGCCACGCCCGACAGCATACGCCAGGCAAAGAACCAGCCCACTGACAACGGCCAGGCACAGGCGAGGAAGGTCAGGCTTACCAGCACCATCATGCCGCGCAGCACCGTTGCGCCCGACCAACGCTTGGCCAGCGGCCGGCCAATCAGCGCGCCGACCAGATAGCCGGCCAGATTGGCTGCACCGAGATAGACCACTGCGGCATTGGCAAACCAGTGTGCATTGATCAGCGCCGGGATCAGTGGCGTATAAGCAAATCGTGCCAGGCCGATCCCAACCAGGCTGGCGCACAGCCCGGCCCAGATCGGCAACCAGGGCGCACGTTGAATCGAAGCGTTCATGATCTTCCCTTGCGCCCTGCTCGGCGCTTGCTGATGGTGATGGGAAAAGCATAAATTCGCCGAACGAAGAAATAACGCAGCGAGTTTTCATCTCTGCGCTGCATTTTTGCATCACCTGGAAAGGCTTCGATGAACTGGGACGACACCCGCGTGTTTCTGGCGTTGTGCCGCGAGCAAACCTTGCGTGGAGCCGCTCGCAGCCTGGGCGTAGACCAGGCTACCGTCGGCCGCCGACTCGCTTCGCTGGAAGGCGCGCTGGATGCCACGCTGTTCCTGCGCACCTCCAGCGGTTATTCGCTGACCAGCGCCGGCGAGGTCGCAATGCGAGCTGCGCTGGAGATGGAGGCCGCCGCCGCCGGCCTGCAGCGGCAGATACTTGGCCTGGATGAACGCCTCAGCGGCGTGGTGCGCATCACCAGTACGGATGCTTTTGCATCGGAATTCATCATCCCGGCGGCGGCGCAGTTGCGCTTGGAACACCCAGGGATCGAGGTGCAACTGCACGCATCCACGCAGATGCTCAACCTCAGCCAGCGCGAGGCGGATATCGCCGTGCGCACACTCAAGCCGGACAACCCCGAGCTGGTCGTGCGACGCCTGGCACGCTGGCGCACCGGATTATTCGCTTCGCATGAGTATCTGCAGCGGCGTGGCGAGCCTACACCGGGCAGTGCGTTCGCCGGGCATGAACTGGTGGTGTATCAGCCGTATCTGGACAGTGGCAAGGAGGTGACACTGGCCGGTGAGCCGATTGACCAAGGGCGCATCGCCATGACCTGTACCTCAGGACTGATGGTGTGCCACGCGCTGACCTGCGGAACAGGCCTGGGTGAACTCCCCGTGCCGATGGGGCAACGGGCGGGCTTGCAGCAGGTCTGGACTCACGGCAGGCCTTACGACATCTGGCTGGTGACCCATCAGGATGTGCGTCATACGGCAAGGGTGCGGGTGGTGATCGAGGCGATTGCGCAGGCCTTCCGCCAATAGCTCGCTTCGCATAGGGGCTGCAACAGGTAGCCCCAACGCCAGCACACGCGTGCAAGACCCTTGGCCTGCTATTGCGCCACAGTCCCGGATCATCCCCCTCGGAGCCCCCATGATCCGCGCCAACCACGGGCCAGGCCGCGCCCTGTTCGTCACCCTCGCCCTCTGCCCCGCCATTGCCCAGGCAGATGAACCCGGCTGGTCGCTGCTCAGCCGCAACTACTTCCTGCACAGCGACTTTCGCTCGCCCTCCGCCAGCGGCCAGAACTACCGCCAGGAATGGGCCCAGGGTTTCATCGGCGAGGTTCGCTCAGGTTTCACCGAGGGCACGCTCGGCGTCGGCCTCGATGCCCACGGTTTCCTCGGCCTCAAGCTCGACGGCGGCCGCGGCCACGCCGGCACCGGCCTGCTGCCCCGGGACAGCGATGGTCGCGCCGAGTCCGACTACGCCAGTGCTGGCGCCGCGCTCAAGCTACGCCTGGGCAACACCCGGCTGCACTACGGCGAGATGATGGTGGAGACGCCTGTGTTCGACACAGGCGACAAACGTCTGCACCCTGAATACGCTACCGGCTGGTTGCTGGAGAACACAGATCTGCCCGGTTGGCGTTTGCAGGCAGGTCGTTTCACTGCCTTCAACAACCAGGACAATAGCGCGACGCATGATGATTTCACTGGCTATGGCGCGACGACGGATAATCGGGCCATCAGCCTGGCCGGTGCCGCCTTCGCGCCGCACGGCCCGTTCGGTGGCGCGTTGTACGCCGGCGAGCTGGAAGACACCTGGCGCCAGGCCTACCTCAACCTGAACCTGGCCGAAGGCAATTGGCGCCTGGACGGCAACATCTACAAGACCCGCGATACCGGTAACGCCAGCGCAGGAGCAATCGACACCCTCGCGTACAGTGTGCTGGCTAAATACAGCTTCGGCGCTCAGGCGCTGAGCGTGGCTTACCAGAAGGTCGAGGGAAAGACCCCGTTCGACTTCGTCGGCGGCGATTCCATCTACCTGGCCAACTCGATCAAGTATGCCGACTTCAATGGCCCCGGCGAACGCTCGTGGCAACTGCGCTACGACCTCAATTTCGCCACCCTCGGCATGCCCGGCCTGAGCCTGATGGGCCGCTACGTCAGTGGCCGCGGCATCGATGGCAGCCATGCACCTGCAGGTGGCGCCTACGTGGACCAGTACGGCCAGGGCGGCAAGCACTGGGAACGCGACATCGACCTGAAATACGTGGTGCAGTCGGGCGCAGCCAAAGACCTCAGCCTGTCGTTTTCACACGTCAGCCACAGAGCCAACCAGGCCCAGGCCGGCGATGACATCGACCGTATCTACCTGATCATCGAGTATCCGCTCAAAGGCAGTTTCTGACCTTGACGGTCAGCAGACGGCGCTGATTGCTGAGGCTGGGCAGATGCAAAAAAAAGGGGCCTTGACGGCCCCTTCCTTTCGACATCACATCAGCCTAGAACGCAAAGCACGAGCAACCCAGCGCACCCCAGAAGCCCTGGAAGTCATTTACTGGCACACTCGACTTACGCGCCTTGTCATGGCTGTGCGCATGCACCCCACACGGCCCCGAGCACTGATGCACGGCTGCCGCCAGCGACGGCGTGCCTGCACGCCAGTGCCCTGGGACTTTGGTCACCGGCGACCATTCTGGCAGCACCGGCACTTGCGGCGGGCCGAGCTTGTCGAATTCGGCCGCGCCGTACACCACCTTGCCATCAACCACGGTCAGCACCGACTCGATGCCCTTGATCGCTTCCTCATCGACACTGAAGAAGTCCAGCGACAGTGCCGCCAGGTCGGCCAGCTGGCCCACCTTGATCTGGCCCTTCTTGCCCTGCTCGCTGGAGAACCAGGCACTGCCCTGGGTGAACAGCTGCAGTGCGGTTTCGCGGTCCAGGCCTTCCTTGTACAACTCCATACCGCCAACCGTTTTGCCACTGACCAGCCAATACAGCGAAGTCCACGGGTTGTAGCTGGACACGCGGGTGGCGTCGGTACCGGCACCCACCGGCACGCCCATCTCGAGCATGCGTTTGATCGGCGGGGTCTGCTCGGCAGCCTTGGCGCCGTAACGGTCGACGAAGTACTCGCCCTGGAAGGCCATGCGGTCCTGGATGGCGATGCCGCCGCCCAGCGCACGCACGCGCTCGATGTTTTGCGCAGTGATGGTTTCGGCGTGGTCGAAGAACCACGGCAGGCCGTTGAACGGGATGTCACGATTGACCTTCTCGAACACGTCGAGCATGCGCGTGATCGATTCGTTGTAGGTCGCGTGCAGGCGGAACGGCCAGCGCTGCTCGACCAAGTGGCGCACCACCGGTTCCAGCTCTTCTTCCATGGTCTGCGGCAGGTCCGGGCGCGGCTCGAGGAAGTCCTCGAAGTCGGCGGCGGAGAACACCAGCATCTCGCCAGCGCCGTTGTGGCGCAGGAAGTCGGTGCCGCTGTGCAGCTTGACGCTGGAGGTCCATTTGCGGAAGTCGTCCAGCTCTTCCTTGGGCTTCTGGGTGAACAGGTTGTAGGCGATGCGAACGGTCAGCTGATTGTTGTCGGCCAGCTCCTGGATCACCGAATAGTCGTCGGGGAAGTTCTGATAACCGCCACCGGCGTCGATCGCACTGGTCAGCCCCAGGCGGTTCAGCTCGCGCATGAACTGGCGGGTGGAGTTGATCTGGTACTCCAGTGGCAGCTTCGGCCCCTTGGCCAGGGTAGCGTAGAGGATCATCGCGTTGGGGCGGGCGATGAGCATGCCGGTCGGGTTGCCGAACTTGTCGCGCTGGATCTCGCCACCCGGGGGGTTTGGCGTGGTCTTGTCGTAACCGACAGCCTTGAGCGCGGCGCGGTTGAGCAGCGCACGATCGTACAGGTGCAGCAGGAATACCGGGGTGTCCGGGGCGGCCTGGTTGATTTCCTCCAGCGTCGGCATGCGTTTTTCGGCGAACTGGAATTCGTTCCAGCCACCGACCACGCGCACCCATTGCGGCGTCGGTGTACGCGCGGCCTGGTCCTTGAGCATGCGCAAGGCATCGGCCACCGACGGCACGCCTTCCCAGCGCAGTTCCAGGTTGTAGTTCAGGCCACCCCGGATCAGGTGCAGGTGCGAGTCGTTAAGGCCGGGGATGACCGTGCGCTGCTTGAGGTCGATGATCTGCGTGGCGCTGCCCTTGTGGGCCATGGCCTCGGCGTCGTTGCCCACGGCGATGAAGCGGCCATCCTTGATGGCAACGGCAGTGGCGGTGGGCTTTTCGCGATCAACGGTGTGCAGTTTGCCGTTGAACAGAATCAGGTCGGCGGTCATGGAACCTCCTTGGGTGGATGCGTGGGCGGAACCGGCTTGGCCGGTAAAGGGCAATGCGGACCAGAGGGCGCCGGCGGCACCTAGCACGGTGCTGGTGGTGAGGAACTGGCGACGGGTCTTGTCGTTGCGGTCCTGGGACATGGGCTTCTCCGTCTGGGTGCGGCGGCGGCAGGCGCAACTGCAGAGCATGCCGGCTGATACAGGGTCAGGGCTTGGATGGATGTGCGGTGAGCTAGAAGGTTAGCCCTGTTCAGGTTTTATGCAGCCATGGCCGGCCTCTTCGCGGGTGAACCCGCTCCCCCGGTTACTGCTTTCCCCGTGGGAGCGGGTTCACCCGCGAATGCCTTGCACAATTACTTCTGCAGGAACGCCAGCAAGTCCTCGTTCAGTTGCTGGGCATGGGTCACCGCGAACCCGTGCGGCGCACCGGCATACACCTTCAGCTCAGCCCCGCGAATCAGCTCCGCGGCCCGCTTGCCGGTGGCTTCGAACGGCACGATCTGGTCGTCATCGCCATGGATCACCAGGGTTGGCACATCGATCTTGGCCATGTCCGGGCGGAAGTCGGTCTGCGAAAATGCGGTCACGCAATCCAGGGTGCCCTTGATCGAAGCCATCAGCGCAATGTTCAGCGTCTGAGTCTGCACGCCCTGGGACACCTGCTGGCCATGGTTCAGGCCGTAGAACGGCGTGGCAAAATCGGCAATGAACTGCGCACGGTCAGCACGCAGGCCAGCAACGATACCTTCGAATACCGACAGGTCGACGCCTTCCGGGTTGTCATCACGCTTGCCGAACACCGGCGTCACCGCACCCAACAACACCAGGCCCGCTACCCGCTCGCTGCCGTGGCGGGCAATGTAGCGGCTGACATCACCGCCACCCATCGAGAAGCCCACCAGGGTCACTTCACGCAGGTCGAGGTGTTCGATCAGCTGGGCGATGTCGTCGGCGAAGGTGTCGTAGTCGTAGCCGGTCCACGGCTGGCTCGAACGGCCGAAGCCACGGCGGTCGAAAGCGATCGCGCGGTAACCGCGGCTGGCCAGGAACTCCATCTGCGAGTCCCACATGTCGGCGTCCAGTGGCCAGCCGTGGCTGAACAGCACCGGTTTGCCGCTGCCCCAGTCCTTGTAATAGATCGAAGTGCCGTCGCGGGTAACGAGAGTGGTCATGTCGGTATCTCCTTGAAAGTCTGCAGTTGAAAGCGTCGATGAAGGCGTTGGCTCAACCGCGCAGCCAGGTGGCGCAGCGGCGGGTTACCCAAGGCATGATGTAGAACACCACGGGCAGGATGACGAACAGGTTGCCGATCAGGTTGCCGCTGATCGGGCCGCCGAGCTGCGGGAAACGCGCGAAAAACGGCGCCAGCAGCTGCGGAACGACCATGGTCATCGGGCAGATCACCAGGTAAGTCAGCAGCGCCTGCTTCCAGCGCGGCGGTTGCGCCGCGTTGACGCTCGGCGGGGTGAACCAGAACTCTGGATCGTCGTGCACCTGGGTTTGGTCACCGCCGTCGAGCAACGGCAACACTTCGTTGACCAGCGCCTGACGTTCGGCCGAGTTGACCCAGGCCTGCAGCAGACCTGCGTCGGCGAAGCGCACCACGGTAGTGAAGTGCAGCCCGCCTTCGTCAGGGCGGATTACGTTGACGTCCAGGTGCCCCGGCTGCCTGCGGGCGGCACTGACGGTGCGCTTGAGCCACGCTTCGTAGGCCGCCAGCGACTCGGCACGGGCCTTGTGCTGGATGACCAGGGTCACCACGTTGCGGTTGTCTTGGAGTGCGGTGTTCATCGGCGTTCCTTGGGATGAGCTTGCCCGCATCCACTTTGCAACGGCGGACGGGCGGAGGATTGGATGGGTGTGCTGCCCTTGCCGGGCACCGCCTGGCGGTGCCCGGGAAAGCGGCTTACTTGCTGGCGTTGAAGGCGTTGTAGCTGGTCATCAGGTTGCGGTAGTCCGGGATGTGGTTGGAGCACAGCGCGGCCAGGCCTTCGATGTCGTTGCGCCAGTCGCGGTGCAGCTCACAGGCCACGCCGAACCAGGTCATCAGTTGCGCACCGGCCCGGCTCATGCGGTCATGGGCGGCATCGCGGGTCATGGCGTTGAAGGTGCCGGAAGCGTCGGTGACGACGAACACGTCGAACTCTTCTTCCAGCGCAGCCAGCGCCGGGAAGGCTACACAGACTTCAGTCACCACGCCGGCAATGATCAGCTGTTTCTTGCCAGTGGCCTTCACCGCCTTGACGAAGTCTTCATTGTCCCAGGCGTTGATCTGGCCTGGGCGGGCGATGTACGGCGCGTCCGGGAACAGTGCTTTCAGCTCCGGCACCAGCGGGCCGTTGGGGCCTTGCTCGAAGCTGGTGGTGAGGATGGTCGGCAGGTTGAAGAACTTGGCCAGGTCGGCCAGGGCCAGGACGTTGTTCTTGAACGCGTCCGGTTCAATGTCGCGGACCAGGGACAGCAGGCCAGCCTGGTGGTCGACCAGCAGAACGGCGGCGTCGTCTTTGTTCAGGCGGTTGTATTTGAAGTTGGTCATGGTGGTAGCTCCTAAGGGTTTTGATGTTCAGTAAGTTGGGTGTTTCGCGTTGATGGGAGAAGATTAAAACCAACACCTTTGACGCGGTAGATAGTGTTTTTTGGCTTTAGCGTTCCATTTAAAGAACGATCAAGTGGCAGTGGCTTTGCTGGCCTCATTGCTTGCCCGACCAAGCTGCTCTATTACTACGCACAGCCCTTTTCTCACCCTCCGAGACCTCCATGCTGGCGTTCATCCAGTCGTCCCCGTTGTTGCTCGGCACCGCCCTGATTCTGCTCGACCTCGTGCTCTGGCAGTTGATCCCGATCCAGCGCCGGGCCTGGCGCATCGGTACGCGTCTAGTGATCTTCCTGCTGTTCAGCGCGGTGCTGGTGGCCGCTGGCATGAGCCCGCTGCAACCGCCGCCGTGGCCCGACGACGTCTCGCGCAACCTCATCGCCACGGTACTGGCCATCGGCTGGTGGCTGTTTGGCGCACGCACGGTGACGGTAGTGTTCGGCTTGCTGCTGGTCGCCCGTGGCAGCCACGGCGGGCGCCTGCTGCAGGATGTGCTGGGGGCGCTGATCTTCCTCGCGGCCGTGGTCGCGGCGGCGGGCTATGTGCTGCAACTACCGGTGAAGGGCCTGCTGGCCACTTCCGGGGTGATGGCCATCGTCATCGGCCTGGCGCTGCAAAGCACTCTGGCCGACGTGTTCAGCGGCATCGTGCTGAACACCACGCGGCCCTATCAGATTGGCGATTCGATCTCCATCGACGGCACCGAGGGCAAGGTGCTGGATATCGACTGGCGCGCCACGCGCTTGCTCACCGGCAGTGGCAGCCTGGCGGTGATCCCCAACTCGGTGGCGGCCAAGGCGCGGCTGCTCAACCATAGCCGCCCGGCCGATGTGAACGGGGTGTCGATCTGTGTGGTGGTGCCGGCCAAGGTACGCCCCAAGCGGGTTTTCGATGCGCTGGAAAAAGCCCTGCAGGGCACCAGCGCAATCCTCGCCTCACCCAAGCCCAAGGTCACGGTGAAGGCCTCGACCTTGGAGTCGGTGGAGTACGAGGCCAGTGGTTTCATAGCCGACATGGCCGGCAAGACCGATGCCCGTAACCAGCTGTTCGACCTTGCGCACCGCCATCTGGAAGCCAGCGGGGTGATGTGGAACGTCGACCTGGCGATGCCTCCGCGCAGCCGCCAGCGCGAGGTGCTGGACGAGGTGCGGGTGTTCCGCTCGCTGACTGACGAAGAGCGGGATGCCCTGAGCCAGCGCATGACCGCTGTGGAGTACCTGGCTGACCAGGTGATTCTGGAGGTGGGCGAGCAGTCCGATCATTTGCTGGTAATTGGCAGCGGCGTGGTTTCAGCGTCGGTGCGCGATGGTGACAAGCTGCTGGAGGCCGGCCGCATGGGGCCAGGTGAGGTGTTGGGGATCGAGGGAATCATCGATGAAGATAAATCGTTTGCCGAGTTCCGAACCCTGACCAGCTGCGTGCTGTACCGCATCGAGAAGGAACAGGTGAAGAGCTGCCTGGTGCAGCGCGGGGAAGTACAGATGGCGCTGAGCAAGTTGCAACGGTTCCGGCGCCAGAGCCGGGAGTCGCTGCTGCTGCAGAAGCCGGTTTCGATCAAGAAGGGTGGCTTCTTGAGCTGGTTGCACAAGTAAGCCTGTGCCGGCCCTTTCGCGGGCTCGCCCGCTCCCACAGGGATCGCGCAAGGTCTGAATCCTGTGCAGTACCTGTGGGAGCGGGCATGCCCGCGAAGAGGCCAGTGCTTACAACACCACTCTCAGGCATTGCCCCGCGTGGTACAGCGAGAAGCCGGACTCATAGAACGCGGTGCGCAGCGAAGGCGCGCTCACCCCGGTCATTGGCGAGAACGGAATCGGCAAGCTGTCCGCCTCCCCCTTCAGCAGAAATTCGGCAAACGCCCGGCCAATCACGGTCCCGGTGGTGTTGCCGCGGCCGTTATAGCCCGTCACCGCCACCAGCCCCGGCGCCGGCTCGAACAACCGCATCAGGTGATCCGGGGTGAAGTCGATGCAGCCGGTCCAGTGCATTTCCCACTCGACCTTGCCCAGTTCCGGGTAGTAATGGCTCTGGATCCGGTCGGCCCAGCTGCGCACGAACCAGGCCGGCTTGTTGTCGACCCGGCCGAGGCTGCCCAGTAACAGGCGGCCCTGATCGTCACGGCGGATGCTGCTGAGCACGGTGCGGGTGTCCCAGGAGCCCTGGCCGTGCGGCAGCACCTTGTCAGCTGCCGCACCGTGCAGCGGCTTGGACGCCACCTGGTAGTAGTAGCCACGGAAGAACTGCTTCTGCAGGTTGCTCCAGTCGCCTTCGGTGTAGGCGCCCGTGGAAATCACCACTTTATCGGCGCGTACCGAGCCGCGTGCGGTCTTCACCCGCCAGGCATCGCCATCGCGCTCGAGGCCTTCGACCGAGGACTGCTGGAACAGCTTGCCGCCCAGTCGCGCCACGGCGGCGGCCAGGCCCTGGGTATAGCCCATCGGGTTGATGGTGCCGGCGCGATGGTCGAGCAGCGCGGCGGAAATCTTGTCGGTACCACAGTATTCCTGGCACTGGGCGCCGGTCAGCAGCTCGACGTCGGCACCACGGCGGCGCCATTGCTCGTGGCGGGCCTCAAGGTCAGCGATGCCGGTAGCGTTGTGGGCCATGTGCAGCGTGCCTTTGTGCCGGGCCTGGCAGTCGATGCCGAGGCGTTCGATCATGGCGAACACTTCAGCCGGAGCCTCACCTAGCACCTTGTTCAGGCGACTGCCCTGCTTCTGGCCGAGGGTTGCCTCGACGTCGTCCGGGCGGATCCAGGTGCCGGCGTTGACCAGGCCGACGTTGCGGCCAGAGCCGCCGTGGCCGATCTTCCAGGCCTCCAGCAGGATCACCGACTTGCCCTGTTCGAGCAGGTGGATGGCCGCCGACAGGCCGGTGATGCCGCCGCCGATCACGCAGACATCGGCCTTGTGCTCGCCGGCCAGGGCCTGGCTGGCGACGGTCGGTTGGCTGACGTGTTCCCACAAGCATTGTTGACGCAGTTCGGACATGGCCCGGCTCCAGCAATTTGTTCTTGTTTGGGGCTGCTTTGCAGCCCATTCGCGGGCTCGCCCGCTCCCACAGGGACCTCACAGATTCCGACAGCTGTGAGGTCCCTGTGGGAGCGGGCGAGCCCGCGAACCGGGGGCGAAGCCCCCGGCCATGCAGCATCAATCCATCAGTCGAACACGATACCCTGTGCCAGCGGCAGCTCGCGCGAGTAGTTCACGGTGTTGGTCTGGCGGCGCATGTAGCCTTTCCACGCATCGGAACCAGACTCACGACCACCGCCAGTTTCCTTCTCGCCACCGAACGCGCCGCCGATCTCGGCGCCGCTGGTGCCGATGTTGACGTTGGCGATGCCGCAGTCACTGCCCGAAGCACTCTGGAAGCGCTCGGCTTCGCGAATGTCAGTGGTGAAAATGCACGACGACAGGCCTTGTGGCACTTCGTTGTTCAGGCGCAGGGCCTCTTCGAAGTCGTCGTAGGCCAGCACATAGAGGATCGGCGCGAAGGTTTCATGGCGCACCACGTCGCTCTGGGCCGGCATTTCAGCAATGGCCGGCGACACGTAGTAGGCATTCGGGTACTGCTCGGCCAGCTGGCGTTCGCCACCAAACACCTGCCCACCTTCGTCACGGGCCTTGGCCAGTGCACCCTGCATGGCGTCGAACGACTGCTTGTCGATCAGCGGGCCAACCAGGTTGTCCTTGCGTGGGTCGCCGATGCGCACTTTGCCGTAGGCAGCTTTGACGCGGGCTACCACTTCGTCCTTGATCGAACGGTGCACGATCAGGCGACGCAGGGTCGTGCAGCGCTGGCCGGCGGTGCCGACAGCGGAGAACAGTATGCCGCGCACGGCCAGGTCGAGGTCGGCGCTCGGGGCCAGGATCATGGCGTTGTTGCCACCCAGCTCGAGGATGCTGCGACCGAAGCGGGCGGCAACACGTGGGCCCACTTCACGACCCATGCGGGTGCTGCCGGTGGCGCTGACCAGCGGTACGCGTGGGTCGTCGACCATGGCTTCGCCAGCTTCACGGCCCCCAATCACCAGTTGTGCCAGGCCAGCCGGGGCGTCACCAAAGGCTTTCAGGGCTTTTTCGAACAGCGCCTGGCAAGCCAGGGCGGTCAGCGGGGTCTTCTCGGACGGCTTCCACACCACCGAGTTACCAGCCACCAGGGCCAGCGCGGTGTTCCAGGCCCATACCGCAACCGGGAAGTTGAAAGCGCTGATCACGCCAACCACGCCCAGCGGGTGCCAGGTTTCACGCATGTGGTGGCCTGGGCGCTCGGAAGCGATGGTCAGGCCATACAGCTGGCGCGACAGGCCGACGGCGAAGTCGCAGATATCGATCATTTCCTGTACTTCGCCCAGGCCTTCCTGGGTGATCTTGCCAGCTTCGATCGAGACCAGCTCGCCGAGGTCGGCCTTGTGCTCACGCAGCACTTCACCGAACAGGCGCACCAGCTCGCCACGCCGAGGGGCCGGCACGCTGCGCCAGGCTTCGAAGGCGCTCTGGGCCTGATCGATGCGGGCGACGGTCTCGGCCTTGCCAAGCAGTTTCACCGAGGCGATCTGGCTGCCGTCGATCGGCGTGTGAACAGGGTAGTCGCCCTGGGTGTAAGCCTCGGCGGCAACGCCGAGGCGCTCGAGCAATCCAGCAACCATTTGTGCTTCTCCTACATCGGGTGATGGGGTGGAAAAATGATGTGGATCAGTATTAATCCGATCACACCGGTGCAACAAACGACCTTTATTCCGCATATCATTCCGTCAGGTAATGATTTGAGCCGCAGAGAACGCTATGTCCAAACGCCTGGTGCCCTCCATGACCGCCCTGCAGTGCTTCGAAGCTGCAGCCCGTCACCTGAGCTTTACCCGCGCCGCCGAAGAGCTGCACCTGACCCAGAGCGCGGTCAGCAAGCAGGTGGCGCAGCTCGAAGAGATGCTGCGCCACCACTTGTTCCTGCGTATCCGCAGGCGCCTGCAACTCACGCCTGCGGGCAGCCTGTACCTGGCCGAGGTCAACAAGATCCTTACCCAGGTCGACATGTCCAGCCGCTACGTGCTCACCTACGGCGAGCAGACCGAGATATTGAAAGTAGCCACTCAACCCAGTTTTGGCGTGCGCTGGCTGATCCCGCACCTCAAAGGCTTCGGCAAACGGCACGCGAACATCCACCTCGACATCCGCAACGAGATGGAACCGTTTGCCTTGCTGCAGGGCTCGGCGGATGTGGTGTTCTTCTATGGCCAGGGCACTTGGCCGGGGGCCACTTGCGTGGAGCTGTTCGGTGAACAGGTGGTGCCGGTGTGCGCGCCGGAGCTGCTGGGCGGCCGTGCATTGAGCGATGCCGGTGAACTGGCCGACCTGGTGCTGTTGCAGAGTACGTCGCGGCCCGAGGCCTGGCATGAATGGTTCCTGGAGCTGGGGTTGCACAGCGTCAGCGCCTACCACGGGCCGCGCTTCGATACGTTCTATATGGCGCTGAGTGCGGCGCAGGCCGGGTGCGGGGTAGCGTTGGTGCCGCAATACCTGGTGGCCAAAGAGCTGGCCGAGGGCAGCCTGGTCATTGCGTGGAATCATGCGATGCGCAGTACTGGCAAGCATTACCTGGCGTATGCCGAGCATGCGGCGGAGGTGCCAAAGGTACGGGCTCTGGTGGAATGGATTCGCGAGCAGCTTCAGGCTTGAGGGCCTCTTCGCGGCTAAAGCCGCTCCCACAGGGTACTGCGCAAAGTCTGAATCCTGTGCAGTACCTGTGGGAGCGGCTTTAGCCGCGAAAGGGCCATGGAGGTCGATCAAAAATGGAATGACTGACTCACTTTTTTTCGCTTGTGAGCCAAGTGCATTCCCAGCTTTCATGTAAGCGTCCGAACCTAACCAGGAAGCTAGCGATGCCCGCCCACGATTTCGTCAGCCCCGACAGCATCCGCGCGCAGTTCTCTGCCGCCATGTCACTCATGTACAAACAGGAAGTGCCGCTGTACGGCACGCTGCTGGAGCTGGTGAGCGAAATCAACCAGCGGGTCTTGGCCGAGCGGCCCAAGCTGGCCGAGGCCTTGCGCTGGACCGGCGAAATCGAACGCCTGGACCATGAGCGCCACGGCGCCATCCGCGTCGGAACCGCCGAAGAGCTGGCCACCATCGCCCGGCTGTTCGCAGTGATGGGCATGGCGCCGGTCGGCTATTACGACCTCAGCTCAGCTGGCGTGCCGGTGCACTCCACCGCGTTCCGCGCTGTGCATGAGCAGTCGCTGCATGTCAGCCCGTTCCGCGTGTTCACCTCGCTGCTGCGCCTGGAGCTGATCGACAACCTGCCGCTGCGCGAACTGGCTCAGGGCATCCTGGCCAAGCGTCAGATATTCACCCCCCGGGTACTGGAACTGATTGCCCGATGCGAGCGCGATGGCGGCCTGAACGAGACCGATGCCGGCGAGTTCGTTCGTGAAGCCTTGCACACCTTCCGCTGGCACCAGGACGCCACGGTCACGGCCGCGCAGTATCAGCAGTTGCATGACCAGCACCGCCTGATTGCCGACGTGGTGGCCTTCAAAGGCCCGCACATCAACCACCTGACCCCACGCACCCTGGACATCGACGCGATCCAGGCCGGCATGCCGGCCAAGGGCATCCCGCCGAAAGCCGTGGTCGAAGGGCCACCCACTCGCCGCCACCCGATCCTGCTGCGCCAGACCAGCTTCAAGGCGCTGCAGGAGAAGGTTGCATTCAGCGACCACCAGGGTAGCCACACCGCACGTTTCGGCGAAATCGAACAGCGCGGCGCGGCACTGACGCCGAAGGGCCGCCAGCTGTACGACACGCTGCTCGATGCCACCCGCGCCGCCTTGGGAGGAGCGCCAGCCGAGGCCAATGCCGAGCGCTACATGGCGCTGTTGCAGGAAAGCTTCGCTGCATTCCCGGATGACCTGGCGCAGATGCGTGAGCAGGGGCTGGCTTATTTCCGCTACTTCGCGACCGAGCAGGGCCTGGCCGCGCGGGAGCAGGCGGATCGCCCGACCACCCTGGAAGGTCTGATCGCGGCCGGCCATGTGCACTACGAGGCACTGGTGTACGAGGACTTCCTGCCGGTGAGTGCGGCGGGGATCTTCCAGTCGAACCTGGGGGATGAGGGCCAGGCCGAGTATGGCAGCAATGCCAATCGCGAGGCTTTCGAAGCGGCGCTGGGGCTGCAGGTGCAGGATGAACTGGCGCTGTATGCGCAGAGCGAGCGGCGCTCGCTGCAGGCCTGCGCCCAAGCGCTGAACCTGGGTTCACTGTAAGCCTCAGGCTTGCCGGGGGCGCTTTGCGCCCCTTTCGCGACACAAGGCCGCTCCTACAAAAGCAACGCGCGTTCCTGTAGGAGCGGCCTTGTGTCGCGAAAGGGCCGCACAGCGGCCCCCTGCGGTTCAGCGGAAGCGGTCCACTTCCTGACGCAGTTGCGCCGCCAACCCTTCCAGCTCGCGCGCGGTCAAGGCCAGCTCATTGGCCACATCGCGCTGCTCGCTGTTGGCCTGGGCAATGCTCTGCAGGTTGCGGCTAAGCACGGTGGCCGTGCTGCTCTGCTCCTGAGTCGCCGTGCTGATCACGGCAAACTGCTCACCCGCGGTGCGGCTCTGCTCATCAATCCGCGCCAGCGCTTCGGCGACCTTGTCGTTGCGCGCCAGCCCTTCCTGCATCAGCAGGTTACCCTGCTCCAGGGTATGGATGGCGTGCCCGGTCTGCTGCTGGATACTGGTGATCATCCCGGAAATCTCATCGGTTGCCTGACGCGTGCGCGCGGCCAGCCCACGCACCTCATCCGCGACCACGGCAAATCCACGGCCCTGTTCACCGGCACGGGCAGCCTCGATGGCGGCGTTCAAAGCCAGCAGATTGGTCTGTTCGGCAATCGCGGTGATCACGCTTATGATACCGCCGATCTCCTGCGAACGAGCGCCCAGGCTGTCCATGACAGTGGCGGTGCCACCCAGCGCTTCGGCAATCTGGCGCAGCGAACTCGACGCTTCGTCCATGGCACTGCGGCCGATGCGGGTCTGCTGGGCGTTGTCACGGGCCATACGCTCGGTACCCGCCATGTTGTCGGCGATGTTCATCGACGTCGCGCTGAATTCCTCCACCGCACCGGCCATGCTGGTGATCTCGCCGGACTGCTGGTCCATGCCTTCACAGGCACCGGTAGACAACCCGGACAGCGAACGCGCACGACTACTGACCTGCTCGGAAGCACTGCGAATGTGCTCGACCATGGTCGCCAGCGCCTCGCCCATCTGGTTGAAGCTGCGGGCCAGCTGGCCGATCTCGTCATGGCTGGTCACACTCAGGCGCGCATTCAGGTCGCCGGCACCCAGTGCCTCGGCCTGACGCACCAGGTCATCCAGCGGGCGCAGCTTGCGGCGCAGCAGCCAAAGGGTGGCGGCCACGGCCAGCAGCATCGCCAGCAGGCTGCCGATGGCAAGACGCAGGCCAACGCTCCAGGTCACCTCGCGGATTTCCGCCTTGGGCATGCTCGCCACCACGGTCCAGGGGCCCTCGGCGAACGGCGCGCTGGCACTGAACAGGTCCTGGTCGGCGTTGGCCGGCGGCACCAGCCATTGGCCCTGGTCATCGCGAATGGCCAACGAACCGGTTGTCCCGATGCGGAAGCGCTTGAGGTTGGCGAACTGGGCGTTCTGTGCGTCGGTGTAGTCGAAGCCGACGAACAGCACCGCAATCACCCGGCCGCTGCTGTCGCTGACGGGTACGTAGCGGGTCATGTAGTTGCGCTCGAACAGCACGGCGCGGCCGACGTACATCTGCCCGGCCAGCAGCTTGCTGTAGGCGGGGTGCTGTCGGTCGAGCTGGGTACCGATGGCGCGGGTGCCGTCCTGTTTCTTCAGGTTGGTGCTGATGCGCACGAAGTCATCACCGCTGCGCACGAACAGGGTCGCGATGCCGGCAGTCATCTGCTGGAATTCGTCGACCACCTGGAAGTCGTTGTTCAGCAGCTGGTCACCCAGGTACAGGGCGGGCGTGCTTTGACCGGCGACCTGCACGGTTTCGCCAGGGTGCAGCGACAGGCCCGAGGCGAAACGGCGCTCGAACAGGCCACTCAGGCGCTGGGTGTTGTCCTTGAGCGACCCGTGGAAGGTATCGAGCTGGTCGGCCAGCAGTCGCGCCTCGCTGGCCAGGTGGGCCTGGCGGGTGGCGAGGTTGGCGTCATCCAGCGCACGCAGGGCGAACAGGGTACTGCCGGAAATCACCAACGCCAGCACGATGGCGAGGGCGACACCGAGCTGCGAGGCAATTCGGGCACGCGGTTGAGACATTTTAAG
Source organism: Pseudomonas sp. 382 (assembly GCF_002759075.1). Lineage (NCBI taxonomy): Bacteria > Pseudomonadati > Pseudomonadota > Gammaproteobacteria > Pseudomonadales > Pseudomonadaceae > Pseudomonas > Pseudomonas sp. 382. Next base: position 384,717 of record NZ_PEMX01000002.1, read on the forward strand.
AGAGCTCCTGGCAAGAGGCCGGGATCGTCCTGATCACGCTGGCCACCCGCATCTTATCGACGGGAAGCGCATCCTCTTCCGGGACGCTGGTGCCAATAGATCGGCGTCGCTGTGGAATACTTGAGTGTCGGGCCGGGGTATTCGCAAACGTTTTCTTTCGCCTGTACCGGCCTCTTCGCGGGCACGCCCGCTCCCACAGGATCACCACCGGCCTGAGGCATGTGCTGTACTTGTGGGAGCGGGCGTGCCCGCGAAGAGGCCGGCACAGGCAGTCAAAGGGCTGGCAGGATTTCCACCACAGGCAAGTCAACTGCCGCCGCCTCTTCCTGCAAAAACACGCTCAACCGCCGCAACCGCTCCCCGCCTGGCCGGGTCCGCGGCCACACCAAGTAGTAGTCCATGCCGCTGGGCACCGCCGTCGGCCAAGGCAAACTCAAGCGTCCCTGGGCCACATCCTCGGCGACCATCAGCAAGTCGCCCATCGAGATGCCGTAACCTCGCGCCGCCGCGATCATGCCCAGCTCCAGGGTATCGAACACCTGTCCGCCCTTGAGTGAGACCTTGTCGCTGAGCCCCATGCGCTCCAGCCATTCGCGCCAGTCACGCTTGTCGGGGGTCGGGTGCAGCAGCTCGATACCCGCCAACCGCCGCTCGTCCCACGGCCCTTCCTTCAACAGGTCCGGTGCCCCTACCGGGATCAACAGCTCGGAAAACAACCGACGTACTTCCCAGTCCGCCGGGAACACCCCGTCACTGAGCAGCACCGCGCAATCGAACGGTTCCTGGTTGAAGTCGACATGGTCGACATCCATCCAGGCGCTGGTCAGTTGCACCTCGTTGCCAGGTTGCAGGTGCCGGAAGCGGCTCAGCCGCGCCAGCAGCCAGCGCATGGTCAGGGTCGACGGCGCCTTCATGCGCAGGATGTCGTCTTCCCCACGCAAGGTATCGCAGGCCCGCTCCAGCGCAGCAAAGCCTTCACGCACGCCGGGCAGCAGCACCCGGGCCGCCTCGGTCAGTTGCAGGCTGCGACCATTGCGCACGAACAGCCGACAGGCGAAATGCTCCTCGAGGGTGCGAATATGCCGGCTCACCGCGCTCTGGGTAATCGACAGCTCTTCACCGGCACGGGTGAACGAGCTCAGCCGCGCAGCCGCTTCGAATGCGCGCAGTGCATACAGGGGAGGCAGCTGGCGGGACATGGGGCACCTGTCATACGGGGGCGGGAATGGAATGCACTGAATCATATATGCATGAGTTCAACTCATGCCAACCATCGCATTTATCCTTTTGTGCAAAGTTGACCGAAGCCTCAGAATCGTCCCTCGCTCACAGCATCAGGCACAAGGACCTCACCCATGTACGTCGCGCCCACCACAGAACTCAAGGCTTTGCTGCGCCTGGCCGGGCCGCTGATCGCCTCGCAGTTGGCGCACATGCTGATGGTGCTCACCGACACCTTGATGATGGCTCGCATCAGCCCGCAGGCCCTGGCCGGTGGCGGGCTGGGCGCGGCGAGCTATTCGTTCGTGTCGATCTTCTGCCTGGGCGTGATCGCCGCAGTCGGCACCCTGGTGGCGATTCGCAAGGGTGCCAACGACATCGAGGGCGCCACGCGCCTGGCGCAGAACGGCCTATGGCTCGCCTGGGGCCTGGCACTGGTGGCAGCGCTGGTGTTGTGGAACCTGAAACCGGTATTGCTGCTGTTCGGCCAGCAGCCGGAGAACGTAAATTCGGCAGCCGAGTTCCTCACCCTGCTGCCACTGGCCCTGCCCGGCTACCTGACCTTCATGGCCCTGCGCGGCTTCACCAGCGCGCTTGGGCGCTCGACCCCGGTAATGGTCATCAGCCTGGTCGGCACGGTGCTCAACTACCTGTTCAACATCGCCCTGATCGAAGGCATGTTCGGCCTGCCGAAGCTGGGCCTGATGGGTATCGGCCTGGTCACGGCCGTGGTGTCGATGGGCATGGCCATCGCGCTGGCGCTGTACATCCGCTGGCACCCAGCCTATGCCGCCTATCCGCTGCGCAAAGGGCTGTCGCGCCCTTCGCTGCCGGCCCTGCGCGAGCTGTGGCGGCTGGGCCTGCCGATTGGCGGCACCTACATGGTGGAAGTCGGGCTGTTCGCCTTCGCCGCACTGTGCATGGGCGTGCTAGGCAGCACGCAACTGGCGGCACACCAGATTGCCCTGCAGATCGTCTCCACGGCGTTCATGGTGCCGACCGGGCTGTCCTATGCGGTAACCATGCGCGTGGGCCTGTACTACGGCGCCGGCAATCTGTTGGCCGCACGCAGCGCCGGGCGGGTGGGGATCGGCTTCGGCGCAACCATCATGTTTGCCTTTGCAGCGTTGTTCCTGCTGATGCCGGAGGCATTGGTGGGGCTGTTCATCGACCGCAGCGACCCCGGCTTCGCCGCGATCTATCAGCTGGCGGTGCAGTTGCTGATGGTGGCGGCATGGTTTGAGCTGTTCGATGGTATGCAGACCATAGCCATGGGCTCGATACGTGGCTTGAAGGACGCCAAGACCACCTTCCTGATCGGGCTGTGCTGCTACTGGCTGGTGGGGGCGCCGAGCGCCTGGCTGCTCACCTTTACCCTGGGCGGCGGGGCCGTAGGGGTATGGTGGGGGCTGGCGTTGGGGCTGGCCTGCGCGGCGGTGGCGCTGACCATTGGCTTTGAGTGGCGGATGAAGCGGTTGCTGGGGAAAAAAGCTCATCCTGAAAAAGCTGCAGTATCTGCGTGACTGCCGGGGCTGCTTTGCAGCCCTTTCGCGACACGAGGCCGCTCCTACAGAAGAACGCGATTCCCTGTAGGAGCGGCCTTGTGTCGCGAAAGGAGGGCAAAGCCCTCCCCTGCGGTCTTATAGGCACACCAACTGCGGCCGAGCACTTTCCTGCAGATAATCGATCAGTTCTCCTACCGGCAGCGGCTTGCTGACCAGAAACCCTTGCACCTGGTCACAGCCAAACCCGCGCAGCAAGGCCATCTGTTCCGGGCTTTCCACACCTTCGGCTACCACCTCCAGGTTGAGGTTGTGCGCCAGGTTGATCATGGCATGCACCAGCTTGCGGTTCTCTTCGCGCATCTCCATCTCGGCAACGAAGCTGCGGTCGACCTTGAGCAAGGTGATCGGCAGGCTGTTCAGGTGCACGAAGGACGAGAAGCCGGTACCAAAGTCATCCAGCGAGAAGCGCACACCCAGGCGACCCAGGGCATCCATGGTCTGGCGCACCAGCTCGTTGCGGCGCATCACTGCCGTTTCGGTCAGTTCGAACTCCAGCCAGCGCGCATCCACACTGTGCTCGATGATCAACCGGCTCAGGGTGGCCAGCAACTGGCTGTCCTGGAACTGGCGGAAGCTCAGGTTCACCGCCATGTGCAGCGGCGCAAGCCCCTGTTCGCGCAGCGCCTGCATATCGCGCAGTGCACGGGAAATCACCCAGTAGCCCAACGGCACGATCAACCCGCTCTGCTCGGCCAGCGGCACGAACTCGCTCGGCGGCAGCAGGCCGCGCTCGGCATGGCGCCAGCGCACCAGGGCCTCCAGGCCGACGATGCGGCCATCGGCCAGGTTCAGCCGCGGCTGGTAGTGCAGCTCCAGTTCGTCGCGACGCAGCGCCCGGCGCAGCTCGCTTTCCAGGTCGGCCAGGCTGCGCGCATTGCGGTTGATGCGTTCATTGAATACGTGGAAGGTGCAGCCCTGGCTACTTTTGGCCTGGCGCATGGCGATGTGCGCATGCCACATCAGCGGGTCAGGGCCGCCCTGGGCGCGGGCGTGGGCCAGGCCCAGGCTGCAGCCAAGCAGCAGGCTTTCGCCGTCGATCCAGTAGGGTTCGGCCAGCGCCTCGACGATACGCTCGGCGATCCATTCGGCGCGGTTGGCATCGCGGCGCGTGTCGATCAGCAGGGCAAATTCATCGCTGCCCAGGCGCGCCAGCTGGTCGCCGGCCTCCAGTTGCTGCTTGAGGCGCGCGACCACCTGCAGTATCAGACGGTCGCCGCACTGATGGCCAAGGGCGTCGTTGACATGGCGGAAGTTGTCCAGGTCCAGGTGGCCGAGGGCCACGCCGCGGCCTTCGTTCTCCGCCAGGCGCGTGGTCAGCAGGGCCTGGAAACCCTGGCGGTTGGCGATGCCGGTCAGCGGGTCCTGCTCGGCCAGGCGCTGCAACGTCGCCACCAGCACACCGCGCTCGCGCACATGGCGCAGCGAGCGGCGCAGGGCATCGACGTTCAGCTGGTCACGTACCAGCCAGTCGCTGACACCCGTTGGCGATGTGTCTGGTTCGTGGTCGAGCAACAGGATGGTCGGCAGTTCGCAGCGCCCGGGTGCGGGCTGCAACGCCGGCGTGGCCAGCACCACCGCCTGGCGGTCTGCGCTGAAAAGGGTATCGACTGCCGCCCAGTTCGGCGCAGTCAGCAGTACTGCGCTTCCGTCCAGCGGCAGCAGGCATTCGCGTAACAAGGCGGCCCATTCCGGCTCATCAGCCAACAGCAGCAAACGCAAAGGTTCGACAGGCGTGGACAAGCGGGCTCCTTAAGACTCGAAAGGTGTAGCGTTGGATATCGGACATGCTACTGCATAAATGAAAATGATTTTCACTTTTAGACATATCCTTTGCCCACAGTGCCTCCCGTCGCATTTTGACGTGCATCCTGCGCGAAAGTCGGCAAACCGGCAATTACGATTTTTCCGGTGAATAGCATTAGTTTCACTAATGTTTATCCTCGAACAAAAGTCTGACTCAAACGTCAGACGGTCGCGCCACAAGTGGCCCATGCCTGTTAGAATGCGCGGCTATTTTCTGGCGACCCCCGGTTTCTAGCATGTCCCGACTCAATCCCCGGCAACAGGAAGCCCGTGACTACGTCGGCGGCCCTCTATTGGTGCTCGCCGGTGCTGGCTCGGGCAAGACCAGCGTGATCACGCGCAAGATTGCCCATCTCATCCAGAACTGCGGCATCCGTGCCCAGTACATCGTGGCGATGACCTTCACCAACAAGGCCGCCCGCGAGATGAAGGAGCGGGTCGCCACCCTGCTGCGTCCGGGGGAAGGCCGGGGCCTGACGGTGTGTACCTTCCACAACCTGGGCCTGAACATCATCCGCAAGGAGCACGAGCGCCTGGGCTACAAGCCGGGCTTCTCGATCTTCGATGAATCCGACATCAAGGCGCTGCTGTCGGACATCATGCAGAAGGAATACTCCGGCGACGACGGCATCGACGAGATCAAGAACATGATCGGTGCCTGGAAAAACGACCTGATCCTGCCCGCCGAAGCCCTTGAGAAGGCGCGCAACCCGCGCGAGCAGACCGCCGCCATCGTCTACACCCACTACCAGCGCACGCTCAAGGCGTTCAACGCGGTGGACTTCGACGACCTGATCCTGCTGCCGGTCAAGCTGTTCCAGGAGCACCCCGACGTGCTCGAACGCTGGCAGAACCGCGTGCGCTACCTGCTGGTGGACGAATACCAGGACACCAACGCCAGCCAGTACCTGCTGGTGAAGATGCTGATCGGCATGCGCAACCAGTTCACCGTGGTGGGCGATGATGACCAGTCGATCTATGCCTGGCGTGGCGCCCGCCCAGAAAATCTGATGCTGCTCAAGGAGGACTACCCCTCCTTGAAGATCGTCATGCTCGAACAGAACTACCGCTCCACCAGCCGCATCCTGCGCTGTGCCAACGTGCTGATCGCCAACAACCCGCATGCTTTCGAAAAGCAGCTGTGGAGCGAGATGGGCGTAGGCGACGAGATCCGTGTGATCCGCTGCAAGAACGAGGAAGCCGAGGCCGAGCGCGTGGCCATGGAGATCCTCACCCTGCACCTGCGCACCAACCGCCCGTACAGCGACTTCGCGATCCTCTACCGCGGTAACTACCAGGCCAAACTGATCGAACTGAAGTTGCAGCACCACCAGGTGCCGTATCGCCTGTCGGGCGGCAACAGCTTCTTCGGCCGCCAGGAGGTCAAGGACCTCATGGCCTACCTGCGCCTGCTGGTGAACCCGGATGACGACAACGCCTACCTGCGGGTGATCAACGTACCGCGCCGGGAAATCGGCTCGACCACCCTGGAAAAGCTCGGCAACTACGCCACCGAGCGCGGCATTTCGATGTACGCTGCCAGCGAGGAGCTGGGCCTGGGTGAGCACCTGGATGCGCGCTACACCGAGCGCCTGCAACGCTTCAAGCACTGGCTCGACGGGGTGCGCCACAAGGTCGCCCTGGAAGACCCGATCGCCGCGCTGCACGAGATGATCCGCGACATCGACTACGAGAACTGGATTCGCCAGCAGACCGCCAGCGACAAGGCAGCGGAGTTCCGCATCAGCAACGTCTGGTTCCTGGTCGAAGCGCTGAAGAACACCCTCGAGAAGGACGAAGAGGGTGACATGACCATCGAGGACGCCATCGGCAAGCTGGTGCTGCGCGACATGCTCGAGCGCCAGCAGGAAGAGGAAGAAAACGCCGAAGGTGTACAGATGATGACCCTGCATGCTTCCAAGGGTCTGGAGTTCCCTTACGTGTTCATCATGGGCATGGAGGAAGAGATCCTTCCCCACCGCTCCAGCATCGAGGCCGACACCATCGAAGAGGAACGCCGCCTGGCCTACGTGGGCATCACCCGCGCGCGCCAGACCCTGGCCTTCACCTTCGCCGCAAAGCGCAAGCAGTACGGCGAAATCATCGACTGCACACCCAGCCGGTTCCTCGACGAACTACCGCCCGACGACCTGGCCTGGGAAGGCCTGGACGATGCACCGGTCGAGGTCAAGGCCGCACGCGGCAACAATGCCCTTGCCGACATCCGGGCAATGCTCAAACGCTGATCAACCCTTATCCTTTAAATCTGCCGCTTCCAGCGGCCACCTTTGTTACATCGAGGAATACACAGTGGAAGCACTGCATCAGAAGATTCGCGAAGAAGGCATCGTGCTTTCCGATCAGGTTCTCAAAGTCGACGCGTTTCTCAACCACCAGATCGATCCGGCGCTGATGCAGCTGATCGGTGACGAGTTCGCCCGCCTGTTCGCCGATGCCGGCGTGACCAAGATCGTCACCATCGAAGCCTCGGGCATTGCCCCGGCGGTGATGACCGGCCTGAAGCTGGGCGTACCGGTGATCTTCGCGCGCAAGCACCAGTCGCTGACCCTGACCGAGAACCTGCTGACCGCCTCGGTGTATTCCTTCACCAAGCAGACCGAGAACACCGTGGCCATCTCGCCGCGCCACCTCAACAGCAGCGACCGCGTGCTGGTGATCGACGACTTCCTGGCCAACGGCAAGGCATCGCAAGCGCTGATCTCGATCATCAAGCAGGCCGGAGCCACCGTTGCCGGCCTGGGCATCGTCATCGAGAAGTCGTTCCAGGGCGGCCGCGCCGAGCTGGATAGCCAGGGCTACCGCGTCGAATCGCTGGCCCGGGTGAAGTCGCTGGAAGGTGGTGTGGTTTCGTTCATCGAGTAACCGCGTCGCCTGCTTCGCGGGCAAGCCCGCTCCCACAGGTATGCACAGGATTTAAAAGCTGTGCGGTACCTGGACTGCCCCCAAGAAGTTGGACACCAATCCAACCCTTGGGGGATTCATGGCCAAGTACACTGAGCAGTTCAAGCTCACAGCAATCACTGCCTATTTGGATGGCAGCAACGGTTTCCGTACGGTAG